>CAYZTG010000004.1:0-55859 GCA_964481475.1 uncultured Acholeplasmataceae bacterium | reverse complement strand
AGCTAAAGAAGCATTAGAAGCAGTTGGCGCAACAATTTCTATAAAATAACAAAAAGAAAAGTAAGACCTGAGCTTGGCTCAGGTTTTTCTGTTGTAATAAATGAGTCATTATTTTATCTATGATCCCAAGAGGGATAAAAACATTATTGAGATTGAAGGAACTATTAAAGATTTAAAATATCATTTTTCTACTGATAATGGAATCTTTTCTTTTAAACATGTTGATGTTGGAACAACACTTTTAATTGAGACTCTTAAAATTAATGAAAACTGTAAAAGTGTCTTAGATTTAGGATGCGGTTACGGTGTCATTGGAATTGTCTTGAAAAGAGAAAATGAACAGCTTTTAGTTACGCAAAGTGACATTAACGAAAGAGCGGTAGAATTAACAAAAATAAACAATAAAAGATATGGTTTTAATAACAAAGTTCTTGTATCTAATGGTTTTTCAGAAATTAAGGAAAAGTTTGATTTGATTACTTTAAATCCACCAATAAAGGCTGGGAAAAGTATTATTTTTGAAATGTATAAAGATTCAATAAACCACTTAAATAAAAATGGGGAGTTTTATGTTGTAGTAAAGAAAAATCATGGGGCACAGTCTCATCTTTCTTTTTTGCAAAATATTTATGAAAACTCAGCTATTATTAAGAAAAGTAAAGGTTTTTATGTAATTAAATCGAAAAAGTAAAATTACAGTTGACATCTTGCGTTGAATACTATAGAATAGTAAAATGCATAATGTTTGATTTATTTATAAATAATAAATAAGAGTTGCTAAGTATAGGAGTGTGAATATATGGCATTTCGTAGTGTGCAATACGGCAAAAAAGCACAAAGACGCAATTATTCAAAGATGCGTTATGATATCGATTTACCAAGTTTAATTGAGATTCAAACCGACTCATTTAATTGGTTTGTAACAGAAGGTTTAAAGGAATTATTTGATGAATTATCACCAATTGAATCGTACAATGGTGAGTATAAATTATATTTCTCAAATCATCGCTTTGAACCAGCAAAGTACTCTGTAATGGATTCAAAAAGGCGTGATGTAAGCTATGCAAAACCGCTTTTCGTTACAGTTAAATTAGAGAAGATTAAAACAGGAGATGTTGTCGAAAGACAACTTTTTATGGGTAATTTACAGTACATGACACCAACAGGAACATTTATTGTTAATGGTGCAGAAAGAGTTGTAGTTTCCCAAATTGTGAGATCTAGTGGTGTCTATTACACAAGTGAATTTGACAAGAAGTCTAATCAAATGCGTTATTTAAGTCAAGTTATTCCGACTAGAGGTTCTTGGCTAGAATATGAAATGGGCGCTAAAAATATTATTTATGGTAAACTCGATCGTTCTAAGAAAGTAACTCTAACGACATTAATTCAAGCGTTAGGCTTTAATGGACCAAGCGAAGTGATTCGTGCTTTTTCAACAAATAAAACGCTATTAGAAGAAACAATGTTTAAGGATGAAAAAGATGGAATTTTAACAAGTAATTTAGCAATTGAAGAATTATATTCAAAAATGCGTCAAGGAGAAAAAATTCCAGTTGAAGCAGCTAAAGATTTTATTAGATCTCGTTTGTTTGATCCAAGAAGATATGATCTAGAAAAAGTTGGAAGATATAAATATAAGAAAAAATTAGACATTAGCCAAAGATTAAAATCAATTGCTCAAGGGATCCCTTATACTACAAGACCCGATGTTTATACTTATGCTGAGAATATTGTTAATCCACGTACTAAAGAAATTATTATCAAAAAAGGTGAAGTCGTTGATATTGATTCCATTGAGTTATTGGAACAAAATAAAGAAGCAGTTAGAGTTAATATTTTAGATAAAGAATCATCTTTACAAAATGAAACTGAAAGTGCTGTTTTTGGAATTAAATCGTCAGATCTTACCGAACAATACCTTCATGAAGATATTTTATACATGGCATCAGAGTCAAACTCTGTTTCTGTTTTATTTGAAAAAAATGTAAAAGTAACTTCAAAAATTAGGGAACAACTTAACTATTTTAAAGATCAAATTGTCTTTAAAATGGAAGATGAAACAAGCGAATATTATGTAAAAGACCAAAATAATTTATCAATCTTATTAAATCTTTATGGAAAAGAAAATGATAAAGTATTGAAATATCGAAAAGTTATTAAGATTGAGGAAGATATTGTTAATCATCTTACTGGAGAAATAATCGTGACTAAAGGAACGACATTAACTCCAGAAATTAGACATACTCTTTTAGGTGAAAGAAATGGCTTAAGTCATGCTGACTTACGTTATTTGACTACTTTTGTTACTAGCGATATTGAATTAATTAGTGGTGAAGTGTTGTTTGAAGAAGGGACTAAAGTTGATGATGAAGTCTTCTTTGAAATATATCGTAATAAAGATAATTTATCAAACTATGGCGACTTAAAGTACACAGCAATTTTCGCTAAAACAAACATTGAAATACTAAAAGATAGAAGAAAAGAACAAGAAGACTTGAAACCACTTATTTATATGGGGAAAGAAATAACAGAAGAAGACTTACTAAGTTTGCAAATGAACCGTAATAAATTAGATGAAAATATTATTAAGTACTTTTTAGTGGCAGGTAAAAAAGATGCCTTTTTTGCAAAAGAAGCTTACCGAAGAGATGTTTTTGTAGAAAGAGTATTAGTTAAATCAAATAATGAGAGAAGTAAAGAAAATATTGAAATTTTAGGGCATGACTCTAGAGAAGATAGACTTTATATTACTGTTTCGGATATTGTTGCTAGTATTAGTTATTATTTAAATCTTTATGATAATGTTGGTAACATTGATGATATCGATCATTTGTCAAACAGACGTTTAAGAATGATTGGTGAACTTATTAAGAATCAATTTAGAATAGGTTTAGCAAAACTTGAAAAGAATATTAAAGACAGAATGTCTACAGCAGATGTAAACGAAGCAACTCCTCAAAGTTTAATTAATATTAAGCCTTTGACTGCTTCTTTGAAAGAATTTTTTGGTTCTTCACAATTATCACAATTCATGGATCAAATTAATCCTCTTGCTGAATTGACTCAAAAAAGAAGAATTAGTGCTTTAGGTAATGGTGGTCTTGCTAGAGATCGTGCTGGTGTAGAAGTAAGAGACGTTCATGAATCGCATTATGGAAGAATTTGCCCAATTGAGACTCCAGAAGGTCCTTCAATTGGATTAATTAGTTCCCTTTCTACTTATGCTAAAGTTGATGAATATGGATTTATTCAAACACCTTACTTAAAGATTAAAGAAAATGAACAAAAAGAAATGTATGTTTCTGACGAATTTGTTTATTTAACTGCTGGAGATGAACAAAGTTATATTATCGCTTCAGCAAATACTCCTTTAGATAATGAAGGCAGATTTATAGAAGATATGGTTGTTGGGCGTTTAATGGGCGCTACTAACGTCTTTACTAAAGCAGAAATTAACTTTATGGACGTTTCTCCAAAACAGTTGGTTTCTGTAGCAACTTCAACTATTCCGTTCTTAGAACATGATGATGCTTCAAGAGCATTAATGGGCGCAAATATGCAAAGACAAGCAGTGCCTTTACTAATCCCTGAATCACCAGTAGTTGGAACAGGAATTGAATATCGTGCTGCAAAAGACTCTGGTGCAACAATTGTTAGTGATGTTGAGGGCTTAGTTTTATATGCTGATGCTAAGAGAATTGAAATTGTTACTAGACCAGAAGAGGACATTGTAGCAACTAGAGGGAAAGTTATTTATGATGTAAATGACCCATTTAATTGGGAAGCTTACGCAAATATAAGAGCCTCTAAACAATTAGATAAATTAGTCAAAATTAACTATCCGCTAATTCAATTTTTACGTTCTAACCAAGACACAGCTATTATTCAAAAACCACTTGTTAAAGTAGGCGATATGGTTTCTAAAGGCGAAGTTATTGCTGATGGACCATCGACAGAAAACGGTGAGCTTGCTTTAGGTAGAAACGTGACTGTTGCTTTTATGACTTGGGAAGGATATAACTATGAAGACGCGATTATTATGAGCGAAAGATTAGTTAAGGAAGATATTTATACTTCAATTCATATTGATGAACACCAAATTGAATCTAGGGACACAAAACTAGGTAAAGAAGAGATTACAAGAGAAGTTCCACATGCGCCAAGTGGTCAATTGAGATACTTAGATGATAGAGGAATTATTATTCCTGGTACTGAAGTTCATGAAGGGGATATTTTAGTTGGTAAAATTACACCAAAAGGGTTAACAGATCCAACTCCTGAAGAAAAATTACTTCAAGCTATTTTCAATGAAAAAGCAAGAGAAGTTAGAGATACAAGCTTAAAGGTTCCTCACGGTGGTGGTGGAATTGTTCAGTCTGTACAATACTTTTCTAAAGAAAACGGTGATGACTTAGGGCCAGGCGTTAATGAAAGTGTTCGTGTTTATATTGTTAAAAAGCGTAAAATCTCTGAAGGAGATAAAATGGCTGGAAGACACGGTAACAAAGGTGTTATTTCCAAAATATTACCTGTTGAAGATATGCCTTATATGGAAGATGGGACACCAATTGATATTATGTTAAATCCGCTTGGAGTACCAAGTAGAATGAATATTGGACAAGTTTTAGAAGTCCATTTAGGAATGGCTGCAAAAAGTTTAGGTATTAAAATTGCAACTCCAGTTTTTGATGGTGTAAATCCAGATGATTTAAGAGAAATTATGGAAGAGGCAAAAATGCCAAGTGATGGTAAATATGTTTTATATGATGGCAGAACAGGTGAACCATTCGAAAATAGAATTAACGTTGGTGTAATGTATTTGATTAAATTATCACACATGGTTGATGATAAATTACACTCAAGAAGCGTTGGACCATACACATTAGTTACTCAACAACCAATGGGCGGTAAAGCTCAAAATGGTGGACAAAGATTTGGTGAGATGGAAGTTTGGGCGCTTTATGCTTATGGAGCGAGCCATACATTAAAAGAATTATTAACTGTTAAGTCTGATGATATTATTGGAAGAAACAGAGTTTATAAGGCTATTACTGATGGAAAGGAAATTCCTGACTCCCATATTCCAGAATCGTTTAGAGTTTTAACGAGAGAACTTCAGTCACTTGGTCTATATGTTGAACTTATTGACGCAGAAACTGGTGAAAATGAAGTTAATAAATCATTAGTTGATGAGTCTAGTTCCTTTAATAGAAGGAGGTTTTGGTAATTATGGTAAATGATTTTAAGAAAACATTTATTAAAAACTTAAAGTTAGATGAAGAAGTTATTACAGCACTTCACCTTTCAGGAATTGAAACGTTAGAAGATCTAAATGGCTTTAATTTAACGCAAATAAGAAAATATGTTTTTAGAGATGATGAAAGTCTCTTTGAAGCATTAATTCCAATTTTAAGAAAATATATTATTCCCACATCTATCTTTAATTTATCAATGCCAAAAGATTTAGAAGATGAATTAGAGGATTTAAACATTTCTCAAACAAAAGAATTGTTTAATATTAGTATTAAAACATACGAAACAATTACTTCTCTAGACGAGTCGTTTAAAACAGAACTTGACTATATTTTTGAACTATATCAAATAGTACCAGAAGAAGAAAAGCCAGAAAAAATCGATGTTACTGAGTTTGTAAGACTAAGACAAGAAAAGAAAAAAGTTAAAACATATGGATCAAAAGACTATTCTCACTTACAAATAAGATTAGCTAGTCCAGATGAAATTAGATCTTGGAGTTATGGTGAAGTATTGAAACATGAAACAATTAATTACCGTACTTTAAAGCCCGAAATCGATGGATTATTTTGTGAGCGTATTTTTGGGCCAACTAAAGACTATCAATGTGCTTGTGGAAAGAAAAGAAATTTAGATAAAGGTCAAATTTGTGATAAGTGTGGAGTAGAAATCACTGAATCAAAGGTGAGAAGAGAAAGAATGGGGCATATTGAATTAGAGGCTCCTGTAGTTCATACATGGTATTTAAAAAACTCGCCTTCTAGATTAGCATTACTATTAGATATTAAAGCTAAAGATTTAGAGGAAATTGTTTATTTAGCAAGTTATATTGTAACTAATCCTGGTAATCCTGGTGATACTGATTTAGTAAGAAAGCAAATTTTATCAGAAATGGAATATTCGCTATATTATGAAAAATATGGAAATAAATTCCAAGCGATGACAGGCGCAGAAGCAGTTAAAAAGTTATTAGTAGATTTAGATTTAGAAAAAGAAGTTAAAAGTTTAAGAAAGAAACTTAAATCACCTTCTAAACAAAAACGTGATCGTGTTATTAAACGTTTGGAAGTTGTCGAAGCTTTTAAAAATAGTGATAATAAACCAGAATGGATGGTTCTTGATGTTCTTCCGGTTATCCCACCTGATTTAAGACCAATGGTTGCTCTTGATGGAGGAAGATTTGCTACGACAGATTTAAATGATTTATATAGAAGAATTTTAAATAGAAACAATAGATTAAAGAGACAAAAGGAATCATTTGTCCCAAGATTAATCATTAAAAATGAAAAACGTCTTTTACAAGAAGCTGTGGATTCTTTAATTGATAACTCTAAGAGTGGTAGAAGAGCTACTATGGAGAGAAATCGCCAATTGAAGAGCTTATCTGATATGTTAAGAGGGAAACAAGGAAGATTCCGTCAAAATTTACTTGGTAAACGAGTAGACTTTAGCGCGAGAAGTGTTATTGTTGTTGGACCAGACTTAGAAATGTATCAGGCCGGTATTCCAAGAGAAATGGCAATCGTCCTTTTCAAACCTTTTGTTATTAGAGAACTTACTGTAAGACTTAACTCAATCCAAGAGGCTAAGAGAAGTTATGAGGCTTTAGATGATGACGCTTGGAGTGCTCTTGAACATATTGTAAAAGAACACCCTGTATTATTAAATAGAGCTCCAACTCTTCATAGACTTGGTATTCAAGCTTTTGAACCTAAGTTGATTGATGGTAAAGCAATTAGACTACATCCATTAGTAACACCAGCTTTTAATGCTGACTTTGATGGAGACCAAATGGCTGTTCACTTACCACTATCTAATGAAGCTCAAGCGGAAGCACGTTTGTTGATGTTAGCTTCTAATAATATTTTAAATCCTAAAGATGGTAAACCAGTTGTTACCCCTTCGCAAGATATGGTTTTAGGAAACTACTATTTAACCTATACAAAGTCAGGTCAGAAAAATGAAGGACACTTTTATGCTAGTTATAATGAAGCATATATCGCTTATAAAAATGGAGAAATAGGATTACATACTAATATTGTTGTTAGACCAAACTCTTTAAATCATGCTTTTACTGATGCACAAAGAGAAATGTATTTTGTAACTACTTTAGGTAAAATGATTTTTAATGAAATATTACCACCTTCATTCCCTTATTTGAATGAACCAACAGAAGAAAATTTACTTAATGTATTAAGTGATGTTTATTTTGTTAAAAAAGGTGAAAATGTTCACGATAAAATTAAAGATATGCCTACTCCTGAACCATTTGGTAAAGGTTTCTTATCAATGATTATTGCAGAAGTATTTAAGCAGTTTGAAATTAATGAAACATCAAAAATGTTAGATAAGTTAAAAGATTTAGGATTTAAGTATTCTACTCTATCTGGAATTACGGTTTCAGCTAGTGACATGAATGTTTACTCTAAAAAAGAGGAAAGAATTGTCGAGGCTGAAAACAAAATAAGTGAACTTGAAGAATATTATGATGATGGTGTTTTAACAGAAGAAGAACGTTATAAATTAGTAGTTGAAGAATGGGCTAAAGCACGAGAAGATATTGAAAGAGGTGTGATGAGTGAATTTGATCACGAAAACCACATCTTTATGATGTATGATTCTGGAGCAAGAGGCTCTAAATCTAACTTCGCTCAAATGTTAGGAATGCGTGGGTTGATGAATAACCCAGCTGGTGAAATTATCGAAATTCCTGTTAAAGCTAACTTTAAAGAAGGTTTAACAGTTAACGAATTCTTTATTTCTACTCATGGAGCGAGAAAAGGTTCTACTGATACAGCTCTTAAAACGGCTGAATCCGGTTACTTAACTAGAAGACTTGTTGACGTTTCTCAAGATTTAATTGTTGATATGGAAGATTGTAAAACTGACCGTGGTGTAGTTATGGAGTCCATTTACAGTGAAGATGGTAAACTAGTTGTTCCTTTCATTGATAGAATTATTGGTAGATATACAAATCAAGAAGTTATTAATCCTAAAAATGGAGAAATTATTCTTGGAACAAATGAATTAATTACTACTGAAAAAGCTGAGGAAATGCTTAAACTAAATGTTAACAAAGTAGAAATTAGAAGTTTACTGACTTGTGATTCCTTAAATGGTGTTTGTAAACATTGTTATGGGATGAATTTGGCAACAAATAAATCTGTTGAAGTTGGAGAAGCCGTGGGAGTGGTTGCTGCTCAATCTATTGGAGAACCAGGAACACAATTAACGATGCGTACATTCCATACTGGAGGTGTAGCATCAGCATCAGATATTACAGCTGGTTTACCAAGAATTCAAGAGTTATTTGAGGCAAGAAAACCAAAAGGACAAGCAACTATAGTTGAAGTTGAAGGTAAAGTTACAAAGATTGAAAATAGAGCAACGGGGATTACTATTGTTGTTAATGAAAAAGTTAAAAAAGGTGATCCTATCAAAGAAGCTAAATATGTTTTAGATACGAACTCACAATTATTAGTTAAAAAGGGTGATACAGTATTACCTGGTCAAAAACTTAATAAGGGATCAATCCATCCAAAAGAATTGTTAAGAGTAACTAATGTAGAGACGGTTCAAAGATATATTTTAGAAGAAGTGCAAAAAGTTTATCGTGCTACAGGAGTAGCAATTAGTGATAAACATATTGAAATTATTATTCATCAAATGTTACAAAAATTAATTGTAGTGTTTGAAGGAGATACTGATTTATTACCAGGCTCAAAAGTTTCTTTAGCAACATTTAAAGAAGCAAATAAAGTCGCGATTGGACAACGCAAGAGACCAGCAGTTGGTCAATTAGAACTCCAAGGTATTACAAGAGCATCGCTTTCTAGTGAGTCGTTCTTATCAGCAGCATCATTCCAAGAAACAACAAGAGTTTTAACTGATGCGGCAATTCATGGTAAAGTTGATGAACTAAAAGGGTTGAAAGAAAACGTCATTATTGGTGGTTTAATACCAGCCGGTACAGGAATCTTAAAAGACTCATATTTCCAATATGAAGAGCCTATTAGATATCTTGATGAAGATGAACAAGTAGATTATTAATAAATGCGAGCCAAACTTATTAATTGTTTGGCTCCTTATTTTATTATTTGCAGTAAAAATTATTGACAAACAATTCATTATTTAGTATAATTAAAACGTTGCTTATAAAAGTAACTACTAAACAAAAAATTTGGCACTAATAAGCCAAAATATATTTTAATTAAAAAAATGAAACACTCGGACATGTGTCGGGTAGAAAGGAGAAGCAAATGCCAACTATTCAACAATTAGTTAAAAAGGGAAGAAAAGATAAAGTTTATAAGTCAAAAGCACCTTATCTTGGGATTGGTTACAACTCATTAACAAAAAAAGAAACATATAATGATTCGCCACAAAAACGTGGAGTATGTGTAAGAGTTACCACAATGACACCTAAGAAACCTAACTCAGCATTACGTAAATATGCGAGAGTACGTTTATCAAATGGAATTGAAGTTAATGCTTATATTCCAGGCGTAGGTCACTCACTAC
Source organism: uncultured Acholeplasmataceae bacterium (assembly GCA_964481475.1). Taxonomy (GTDB): domain Bacteria; phylum Bacillota_I; class Bacilli_A; order Acholeplasmatales; family UBA5453; genus DUQU01. The sequence continues at coordinate 46,082 of CAYZTG010000004.1, read as the reverse complement.
AAGAACACAGTGTGGTTTTAGTTCGTGGTGGTAGAGTTAAAGACTTACCAGGTGTACGTTATCATATAGTACGTGGAACGCTAGACACTTCTGGTGTTGCAAATCGTAAACAAGCGCGATCTAAATATGGCGCAAGAAGACCAAAAAAATAATAAAATCAATAATTAATAACACGTGAAAGGAGGATTTGTATGCCAAGAAAAGGACACGTCCCAAAAAGAGATGTACTGCCAGATCCAATTTATAATTCAAAATTAATAACTAAATTAATAAACGCAATTATGTTAGATGGTAAAAAAGGTACAGCACAATCAATTTTATATGGCGCATTTGAGCGCGTAGAAAAACAAACAGGTAAAGAAGCTATGGAAGTATTTGAAGAAGCTATTAAAAATATTACCCCAATTTTAGAAGTTCGTTCTCGACGTATTGGAGGTCAAAACTATCAGGTACCTGTTGAAGTAAGACCAGCAAGAAAACAAGCATTAGCTTTAAGATGGCTTGTTCAATACTCAAGACTTAGAAATGAAAAAACAATGGAAGAAAGATTAGCGAAGGAAATTATGGATGCTGCTAATGGTCATGGTGCATCAGTTAAGAAACGTGAAGATGTTTACCGTATGGCTGAAGCTAATAAAGCATTTGCGCATTACAGGTGGTAATTATGCCGAGAAGTCATTTATTAGAAAAAACCCGCAATATCGGCGTAATGGCTCATATTGATGCGGGTAAAACAACTACAACTGAACGTATTTTGTTTCACACAAATAAAATCCACAAAATAGGAGAGACTCATGATGGAGCATCTCAAATGGACTGGATGGAACAGGAACAAGAACGAGGAATTACTATTACAAGCGCTGCAACAACTGCTTACTGGCATGATCATAAACTTAATATAATTGATACCCCAGGGCACGTTGACTTTACAGTTGAGGTTTCTAGATCACTTCGTGTTTTAGATGGTGCTATTACCGTTTTAGATGCACAAGCTGGTGTTGAACCACAAACTGAAACAGTCTGGCGTCAAGCAACTGAATATAAAGTTCCAAGAATAATTTTCATTAATAAGATGGATAAAACTGGTGCAGATTATGAATATTCAATTAAAAGTATTCACCGTAGATTAGGTGTTAAAGCAGAAGCAGTTCAATGGCCAATAGGGGCAGAGAACGATTTTACTGGAATAATTGACCTAATTGAAATGAAGGCTTATGAATATGATGGAAGCCCTGAAGAAGAACCAAAGGAAATTCCAATTCCAAGTGATCTTAAAGATTTAGTCTTAGAAAAAAGAAATAAACTAATTGAAACTATTGCTGATTATGATGAAGATCTAATGATTGCCTATTTAGAAGGTGAAGAGATTAGTGTTGATTTAATTAAAAAAGCAATTAGAAAGGGAACGTTGGAAGTTGACTTTTTCCCAGTATTTTGCGGAACTGCATTTAAGAATAAAGGCGTAAAATTAATTTTAAACGCTGTAATAGATTATTTACCATCACCGGTTGACGTTGATGGAGTTGAAGGAATTTTACCAGATGGAGAAGTAATTACTTTTAAGCCTGAGGACGGGGAACCGTTTATGGCTTTAGCTTTCAAAGTAATGACAGATCCATTTGTGGGAAGACTAACATTTTTCAGAGTTTACTCTGGATCTGCTTCAAGTGGATCGTTTGTAACAAATACAACAAGAGGTAGTAGAGAACGTCTCGGTAGATTGCTTTTAATGCATGCTAATCATAGAGAAGAAATTAAGGAAGTTTTTGCTGGAGATATTGCTGCAGTAATTGGACTTAAAGAAACAACTACAGGTGATACATTAGGTTATGAAAAAGCAAAAGCTGTTTTAGAATCAATGAAGTTTCCTGAACCAGTTATTAGTGTAGCAATAGAGCCAAAAACCAAAAATGACCAAGATAAGATGTCAAATGCGTTAGTAAAACTAGCTGAAGAAGATCCGACATTTAAAACTTATATTGATAAAGAGACCGGACAAACGATTATTTCAGGAATGGGCGAATTACATTTAGACATAATTGTTGATAGAATGAGAAGAGAATTTAAAGTAGATGCTAACGTAGGTCAACCACAAGTTTCTTATCGTGAAACAATCTTAAAGGCCGCTGATATTGAAGGAAGATTTATTCGTCAGTCTGGTGGTCGAGGACAATATGGTCATGTTAAAATTAAATTTGAACCGAATCCAGGTAAAGGTTTTGAATTCGTTGACAAAATTGTTGGAGGAGTTGTTCCAAGAGAATACATTCCAGCTGTAGAAAAAGGCTTAGTCGAAGCTTTAGAAGGCGGTATTATTGCAGGATATCCAATTATGGATTTAAAAGCAACATTATTTGATGGATCATATCATGAGGTTGACTCATCAGAGATGGCTTTCAAAATCGCTGCTAGTATGGCACTAAGAGAAACTAAATCTTATTGTAACCCAACGTTATTAGAACCAATTATGAATGTTGAAGTAGTTAGTCCGGATGATTATGTCGGAAACGTTATTGGAGATATAACTTCCAGAAGAGGAAGATTAGAAGCTCAAGAACAAAAAACAGGAAATGCAATTTATATTAAAGCATTAGTACCTCTATCAGAAATGTTTGGTTATGCAACTTCATTAAGAAGTAATAGCCAAGGAAGAGCAACCTTTGCAATGCAATTTAGTCATTATGAACAAGCTCCAAAATCTATTATTGAAGAGATAATTAAAACGAGAACTGCCTAAATAACTTGCATTAAAATATAATATAAGATAAAATAATTAAGAGTCATTTAAGTTATAAAAATGAAAAAACAATACAAAGGAGAACAAAAAAATGGCAAAACAAAAATTTGAAAGAACAAAACCACACGTAAACGTTGGAACAATCGGCCACGTTGACCATGGTAAAACAACTTTAACTGCTGCGATTACTATCGTTTTGTCTAAACAAGGATTTGCTGAAGTTAAAGACTATGCGGCTATTGACAAAGCCCTAGAAGAAAAAGAAAGAGGTATTACTATTAATACATCTCACGTAGAGTATGAAACATCTACACGTCACTATGCACACGTTGACTGTCCAGGACACGCTGACTACGTTAAAAATATGATTACAGGTGCTGCGCAAATGGATGGAGGAATCTTAGTAGTTTCTGCTGCTGATGGTCCAATGCCACAAACAAGAGAACATATCTTACTTGCTAGACAAGTTGGAGTACCTAAATTAGTAGTTTTCTTAAACAAGTGTGATTTAGTTGATGATGAAGAATTAATCGACTTAGTAGAAATGGAAGTTAGAGAATTACTTTCTGAATATGATTTCCCTGGTGATGAAATTCCAGTTATTCGTGGTTCAGGATTAAAAGCTATTGAAGGTGATGAAAAATACCAACAAGCAATTCTTGACTTAATGCAAGCTGTTGACGACTATATTGATACACCAGTTAGAGAAACAGATAAGCCATTCTTAATGCCAGTAGAAGACGTTTTCACAATTACAGGACGTGGAACAGTTGCTACAGGTAGAGTAGAAAGAGGACTTGTAAAAGTTAACGACCAAGTTGAAATTATTGGTATTAAAGAAACAAGAACAACAGTTGTTACTGGTGTTGAAATGTTTAGAAAATTATTAGAAAGAGCTGAAGCTGGAGATAACGTTGGAACTTTATTACGTGGTGTTTCAAGAGAAGAAATTGAACGTGGTCAAGTTTTAGCAAAACCTGGTTCAGTTAAACCACACACTAAATTTGAAGCTCAAGTTTACGTACTATCAAAAGAAGAAGGTGGAAGACATACTGTATTCTTCTCAAACTATAGACCACAATTCTACTTCAGAACAACTGACGTTACAGGAGTTATTAACTTAAAAGAAGGCGTAGAAATGGTTATGCCAGGCGATAATACTGAAATGATTGTTGAACTTATTCACCCAATTGCTATTGAAGAGGGAACAAAATTCTCAATTCGTGAAGGTGGAAGAACAGTAGGAGCTGGAGCAGTTATTAAAATAATTGCTTAATTAAAATAATAATTAAATAAAATTAAATGCTTGTTTTCCTCTTATGTGGGAACAAGCTTTTTTTTTATTAAAGTAAGAATAAAATTATTTACCAAACTTTTACAATTTTATGTATTGTTGCAATCAATTAATTAGGTTAGACTTATTTTGAATATTTCAAAAACAATATTAATTATATAGATAGAGACTAATTTTTAATGTTTGAAATAAAAATATGTAAATGATTGGAAGGGAAAGAAATGAAGTTTAAAAGGTTTATGACTGTTTTATTTTTTGTCTTGGCATTATTTGTTCTAGGAGGATGTAAATCTACTAACGGACAAATATGGCATAATGGGAGTAGCGATCCAAGTAATACAATTGGTGTAGATGGTGACGTGTATTTAAATACTAGTTCATTAGATTTATTTTCAAAAATATCGGGTGAATGGAATATCGTTGCCAATATTAAAGGCAAAGTGGGAAATGATGGAAAACCGGGAATTGATGGCCAACCTGGAGCGGATGGAAAACCTGGATTGGACGGAATTAGTATTAAATCTGCAAGAATTGAAAATGGGGAGTTAATAATTATTCTCTCAAATGGTAAAGAAATAAATGCAGGTTCTCTTGATCAAGGTAAAGAACAGCTTTACACTGAAAAAGATGCGAGAAGCGCTTTTTATCGCAAAATGAAAGAAAAAGCGGCTAGTTTTGGGATTAATGTTGATAAATTAATATTTAATAGTGCAATTAGTGAAAGTTCGGGTTCTGTAACATCACGTGATATGGCAAAATTAGGAATGATGGCACTTGGTTATGATGAACTAGTAAAAATTTGGAATCAATATGAATATACTGCAGTTACTACAGGAGTTGAAAAAACTTTCCATGTAACTTCAACAGTGATGCAAGGTAATTTTTCTAAATATTTAACTGATCATTATTATGTTTTAGGTGGTAAAACTGGCGGTTTAGCAAATGCTGGTAATGGCGTTCCTGTTTCTAATCTTTTAGTTTCAGTTGAAGGTCCAGACGGCGCTACTTTTGTCGGTTTTATATCTATTGACGCCGTTAACAATGAGAGTCTTAATACATCAAAAATTGCGAAAATTGCTTTTGATATTGCTTCATTAAGATATTTAAATAAAGATGCAGATATTTCAGAGTTAGAAGAGCAAATTCCTGGTAATGCTAGAATTACTGTTTTAGCCGCACCAAAATCAGGAAATATTTTAGCTTTTAATCATTATGATTGGTATGGAGAAAATAGTCAGTACTTAATGTATGATAAAAATGGTTCTCATAAAGCTCATACAGCTAGTTCATGGAAAATATTAACAGTTATGACAGCTCTTGATTACATTAGTGATTTGGAAGAAAGATTTACTATTACAGATGAATCAATTAGAACGGGTGCTGGCCCAGTTTTTACAGGTGGTGAAGAATTAACGTTTAGAGATTTATTACATCTTATTTTATTACCTTCATCAAATAGTGCTTCTGTAGCTGTTTCGGCTGCTGCTGGCTTCAAAATCCTTAGAACTGAATCACAAGTAGGTGGTGGACCAATTTATGATACAGATGTAGATGATTTTGATTTTGAGAGTGCGCCGGTTGTTTCTGTTTCAAATGCCAAAGCGAATCCAAACTCTTCAAAAATATTAAGAGTAAGAGGAGTTGTTGTAGGGGGGACAACGAATTTTGATAACGGAAGTGCCCCAATGGTAATAATTAAAGATGAGTTTACTAACGATCTTATTGGAATTAGAGGCCTAACAATCAAAAAGAGTGCTTATGAAGTGAACCTTCCTTTTGATTTGGGTGATATTATTGAAGTACCAGCAATATCTGAAATTGTTGCCGGACAATTTAACTATGGTGGTGAAGCAAATAAATTGACTCTTACTTGGATGGGAGATCCATATAGTCAAGAAACAAGAAGTGAATTTATTAGTAAATATAAATTTGGAGAGACTTCTAATTATTCTATTGACCAAACAAAAGTCACAACTATTATTGAATCACAAACAGACTTAGAAGAGTTTTTAAGTACTCCTGGTTATCATTGGGAATTAGTCATCCTAAGAGGGACCGAAGAATCACCTCTTAAAGCTGTTACTGGAGCAGCAACCCTCAAAGGTAAAGAAGATCAAGATATGACTAGAGAATACTTGCGTTTCTTTTTTAATGACGCTAACAATTTTGATGAACAAAAAGTGGATAGATCAGCTCCTGTTTTAACTAATTTTGGAAATCTTCATAATCTTGATGACCTACTAAGCACGATGCTTTTTAATCAAACCGAATACGCAGAAGAAGATTTTTTAAATCCATATGAGTTTGTTGGAGATGTTTATTGTTTCGTAATGGGAGGATCAACAGTTTATTATCATTTTGTAGTTTTAGACAATGAAAGTATAGTTTATCCAGACAATCTTGTAACAGTTAATTATGATTCTGGATTTGAAACAAATGTTGCAAATGAAACAATTGAAAAGGGAGAAAGTGTTTTAGAACCAATATTAAATAGAGATAATTATGATTTTAAAGGTTGGTTTCTTGAAGGAGAATCAAATGAATTTGATTTTACTCAACCAATTACAAAAACTATTACACTATATGCAAAATGGGAAAAGCATACAACAATATCAATTGAAGAAGTCATTGCCTCAGAAGATTTAACTAATACTTTACTTGTAGAAGGAGTTATTGTTAGTGGGGCATACTCAAGTAATGGTTCATTTTATGGATTATTTATTCAGGATAAAGTGAGCGGAAGAATAATGATCTTAACTGATTTATTAGGACTAGAAACTAATTTTAACATCGGTGACTTAATTAGCTTTAATGCCATCCTAAAAAAAGAGTTATCAGGTGATGAAGAAGGTAAAAGATATTTAAGTTTTAAAGATAGTTTTGAACTCATTTTAAAGGATAATGGAATTGTTGATTATCAAAACACAGCAATTAAAATTACTAATCAACAACAATTAAACGATGCATTCTTATTAGAAAATATTACTTATGGGCAAGTTTATTTAATTAGTGGAACCTTTTATTACAATTCAAACTGGGCAAGTTTTCAAAAAACTGGTAATCATCACATGAGACTATATATGGATGAAACATTTAGTTCAAACACCCAATTGAATGTAGGTAATAATAAATTCTTTACTTTAAACGACAACTCTAACCGAAAACAATTAGGTAAAAATTGGTTTGAAGAAATCTTAGGAATTACACCAACTAGTTTCCCAGGAGTAAAATTACCGGGATTTAGTAAGACAATAGAAATTTATTTGGTCTTATTAAGATCAGATGGAACAAACAACTATTTTAGCATTTTATCCGAAAACGATATAATAGATATTAATCAATAAAGGTCATATTTGACAATAAAGCAGTGTTTTCAAACGACACTGCTTTTTTAATTTATAAGCGATTTTAAGATGTTTTTTAAGCTCATAAATGGTAAAATATTATTAGGTGATAAAATGATAGATACACATGCACATATTAATCTAAAACCATTAATTAATGACGTTCAAACCATTATAAAAAATGCTAAAGAATACAATGTAAATAAAATTCTTTGCGTAGGTATAAATAAAAAAACTAATGAAATTGCGGTTAATTTAGCCAATCAATACTCTGAAGTTTATGCTTCAGTCGGTTATCATCCTAGTGAAGTAAAAGAAACACTTGATCTTGGTTTGCTTGAAAAACAATTATCATTTGATAAGGTAGTAGCTCTAGGAGAAATAGGAATTGACTTACATTGGACAAAAGATAACTTAGAAAGACAAAAGGAAGTTTTTCTAAACCAAATTGACCTTGCAATAAAGTTAAAAATGCCAGTAATTATTCATTCAAGAAACTCAGCAGAAATAATCTATCAACTTATTAAAAATAAAAAAGGGTTGAGTGGTGTAATGCACTGTTATAGTGAACACGAGGAGCTATTAGATAAGTTCATTCAATTAGGATTATATATTGGTGTAGGCGGGATAGTCACATTTAAAAATGCTAATTTAGTTAAAAACATTGCTAGAAGCATTCCTTTAGAAAGAATTTTAATTGAAACAGATTCCCCTTATTTAGCCCCTGCCCCTTTTAGAGGGAAAATAAATGAACCTAAAAATGTGAGTTATGTATTAAAAGAGTTGTCTCTTTTATTAAATATTAGCGAAGAACAGTTAAAAGAGATTACTACCAATAATGCAAAAAGATTATTTTATAAATTAAAATAATTGGAATTATGGTAAAATAAAATAAGGTGATAAAATGCGATTTAAACCATTACTTTTAAAAATTGAAACAGGGCAAGTTTTAACCGAAAAGCAAGAAAAAGACTTGGCAATTAAATTAGGATTATATAAGTCATACTTAAAAATTGCTCTTGATGTAGTAATATTTTCTTTAATTTTTGGGCTTGTTTTATATGGAATTTTTGCAGAAATAGAAGTACTTAATAAAATAGTTTTGTTTGCTGCTGCAATTATTTTAACTGTCTTAGTAGTTTATGATAAACTCATTTTAAGATATCAAAGAATGTTTAAATACTTAGATGCAGTAGATATTTTTTATAAAGTTGCTTTTAAGGAATTTGAAAACTTTGATTTATATTATATTGGCCAACATAAAAATCCTCACGTTAAAACGTTAAGAACTAAGAAGATTTATTTGCTTACAGATGGATATTATTTTGTTTTTGTGGAAGATTATTTTAAAGATACAAAGTATAAATTACCAAAAATATTTACTAAAAATGAAACCTTATTTTTAAGAACAATTGATGAGAATTCAATTAATACTGAAATCATGATTATAACCCTAGATGATATAGATAGTTTTTATCTAACGGAGAAACCTCTTAAGAGTGATTTGGTTAATCAATCTAAAAAATTTGAAGAATATTACTTCAACTTTTTTGACCAAAATAAATATATGACAGATAAATCTCTTACTATTTTATCTATGAAGAATGGTCTAACAATGCGTTTATCTTACAGTATATATGATGCTTTTTTAGAACATATGCCTCATAAAGAGCGACAATGAAAACTAAAGAAGTTTTAGAGCTCCTCCTTCGTAAAAATTTGCAAATTGCTTTCGCGGAGTCGATGACCGGTGGAGCTGTTGTTAGTGAATTGATTAAATATGAAAATGCTTCTAAAGTGTGTCATCTAGGACTTGTTTTATATTCTAATCAAATGAAAAAACAATTTGCTAATATTACAGATGACGATCTTAATCAGCATGGGGTAGTTAGTAAGATGATTGCAGTAAAGTTAGCTGAGAGTGTTTTACTTTCTAGTTACGCAAACATTGGTGTAGGAATAACCGGAAGTGCTGGTCCAACAAGTGAACCAAATTCAAAAGTTGGCGAAGTTTGGGTAAGTATTTTATATTTAAATGAATATTTTAATTATCATTTTCAATTCGGAAAAATTGGTAGAGAAATGGTTATCGAGAAAACTACCGAGGCGATCTATAACTTAATTTATAATTTATTAGTTTAATAAAACTATTGTATATGGTGTCATGCTATGTTATAATAACGAAGCATGGTTAAAAACCATCCTTGTCATGGAAATGACCAAAAGACCATAAGGAGGTAAAAAAGATGAAGAAATACGAAGTTATGTATATCATAAAACCAAATCTAGAAAGTGAAGAAGTTAAACAAATTATCGAAAAACTAAGTCAAGTTTTTTTAGATAATAAAGCTGAAATTGTTGAACACAAAGAAATCGGCTTAAAAGAGTTAGCTTATGAAATAAATCACTTAAGAAAAGGGTTCTATGTTTGGCAAAATGTAATTGCCGATAATGATGCTATTATGGAATTTAATCGCGTTGTTAGAATAACAGAAGACGTGTTAAGGTTTATCGTTGTTAAAGACGAAAAGTAAGGAGGACAACAATGAATAGAGTAGTAGTTGTAGGAAGAATCACGCGTGATCCTGAATTGAAATTTACACAGTCAAACATTGCTGTAGTATCGTTTTCAATCGCTGTAAATAGAACTTATTTAAATGCTCAAGGTGAACAAGAGGCTGATTTTATTAATTGTGTGGCTTGGCGTAAACAAGCAGAAAACCTTACTAAGTTTGTTAAAAAAGGAGCTTTAATAGGTGTTGATGGTAGATTACAAACAAGATCATATCAAACTCAAACTGGTGAAAACCGTTATATTACAGAAGTTGTCTGTGACAGCATTCAATTTTTAGAAACTAAAGGTACTCCTTCAAGTGGCGATAACTTTGAAGAAGAGAGTCCATTTGTTGATGAAAACATGGAGATTGTTTCTGAAGACAACTTACCATTTTAAGAAAGGAATTAATTATGCAACAAAGAAGATTTAATAGACGTAAAAAAGTATGTTATTTTACTCAAAATAAAGTTACTCATATCGACTTTAAGGATGTAGATTTATTAAGAAGATTCATCTCAGATAGAGGAAAAATCTTACCAAGAAGAGTAACAGGAACGTCAGCAAAATGGCAAAGACCATTAGCTATTGCTATTAAAAGAGCTAGACATATGGCTTTACTGCCATTCGTTAAAGAATAATAAAGACATTAAGAATGATTGTTAAACAATCATTTTTTTATCTCAATAATATTTTTTACATGATATAATGATATAAAGTAGGTGAATTTATGAAGAAAATTGTAAATTTAATAATTACAGTAATACTACTTGCCTTAACAATAGCTTACGGAGTAATAAATGATTATTTCTTAAACGTTACTCTAAATATTTATTTTGCAGTGTTTAGCTTTATTATTGTAGTAAATATTGTTGTTGTTTTTTTAATTGTTAATAAAGAGCGAGCATCTAAAATTAGAAGATTGGAAAAAAGACTAACTGCCTGGAGTAGCCTTTCTTATCATGTTAATAAGATTGGTGATGAAGCATTTAATGAACTTCCGATAGGAATAATAATTTATGAAAAAGATACTTTATTTGTTCATTGGCATAACAAGTTTGCTCAAAAAGTATTTAAAAATGTTAATTTGGAAAACAAACGTCTTAACCAACTAAATAGTACTTTTGATTATTTAATAAATGGTAGTCAAACAGTGATTACTGCAACAATTGATGATAGCCAATATGATTTAGTTCATAATGAATTAAATCAAGTAATTTATTTATTTGACGTAACTGAAAGAGAAAAAATTAAAAAACTCTATAAAAATAGACAAACTGCCCTAGGAATTATTTATCTAGATAATATTGAAGAATCGCTTCAAAATTATGATGTTTATGAGAAAAGTAATATTAAAGGGGAATACTTAGGAGTAATTACTGACTGGGTAAACGAACATAAGGGATATTTAAGATTTTATACTGAAGATAGAATGATTGTTGTGTTTAGTTATGAAGAACTTCAAAAAGCCATTAATGAAAAGTTTGATGTCTTAAATAAAGTTAGAGAAATTTCAGCTAGACACCGAATTAGAGTAAGTGCCTCAATGGGGATTAGTTGTTACGATGTTAGCTATGAAGAATTAGGAACCTTAGCACAAAACGCTATTGAACTTGCTGAGAAACGTGGTGGAGACCAAGTAGTAGTTAATATTCAAAATGAAAAAATTGCTTATTTTGGAGGTAAGACTAATGCCTCTGAAAAGAGTAGTAGGGTTCATGTAAGAGTTCAATCACAAACTTTTAAAGATTTAGTGGAATCAGCTAAAGAAGTTATTGTTATGGCTCATAAAAATGCTGATATTGATGCCTTAGGAGCAATGATTGGTGTTCATAAAATGGCTGAAGCTAGTAAAATTGAATCATTTATCTTAGCAGATAGCAAAGAAATTGATGAAACAGTTAAGAAAATACTACTTGAATTAAAAGAAAATAACGAAGATATTTTTAAGTTCATTATCAATGAAAAAACTGCTTTAAGTAAGATCACAAATGAAACATTATTAGTTATTGTAGATACTCAGTCGCCTAATATTGTGGCATCAAAAGAGTTGTATGAAAAAGCTACTAAAGTTGCTAACATTGACCATCATAGACAAAGCGAAGAATCATTTAAGGCAAATTTTACTTATGTTGAGCCCTATGCGTCTAGCAGCGTGGAATTAATTGCTGAGTTAATGGATTTTTATAGTAATGATATTGAACTAGAAGAACTTGAAGCCTCTATAATGTATGGCGGTATTTTGGTTGATACAAATGATTTTACTTATCGAACAGGAGCGAGAACTTTTGGTGCGGCTGGTTATTTAAAAGAGTTTGGAGCTTCAAGTATAAGAGTTAAAAATTGGTTAAGAATTGATAAAGAAAGAATAATGATTATTAATGACCTTGTTAGTAAAGTTATTAGCCCAGTTAAAGGTTCAGGAGTAGTAATTGATCGTAGCGGTAAAGTTAGAGATAGAACACTTTTAGCTCAGGTTAGTGATAAACTATTAGAAATAAAAGGAATTAATGCTTCCTTTACAATTGCAAAAGTTAGTGATGATTCAATTGGAATTAGTGCCCGTAGCTTAGGCAATGTCAATGTCCAAGTTATTATGGAAGAAATGGGTGGCGGTGGTCATTTGAATAGTGCAGCTTGCCAAATAAAAGCAGAATCAGTTGATATGGTTTTTGCAAATCTCAAAAATTTATTATTAAGAGAAATAGATGAAAGTGGTGAAATAATGAAAGTTATATTATTAGAGGATATCAAAGGTAAAGGCAAACAGGATGAAGTTATTGAAGTACCAAATGGTTACGGTCAGTATTTAATCTCTTCAAAAAAAGGTATTTTAGCTACAAATGATGAAATTAATAAAATTGAAGAAAAACGAAGAATTATTGTTGAACAAGCAAAAGAACACCTTTCTTTAATGAAGAAATTAAAAAATGAAATTGAGTCTAAATCAGTAGATATTTTTATTAACCTTGGCCAAGATGGCAAACTTTTCGGCAGCGTAACAACTAAGCAAATTGCCGAAGCATTTAAAGAACAACATGGAATCGAATTTGATCGTAAAAAAATGGAGTTAACTAGTGAAATAAATTCAATTGGAATCTATACAGCAACAATTACTTTGGCTCCAGATGTTAAAGCACTCTTTGAAATAAATGTTCTAGAAAAATAGGTGTAAAAATGAATGAAATACGCGTAATGCCTCATAATTTGGAGGCGGAGAAATCTGTCTTAGGAGCTTGTTTTTTAAACCCACAAGTCGTTCCTACGGTTAGAGATAAATTAGAAATGGATGACTTTTATGATTTAAGACATAAAAACATCTATCATGCTCTAACTCTTTTATTAGAAGAAGATGAAAAAATTGACTATACAACAATTTCAAATAAACTAGCTACTTTCAACGCAATGAAACAAATAGGTGCAGATTACTTGTTTCATTTAACAGACTTCACTCCTACTACTTCAAACCTTGATACATATATTGAAGTTGTCAAAGATTTTTCGCTAAAAAGAGCAATGATAGATGCTACTTCGAAAATAAATCTAAAAGGGTATGACCAAACACTTTCAGCAACTCAATATGTAGATTTAGCTGAAGAAATAATTTTTAAATTAATTAGAAGAAGAAGAGCCGGAGAGTTCTTAGGTATCAATGAGGTTTTAAAAGAGGTAAGAAAAAAAGCAGAAATTAGAAGAACAGAAGGGGATGTAACAGGACTTAATACTGGTTTTGGAAGACTAAATTATTTAACTTCAGGTTTTCAAAAAGAAGAACTTATAATTTTAGCAGCAAGACCTGGAATAGGTAAGAGTGCTTTTGCAATGAACCTAGCATTACATATATGTAGACAAAATAGTAATGGCAAGGCTAATGTAGCTATTTTTTCTTTGGAGATGTCTAATGAGCAATTAGTAAGTAGGATGTTATCTGCTGAAAGTATGGTTGATAACCGCTTAATTAGAAATGGTAATTTAACTGCTAACGATTGGCAAGATATCAATGCAGCTACTGCCTCACTAAATAGTTATAACTTATATTTTGATGATACAGCTACTGTTAAAGTAAATGATATTAGAGCAAAATGTAGAAAATTAAAACAAGAAGGTAAATTGGATTTTGTCATTATTGATTATCTTCAACTTATTACAGAGAGTAAATCTAGTTCTAATCGTCAAGAAAATGTCGCAGAAATTTCTAGAGGATTAAAACTAATGGCTAGAGAACTAGAAGTACCCGTTTTGGCTTTATCGCAACTTTCAAGAGATGTTGAAAAAAGACCTGATAAAACGCCAGTTTTGGCAGACTTAAGAGAATCAGGGTCAATTGAACAAGATGCTGACATAGTAATGTTTATGTATCCAGATGAAGAACATCTTAATGATGATATTATTGAAGTAAGTTTGGCAAAAAACCGTCAAGGACAAACAGGAAGATTTAAACTTAAATTCCAAAAGAATCAGTCTAAGTTTAATTCTGTAACAGAACAAGATATATAATAAAAAAAAGTTGTCATTTTGACAACTTTTATTTTTAAGAGAAGCTCTTATTTAATCATTTCTTTTAGCATCCAAATGTGTTTTTGGAAGCTAGCTCTAATTGTAGTCATTACATCAGCAGTAACATCGTCACCCGCTTCTTCAGCAAGTTCAAGTGTTTTACCGAATCTTTCGTTCAAATGAAGATAATCATTTAAAACACTTTGAATCATTTCATTAGTAGATTCTTTGTTAGTTGCTTCTTTAAGAGTTGCTAATTCTAATGATCCCTTTAATGTTGCTACTGGTGTCATTTCTAACATCAACATTCTTTCTGCGACTTCGTCATAGTGTTCGGTAGTTTCATCATACAGTGCCTCAAAAAGCTCATGTAAACGGAAAAACTCAGTTCCATTAACAAACCAGTGATAGTTGTGGAGCTTGACATAAAAAACAATTAAGTTAGCTACTTGCTCATTAAGCATTTTTTCTAAGTTCATAATATTTACCTCCTCGATATTATTCTTATTTACATAATTAATTATAACATATTTCTTACAAAAACCTAAATATATTGCTTATAATTATTTGAAATATTTTGTTAGAGTTTTTAACTCAATTATGGTAAAATATTAAAGGTTAAGAGGTGGAACAATGTTTAAAAGGCTAGATTTAACTGAAAAAAGGTATAACGAAATAACTGAATCTTTAATTAATCCCAAAATTACTAGTGATATTTCAAAAATGACATCACTTCTTAAAGAACAAAAAGGATTGGAAAAGATTGTTTTTGCATATCAAAATTACAAAAAATTAACAGAGCAGCTAAAAGAACTTGAAAGCATCCTTGAAGAAGATGATGAAGAAATAGTAGCAATGGCTGAACTAGAAAAAGATAGTATTGAGGATAACTTAGAAGGAATACTTCAAGAGCTAAAAATATTATTATTACCAAAAGATCCTGATGATGATAAAAACGTAATAGTTGAGATTAAAGGAGCTGCAGGTGGTGATGAAGCAAATATCTTTGCAGGAGATTTGTATAGAATGTATTCGAAATATGCTGAAGAAAGACATTGGAAAATAGAGATTTTAAACACAATGTTTGGGACAATGGGGGGATTTTCAGCAATAGAGTTTATTATTAGTGGCGAAAACGTTTATTCAACTTTAAAACATGAATCTGGAGTTCACCGTGTGCAAAGAGTCCCAGAAACAGAATCCCAAGGTCGAGTTCATACCTCAACTGCAACGGTTTTAGTAATGCCAGAAGCTGAAGAAATCGAAGTTGATATTAGCTGGAATGATATTAAATTTGATACTTTCAACTCAAGTGGCCCAGGAGGTCAGTCAGTAAACACTACTTACTCGGCAGTAAGACTAACGCATTTACCGACAGGAATTGCGGTTGCTTGTCAAGAAGGTAAAAGTCAACACGAAAATAAAGATAAAGCTTACCGTTTATTAGTAACAAGAATTTATGATAAGTTTAAAAACGAACAGCTTCAAAAAGAAGGCGAAAAGCGACAATCATTAGTGGGTCGTGGATTTAGATCAGAAAAGATTAGAACATATAACTACCCCCAAAATAGAGTAACCGATCATCGTATTAATTTAACTATCCAAAGATTAGATGCAATTATGGAAGGTAAATTAGATCTTGTTTTAGAACCGCTTTTAAATGAAATTCAAAGTGAAAAGCTAAAATTAGGCGAAAACTATGACTTATAATCAACTCTTATTAGATGGACAAAAAAGACTAAAAGAATCTAATTTAGATGTTTCTATTGCCAAAACATTTTTAGCAGAAAGTGCTTCTTTAACACTTGATTTACTTTATGCAAATTTAACAGAACTACCTTCAAAAAAGGTTATAAAAAAATATATTGAATACTTAAATAGTTATATAAGAGAAAATAAGCCGCTTCAGTATTTACTTAAAAAGGCTTATTTTTATAATTTAGAATTTTATGTAGATGAGAATGTCTTAATTCCTAGGCCAGAAACGGAAGGAATAGTTGAGATATTTACTAATTATTATAAAAGTAATTATTTGAAAATAATTGATGTAGGGACTGGTTCTGGCTGTCTTGCAATCACATTAAATAAACTTTTCCCTAATAGTGATGTTTATGGTGTCGATATAAGTAAGAAGGCTCTTAAAGTTGCCAAAAAGAATAATAAAATACATAATACAAATGTTACTTTTATGAAGAGTGATTTATTTAGTGGTGTGACTAATAAATTTGATGTAATAGTTGCAAATCTTCCTTATGTTTCTACTAAAGAAAATTTAGATGATTTTGTTTTAAAAGAGCCAAAGGGAGCTTTGTTTGCGGGAAGTGAAGGTATTGACCTTTATCAAAGATTCTTTAATGAAGTTTATAATTATCTTAATGAGGACTATTTAATTATTATTGAGCATGGATTCCAGCAGAAAGATTTAATTAACGCAATAATAAAAAAAGCAAATCCTAAATCAAGAATAACTACTTTAAAAGATTTAAACGGTAAAGATCGTTACACAATAGTTAGTGGTGATAGTAATGAACTCATTTAAAGAAGGATATCTCAAAAAAAATAGTGTTGTTATTTTTCCAACAGACACTGTTTATGGCATGGGTTGTTTAATAAATGATGATAAGGCAACTCAAAAAATTTATCAAATCAAAGGAAGAGATCAAACTAAAGAGTTAGTTGTTTTATGTAGCAGCTTAGAGGAAGTTAAGCAATTGGCTGTTTTATCTAAAAAGGCAGAGAAAATTGCTGAAACTTTTTGGCCAGGAGCTTTAACAATTATTTTAAACTCATCAGAAAAATATTATAAAATGACAGGTAAAAAAACGGTTGGAGTAAGAATACCAAATAACGATACGGCCTTAAATTTAATAAAAATTAATGGTCCACTTAAAACTACCTCGGTCAATAAATCAAACCACCCTCCACTAAATGATATTGTAAAAATAAAAGAGCAATTTAGTGAATTAGTTGATTATATTTATGAGGAAGAAAATAAAAATTATTTAAATATATCATCAACAACAATTAGTTTAATAGATAACGAAATAGAGTTTCTAAGAATTGGATCTATTTCTAAGGAAAGAATAATGGAAGTGAATAATGATTAATACAAAAGTAAGAAATATTGCTATTGTTGCTCACGTTGACCACGGTAAGACAACATTAGTAGACTCTTTGTTAAAGCAAACTACAAAGAGTAATAAGCAAATAGAAAATAGAGCAATGGATAACCTTGACTTAGAAAAAGAGAGAGGTATTACTATTCTTTCAAAAAATACAGCAGTTTATTATGAAGATATAAAAATAAATATTTTAGATACTCCAGGACACCATGATTTTGGGGGAGAAGTAGAAAGAATTGTTAATATGGTTGAAGCAATTTGTTTAGTTGTCGATGCTAATGAAGGTGTAATGCCACAGACAAAGTTTGTTTTAGATAAAGCTTTAAAAGCGAAGTTGCAAATAATTGTTGTCTTAAACAAAATGGATAGACCAGTAATAAGACCGAAAGCAGTCATCGACGAATTATATGAACTATTTATGAATCTAAATGCAACAGATGAGCAATTGGACTTCCCGATTGTTTATGCTTCTGCAAGTGAAGGACTTGCTTCTTTAGATGAAAAGATGCTTAAAAGTTCTTCGATGGACTCACTTTTAAAGACTATTGTCGATTATGTAAAACCTCCTAAAGTTAGTGAAGGAACTTTACAGTTTCAACCTGCAATACTGGACTATAATGATTATGTAGGAAGAATAGGTATTGGTAAAATATTTAGAGGAAAAATAACAATTAATCAAATGGCGTCAGTTAAAAGAGGTGAAGAAATTATAAATTTTAGAATCCAAAAAATTTATGGTTTTGATGGACTTAATAAAGTAGAGTTAAAAGAAGCTAGTGGTGGTGATATAGTAGCAATCGCTGGTTTAAGCGATTTAACAGTTGGAGAAACTGTTAATGATCAACATGATGTTGATATCCTCCCTGCATTGACAATTCAAAAACCAACAATTGAAATGTTGTTTTTAGTTAATAAATCTCCTTTTGCTGGTTTGGAAGGAAAGTTTGTAACAAGTAGTAAATTAGAAGAAAGACTTAATAAAGAAGCTCAAAAAGATGTGAGTTTAATAATTGAAAAAGTATCTAATGATAGTTGGTTAGTTAAGGGTAGGGGTGAACTGCACTTAAGTATCTTAATTGAAACAATGAAAAGAGAAGGTTATGAGTTTGCTGTAGCAAAGCCAAATGTTATTACTATTGAAGAAAATAATATTATTAAAGAACCGTTTGAACTAGTGACGATTAATGTTCCAGAACAATCAATTGGTAGTGTGATTGAGTTATTTACAAGTAGAAAAGGGCAGTTGCTAGACTTACAAACTTTTAATGGCAACAGTACATTATTGATTGAGTCACCTTCAAAAAGTTTAATTGGAATAAAAAACACCTTTTTATCTATTACTTTTGGTGAAGGAGTTATTAATCATACATTTTCAGAATATAAAGAATTAGTTTCTAATAATGTAAATAGGAAAACAGGCTCGCTTGTGGCAAATAACGAAGGCGAAGCGACTGCTTACGCCTTACATCGTTTAGAAGATAGAGGGGTAATGTTTATTGAACCTAGAGATAGGGTATATCAAGGAATGATTGTTGGTGAATCAAATAAGAATAATGACCTTCATGTTAATGTAACACAAGGGAAGCAACTAACCAACGTTAGAAGCGCCACTAAAGATGCAACAGTAGTTTTAAGAAAAGCTCGATTAATGACTTTAGAGATGTGTATGTCTTATATAAATGATGATGAATTAATTGAAATTACACCAAAATCAATTAGATTAAGAAAAAAGATTTAAGCTTAAAATAATAACGATCGTATGATATAATCAAATAGAAAAGGGGGACTAAAAAATGATAGCAATAGGATCAGATCACGCCGCTTATTCATTAAAAAAAGAACTTAAAAAATATTTTGACGAAAAGAATATTAAATATGAGGACTTAGGAACAGATTCACTTGAGTCTGTTGATTATCCGGATTTTGGTATAAAGGTGGGAAAAGCTGTAGCGAGTGGGAAGTATGAATATGGGATTGTAATGTGTGGAACTGGAATAGGAATTTCAATAGCTGCTAATAAAGTTAAAGGAGTTCGAGCTGCACTTGTTTATGATGAAAATACTGCAAGACTTGCCAAGGAACATAATAATGCAAACATTATTGCAATTGGGGGAAGAACAACTTCACTTGAAAATGCAATTAAAATAGTTGAAGCATATAATAATGCTAACTTTGAAACAAGACACCAAAATAGAATTGATAAAATAAATGAATATGAGGAGAAGAAATGAGTAAATTGACAGTATTAAAACACCCTTTAATTGAACATAAGATGGCAATTATTCGTGATAAGAACACAGGGACAAAAGAATTTAGAGAAGCAATTAGTGAAATTGGTATGTTAATCACCTATGAAATATCACGTGATTTTTTAACAGTTCCGAAAGTAGTTGAAACGCCATTAATAGAAACAAATGTGAACGTTCTTAAAAACAATATCGTAATAGTGCCAATATTAAGAGCGGGAATTGGAATGGTTGAAGGAATTCACCGAATTATTCCTCAAGCAAAAATAGGACATATTGGCCTCTATAGAGATGCAAAAACATTAAAACCAGTAACTTATTTTAAAAAGTTGCCAGATAAAATTGATGAGTCAACAGTTTTATTAGTTGATCCTATGTTAGCAACAGGTGGAACAGTTAGTGCTGCAATATCAATTTTAAAAGAAGCTGGTGTTAAAGACATTAGATATGTTGGTGTGGTTGGTTGTCCTGAGGGAGTAGAACTACTTAAAAAAGAACATCCTGATGTAGATATTTATTTAGCTGCTTTAGATGAAAAGTTAGATGAAAATAGTTATATTCTTCCAGGTTTAGGAGATTGTGGCGATAGGATGTTTGGCACAAAATAATGAATCAATACTTATATTTTGGTGGTTTACTAATTGGTTTTATTTGGTCATTTAGAACACTTCAAGGTAGCCGCCTAGGAGAATTATTTAAGCAAAATAAAACATGGGAAATTAGAAGTGCTTTTACTTTAATTTCTCTTTTAATGGGGCATGTATTAGGAAGTATAATTCAACGGTTTTACTTTATTTTTGAAGGTCTATTTTAATTAGTTCAGATTTTTCATTAATTATCTTTAATTGATTAGAAAACTTTGTTTGTAGTTTTTCGATCGTCCCTTTTAAAAAATAAAAGTCGATAATTATTTCTTCTAAAAAAGTTTCTTTTATAATAACTGCTTTATCTGTTAAGTTATACTTTAAAGAATCATATAAAGAATAAGTAAGAGAAATTGTATATATTGATTTATAAGCTTCTTTGTAAAAGGAAGCTTTTTTTAAGGCGTATACTGCGCTACTCTGATAAGCTCTTATTAAACCACCCTTACCAAGCATTACACCACCAAAATATCTTGTAACTACACAAAGAACATTTGTAAGATTATGATGTTTTAAAACTTCTAAAATAGGTATTCCAGCAGTTCCCTTTGGTTCACCATCATCATTGGATTTTTGGACATTTTGATTATCTAAAATATAAGCATAACAATGATGATTGGCGTTTGGATGTTGTTTTTTAATTTCTTTAAGATGAAAATTAACTTCATCAATGGTCTCAACGTGGAGTAAAAATGTCAAAAATTTTGACTTTTTTTCAATTAATTCAGTTTCAATATTTCCCTTAATTTGTTTCATTAATAAAGTATTACCTCAGTTTATTATAACACTAATTTAAGTGTTTTTTTATTATAATCAAATTATAACATATATGTTTATGTTATAATAAAAGACGGTGATAGATTTTGAAATCTTTAAGAATAGCAAATTTTGTAATAGAAAAATTAAAAAAGAATAATTATGAAGCATATTATGTTGGTGGTTGTGTTAGAGACCATCTTTTAGGGTTACCTATTAATGATATTGATATTACTACTTCAGCTTTACCTTACCAAGTTTTGAATCTTTTTAGAGCTGAGCCAACGGGTGCTAAATATGGCACTGTAACAATTACTGATGAAAGAATTAATATTGAAGTAACTACTTTTAGGACCGAGGAAGGTTATGCTGACTTTAGAAGACCAGATACGGTTCAGTTTACTGTAGATGTTTTGGAAGATTTAAAAAGAAGAGATTTTACCATCAATGGATTAATTATGGATGAAAGAAATAAAATTTATGATTATGTTGATGGTTTAAAAGATTTAAAAGCTAAAGTTATTAGAGCCATTGGTGATGCAAATGAAAGATTTAATGAGGATGCCTTAAGACTTTTACGAGCAATTTATTTTCAAGCTAAACTAGGTTTTGAAATCGAAGAAGAAACGTTTTTAAAGATGAAGGAAAATGCTCATTTGATTACACATCTACCTAATGAGAGAATCCATAGTGAGATGTTGAAAATTTTAAAAAGCAAACATCAAGTTAAAGCTATAAAAAGTTTAAGGGCAGCGAATTTGCATAAATATATTCCTGGTTTTGAAAAGGGAATTGAATATATAACAGATAATATCGATTTTCACTTATATAATGATGCTTTTTTTAGTTTAGTGTTTTCTCTTAATAAGGGAGTACCAAAAGAGTGGAAATTTAGTAATCTGCAATTAAATAGATATCAAAAAGTTGTTAAACTTGTTAATGATGAAGCAATTATTGATGATTTTGTTTTGTTTGAATATGGTTTGGAAATTTCAGTTTTAGCTAATCGAGTTTTATTTTTGTTAAATAAACAGCAACCAAGAAAAAATGAAATTGAAAAAATGTTTCTAGAATTATCAATCAAAAGTATTACAGACTTAAATATAAGAGGTTCTGATATTTTAAAATTAACTGATAAAAAACAAGGTGCATGGCTAAAAAAAATATTAGATGAACTTATTTATTTAGTGTTATCAAAAAAACTAAAAAACAAACATGAAGATTTAATAAATTATTGTAAGGAGCGCCTTGATGAAAAGTGATTTTTATTGTTATTTAGATGGGTTTAACTTAATTACAATCATTTTACCAAACAAGTTTTTAAATGGAAATAAACATTTTAGTTTAAAAACTCTAAATTATGATATTCCTTTAACAATTATTAAGATCGAGTCGCTAGAAACAGAAACAAAATATAGTTGTAATATTAATGAATCAATTGCTTTAAATGAAACATATTATGTTGTGGATGAAAATAGTAATATTTCGATTCTTAGAGTTGGAAAAATAGTGAGAACAGAAATGTTTGATTTAATGTATGAATATGATAAACATGATTTAGGTGTCACGTATTATAAAGAAAAGACAATCTTTAAGCTTTGGAGTCCAGTTGCAAAAGAAATTGAACTTGAACTAGTAAATGAGAACGGCGATAAAGAATTTATCGATCTTTCTTACGGAAAAAAAGGATTATGGGAAGTTACGATCAATCGAGATTTAGAAGGGAAAATGTATCGTTATCATATTCGTGTTAACGAAATGTTTAAAACGATTACCGATCCCTATGGCATTAGTAGTAATGCAAATGGGAAATATAATTATATTGTTGATAAAACTAAATTTAGAAAATTTCTTTATAAAAAACCTCTCTTTAGTGGCAGAAATGTTGATGCCATTATTTATGAAGCGATGATTAGAGATTTAACAAGCTCAAAGAGTTCCAAGGCAGGTAATAAAGGGAAATTTAGAGGGCTTTTAGAAAATCATCAAAATGAAGGTATTGATTATATAAAAAGTTTAGGAGTAACCCATTTACAACTTCTACCAATTTTTGATTTTGAAGGAGTTGATGAAACCGAACCAGATAAACTTTATAATTGGGGTTATAATCCTAGTCAATATAATGTAGTTGAAGGATCTTATAGTTTAAAACCTAATGATCCCTATGAAAGAATTAATGAATTAATTGAGTTAATTGATGAACTCCATAAGAATAATATCAGAGTTTCAATGGATGTTGTTTATAATCATGTTTATAAAATTGAGACTTTTCCTTTTGATGCTTTAGTTCCTGGATATTTTTTCCGTTATGATGAATATGGCCTTAAAACTACTTCCTCTGGCTGTGGTAATGATCTTGCTACCGAGAAAGTAATGGTTAGTCATTTTATTATTCAATCAATAAAGCATTGGTTAGAGACATTCCAAATTTCAGCATTTAGATTTGATTTAATGGGATTAAATGATATTGAATTAATAACTAAAGTAGAAATTGTTACTAAAAGATATGACCCTAAATCATTTATTTATGGTGAAGGATGGAACATAAAAACGACTTTAGATAGAGAAAAAAGGGCGATTATTGATAATTCGCAATATTTACCCAATGTTGCTTTTTTCAATGATGCTTTTCGAGATAAAATAAAGGGTGGGACATTTTCAAAAGAAGTTGGCTTTAGTTTAGGTAATGATTTACCAAATAAAGAATTATATTATTTATTTACTGGTAGTGCTCTAGATAATTACAAATTTTACAGTCCCGGTCAATCAATTAATTATGTTGAATGCCATGACAATCATACCTTTTATGATAGGGCTAAAGTATTAGTTAAAAATATAACTGAAGAAGAGATAAAAGATTATGCAAGATTAGCTTTATCACTAACTATTCTTAGTCAAGGAATCCCTTTTATTCATAGTGGCCAAGAATTTTTGCGATCAAAAAAAGGAGTAGAAAACTCCTATAAGTCAAATGATGAGATTAATCAAATTGATTGGGATTTAAGGGATAGGCATTTAGATTTGGTGGAAACGACAAAAGCTTTAATTGAAATTAGGAAAGAACATAAAGTATTTAGACTAAGCTCAAAGGCGGAAATTAAAAATCAAATTAAAATTAACTACAATAACTCTAAGACTAAAGAATTTAGTATAACTAATTTAACAAAAGAGTTCGTTATTTATTTTAAAAACGACTACATTAATGAGGAGTTAGCACCTAAAGGTGGTTATAAACTATATTTTGATGGGATCAAGAAAGTATTAATGAATAAAGAAAATATCTTAGCTAATAGGCCAGGTTGTTATATATTTATAAAGGAGAGAGTGTAATGATTATTATTGGAAAAGTAGAAAATATGAATATTGGAGAATCATTTTTTAATTGTAATGTGATATCAGTAAATAAAGAAAGAATTAATTTAAAATTGACTAAAGAGCAAGCGAGGCTTTTAAAAGTTGACCGCGTTTATGAGTTTGAGTATGCTGTTATTAATAATAATGATAAGTTAGTTAATGAAGTAATTAAAGTAACTGACGTTTCAGAATCTTTAAAAGATTTTGCTGAAATTAAGGAAAAACTTGGCGCTTTTTATGAAGTAGCCCCTATTGATATTAACCAGGCAAAAGAAGTTATAGAAGATTATTTAGCTAATATTGAAAATAAAGTGATTAAAAAAATAACTGAAATACTTTATGATAAATATAAAGCCAATTTTTATTTGTTTCCCGCCGCGGTTAAGTTTCACCATGCTTATTTAGGTGGCTTAGCTTATCACACAAAAACAATGCTTAATATAGCAAGCAAGTTATTAGAAGTATATGATTTTATTAATAAAGATTTAGTAATTAGTGCAATAATATTACATGACATGTGTAAAACAGTTGAACTTTCAGGATTTGAAGGCGGAGAATATACTAGAGATGGACAACTTATTGGCCATTTAGTTTTAATAGCTCAACAGCTAATGATCGAAGCAGCTAAGTTAGATTTAGAAGAAAGTGAAGAAATCATTCAGCTAAACCATATATTACTTGCACATCATGGCCTCCCGAATTTTGGGGCTGCAAGAAGACCTCAAACTGCAGAAGCTCTCCTAGTTTGGTATATTGATACAATCGACTCTAAGTTTAGAGTATTAGAAGAAGTGTTAAATCAAACAGAAGCGGGAACTTTTACAGGAATAATAAATGTTGCTGATAAAATGAAATATTATAAACATAAAGTAAAATAAAAAGGACCGAAGTCCTTTTTTTTTTAATTAATTAAAGATTTGGAACCAATCACCATAAATTTCCATATACTCTTTATGAGATTCCTCATCAGCATAATTTAAGAATTGTTTTTGGTTTATTTCTAAAATACGGTCCAACTTATTGCTTACACTTACATTAACATAATCAAAATCAGCTTTTTCAATTAATTTATAAAGCAAGTGAAGTCTCATTTCTCTTTGTTCATAACTAGTGATGAACGGTGTTAAGTAATTAGAGACTGCAGTAACTACTTTTGAAGGTAAGTTCATATCATAGTCAGAACCTTTTTCATGGAAATAGATTCTAACTTGATTAATAGAGATTTGATCTGTATCACTATAAGCATTTAATGTATCAATAACTTTACCATCTTTGTCTTTTAGTTCAATCTTTTCATAGATCTTATCTTTACTACTATCGCCATCAATATATTTGTCATCATTTCTAGTAAACTTAGCACTCTTAGAGACATCTCCTCCTAATGCAAGGATTAAGTGCCAGCCGAAACTTGTTTCTAAGACATCTTCGTAAACTACAGGTTGACTATCTAATTCTTGTTTAGGGAATTTTTCATCCATATCATAATATTCTTCTTTTAAGTAATCATAAAAGGTAACTATTCTATCATAAAATTTCTCATCAAAGTTACTTTCACCAGGCCAGTTTGTTTTATTTGTTTGTGAACCCAATGATTGATATTCAATTTGTAAACCTAATGCTTTATATTTAGCCCAATCTTTTTCAGGACCACATAGTTTATTTTGACCGTCTTCATCATCTTCAACATACTCATCTTCACAAATAAAGCGAGCACTTTCGTTATATAATTTGACAATATCTTCTAAACCACTATCGAAATTTTGATATTTAGTAGCTTTAGTATAAATTAAGGACAATAAGTTGGTAATTTCTTTTTTATAATTAGCAACTTCTTCCGCAGATAATGTTTGGAAAAATTCTTCGGGACTATCTGGGTTTTCATCTTCATCCATATCAACTTTAACAATTAAATGACCAGTTGTTAAGGAGAATGTTTGTTCTTGTAAACGATTTGCAAGTTCTAAAAACTTATCATAGATCTGTTCTTTATATTCAAAGTGACTTTCATAGTCAGCTAAATACAATTTTTCAACTTCTGCTAAAACGTAGACTTTTTGAATAGCTTCTTCCTTAGAATTAGCTTGGAATGCTAGTTTTAAAAATTTAGCTCTACCTATAGAAGCAGGGAATCCGTTTGATGCGAAGGCATTATTACTAAATTGTTGGATCATATTATCCATGTTTTCAGTAAACTCTTCATGTTGCTTTTTAGTAATTTGGTCAACATATTTACTTTTAGCTAATGTTTTTTTAATCGCAATGTCCATTGCAATAGAAGCTCCATATTGTGTTTCTAAAAGTTTATAAAAATCATCAACCTTAATTTCTACATCATTTACTTTAGCAACTAAGTCATTGTTGAATTTCTTTGCTAAAGAGTAGTTTGTATTTCCTAAGAAAAGGTGCAAATCACTATCATAAATAGTAATTTTAGCTTCTTTAACTTTTTCAGAAGCTTTAGAAGTTATATAAGTAGAAGTTAGTTTTTCTTCAACTAGTTCATCAAAGTATTGTTGAGCATGTTCAGTTAAAACAGTTTTTTCATCATTAGCCCAAACAATTAGGTTTTCTTCTTCATCAAGAATTTCTAATAAATCCTCATTATGATCAACTAATTTAAATAGTAAGTAGTAATATTTACCAAAACTACGAGGTGAAGCAGTGAATCTAGTACCATCTTCCTTAGTTGAAAGAGTATTGTATAAGTATGATCTTAAAGAAGATAAAGTGCTCTCGCTTTGGTTATTAATTGGGAAGTCATCATATTCCAATGTAAATAAACCTTTTTCTTCTTCTGATAGTTTAACAAACTCTTCGTTTTCTAAAATATCTTCAATAGGAATTGATTTATCTGCTTCATAGGCGGTTAAATCAATTTTCTTATAGTTGTAAATATAATTATAGATTTCAATAATTTGATATAAAATAGCATTTTCATCTAATAAACTATCTTTAATTCCTTCTGTTTCACGTCCTGGATCTACAACATATTTATTAAAATATTTTTGATGATCTGGTTCAGATAACTTGCCATTTTCGCTTTCAAGTCCTAATTCTTCTAAAACTTCTAAAGCATAACCTTGAACTTCATCTTTACGTGGGTCTGGAATAATATACCAATTTTGGCGGAATGTTTTAATGTTGAAATTACGTAGAGTTTGAGTAGCTTCATAGTTATTTTGGAAACGAATAGAAATAAAGCTTAATGGGTATCTCTTTTCAACGTTATTTTTAAAATAAGTATTGATGTCTTCATCTTTATCAACAAAGTTAGAAGAGTCTTTATCATTAACTTCCTCATTTAAAACTTTTCTAGCACTAATTTTCTTAGCAACATTGATTACGAAAACATCTAATAGTTTCTTGGTGTGTTCTTCAAACTTAACACCGTCAATATCACTAGAATTTAAGTCGACACCTTGTAAAAACATACTATCTAAGTAGCTTTCAACAGCTTTACTAATATCTTTTTCCTTTAGTTCAGCTAAATCTTTAGGTTTGTTTGTACCAAAAATAGCATTATTAGCATATTCGATTAAATCTTCTTTATAATTTTCGAAATTGTTATTAACTTCTTCAATCTCATCTTTGAAAATTATCTTTTCAAATTCCTTACTTAGAAGACTTAAACCTGTGATACGCATTTCGTTATAAAGTTCTTTTTCTGTTACTACAAAGCCAGAACCCTGAGCGTAGGTTTTATCACCAATTGATCCGTAAGGGATTTTATCATTTTGTTTCTTACAAGAAGCCAATCCCAGTAAAGAGATTACTACAATAAATAACGTTAAGCTTCTTTTAAATATCTTTATTTTGTTCACTTTTTCACTCCTCGATTTTAAATTACAGCATAAATAATATAACACAGATAGAAACTCAATGCAATCTATTTCGCACCTTGATTATCATTTTTACACTAAGATATATTATACTACTAAATATATATATTTACAAACCAATTTTTTTGAGACACTAAGCTAAAGTCATATTAAAACTTTAAAGACTACACTTTTTATTATTAAATAATTGTTCATTTATTCAAAAAAAGCTTTAAATATGGTATGATATTTAGAGTAAAATAGAGTTTTAACCAACTTGAAGGGGATTTGATTATACAAAATGTTATTTTTAAATATTGCATCAGGATCGAAGGGTAATGTAAGTTTAGTAAGTTACGGTAATGTTAACTTATTAATTGATGCCGGTCTTTCCTTAAAACAAATTGAATTAGGCTTAAAAAAGGCTAATAAAAAGTTATCTGAAATAACTGATTTAATTATTACCCATGAGCATATTGACCATGTTAAAGGTCTTTTAACATTTATCAATAATTATGAAATTAATTTATATATGACAAAAGGTACAGCGACTGAACTTAAAATAAATAATCATATTGAAATAATGTCTCTAGAAAGCTTTAAAATTGATGAATTGACAATTACACCACTACCGTTATCTCATGATGCAAGAGAGCCAATTGGTCTTATAATTACAAACACTGAGAGTAGTCTTTGTTACATAACAGATACTGGATATATCCATAGTGGGATGATTGACTTATTAAAAAACCATAATTTATATTACTTAGAATCTAATCATGATCCTTATCGATTAACAAAATGCAATCGACCACCATATATTATTAATAGAATTTCAGATAAGAAAGGCCATTTATCAAATTATGACTCTGCCTATCAGTTTTCATTGATGATGGGGCCAAATACAAAACACTTGATTCATGCTCACATCAGCGAAGATTGTAATAGTTATGATTTAATCGAAAATACTTTTAATGAAGTGCTAGCCGCCCAAAATGTTAATGATAGCCATGTTTTGAGATACTTTGCTAAACAAGATGAAGCTCTAGAGGTTATTTACTTATGATAAAAATAATTGCTGTTGGTAAAATGAAAAAGTTCCAAAGTGAAGTAAATAACTACTTAAAACAACTTTCGCATAACGTTCAAGTGATAGAAGTCAAAGATGAAAGTTTAGAAGAAAACATTGTTAAGGAAGAAAAAGCTATTTTTAAAAATCTTAAAGAAGATTCGTATGTAATTTTATTAGATATTAAAGGAGAACTACTTGATAGTATTGAGTTTTCGAAGAAACTTGATTATTTAATAACTACATACAAAGAAGTTGTTTTTATTATTGGAGGATCTTTTGGCGTAACCGAAGCGATTAAACACCGAGCAAATGAAAGGATTAGTTTTTCTCCTCTTACTTTTCCTCATCAATTAATGAGATTAATTTTTGTAGAACAGCTCTATCGTGCTTTTAAAATAAAGCTTAATCATCCTTATCATAAGTGAAGCCTATGAAGACTAAATATCTGTTTTGGGATTTTAATGGGACAATTTTAGATGATCTGGATTTATCTATTAATCTCCTAAACGAGATCCTTATAAATGAAAGCAAAGCTATTATTACAAAAGAAAAATATTTAGAAATATTTGATTTTCCTTTAAAAAACTACTATCAAAAAGCAGGAATCTATCAAGATGAAGATAATTTTAAAAGGATTGCAAATTATTTTATCGAAAATTATCACCCTAGAAGTCTTTATTTAAGTCTTCATGATGATGTTGAAGAAACTTTAAAGTTTTTAAAAAGACAAGGGATAAAAAATATTTGTTTATCAGCATCAGAAAAAAATAACTTAATTGCACAATTAAAACACTACAAGATTGACCATTATTTTGAAGAGATTATTGGGACTGATAATATAATTGCGATTGGTAAAGAAAAACTTGGTTTAAAATATTTAAAAGAAAACAAAATTGATTCTAATGAAGTAATTTATTTAGGAGATACTACTTATGATTATCAAATTTCTTACCTAATGGGAGTAAAGTGTGTTTTATTTACCGGAGGTCATAACTCAGTTAAGCGACTAAAAGATACGAACACGCTATTAATTAGAAAAATTAGTGATATAATTAATATTATAGAAATAGATAAATAGTATGGTGAAAGTGAGAGGAAGAAAGAAGATTTATGAAAAATTTTTTTAAAGAGTTTGGTGATTTTATCAAAAGAGGAAATGTATTGGATCTTGCGGTAGGGATTATTATTGGTGGTGCATTCAATAAGATTGTATCTAGCTTAGTAAATGATGTATTAATGCCAATTATTAGTATTCCTTTTAGTGGAGACTTAACTGCAAAATTTTCGGTTTTAAGAGGAACTGCCTTTTATGACACCAATGCAGCAGGGGAGTTAGTTTTAGTTAAGTCAGCTGATTCAGTGTTACTTTATTATGGAAGATTTATTCAAAGTATTATTGACTTCTTAATTATTGGCTTTACTTTATTTGTAATTATTAAAGTGGTTGTAAGTTTAGGCAATAAGAGAAAACAAAAAAATGTTGAAAATGATACACCTGAAGAAGAACCTGCCGAAGAAGTTGCTGAAGAGTTAGTAATTAGTGAAGAAGTATTATTATTAAGAGAAATAAGGGACAGTTTAAAAAAATAATAACTAAGAAAAGGGATGTTAGTCCCTTTTTATTTTATTGTAAAGAGAAGCGGTTTATGATAAACTTTTAGTAGTAAAGAGGTGCACTATGATTATAAAAATTAGTAATAAAACTAGTAAGGAAGAAACATCTAAATTATTAGAGTTTTTATTAAAAAAAGGAATTAAATATACTAAAAATGATTATCTAAATAGCCAAGCAATAAAAATTGAAGATAATCATTTTATCAATAATGAACTTATAGAAGCATTCCCGAACTTAGAGATGTTTTCTAATGATAAATATGTGCTAGTTAGTAGAGCCTTTCAAAAAGAAGATAGCGTAATCAACTTTGCAGGAAGAGAAAACATAGGTAAAGATTTTAAAATTATTGCTGGGCCATGTTCAGTTGAGACACCTAAAATAATGGAAGAAATTGCAGAAAAATTAACTAGTCTTGGCATCAATATTATTAGGGGTGGAACGTATAAACCAAGAACCTCTCCCTATGATTTTCAAGGTCAAAAGAGCCAAGGACTTAAAATATTATTTGAAACATCGAAAAAATATAATATCGCTTCAGTATCAGAAATACTCGACTACAACCTAATTGAAGAATATGATAAATACGTAGATGCCTATCAAGTCGGAGCACGTAATATGCAAAACTATGAATTACTTAGAGAATTAGGCAGTAAAACAAAGAAACCTATTATCTTAAAAAGAGGGCCTAGTGCAACAATCGATGAGTGGTTGATGAGTGCTGAATATATCATGCTTGGTGGAAATGAAAATATTATTCTTTGTGAAAGAGGCTTAAAAACTATTAGTGATAAAACGAGAAATACCTTAGATTTAAGTTCTGTAATTGCCTTAAAAGAACTAACACATCTACCGATTATTGTTGATCCGTCTCATGGTTCAGGGAGACGTGATATGGTAAGAGCTTTAAGTTTAGCTAGTTATGTTGTTGGTGCTGATGGAGTTTTAATAGAGACTCATCCTGAACCCGAAAAGTCTTTAAGCGACCCCTTTCAAGCAATTGATTTTGAGGAATTAGAAAGATTGGTTAAAGAAATTAATAAATTAAAAACTATTTTATAAAGGAAAACCATGAAAATAATAAAAAATAAGATTATCTTTGAAATCGATAAATTTAAAATAAAGTTAAAAGAATTTGAAAAAAGTAAGTTTTTTATTATAACTGATGAAACTATTTATAAAAAACAAGGACTTTTTTTGGAGGAACTTTTTGGCGGTTTAAAAAAAGAAATAATTATAGTTTCCGAAAATGAACAGGCAAAAACTTTATATGAATACGAAAAAGTGACTAGCGAAATAATAAATTTAAATATTTCAAAAAATGATGTTATTGTCTCATTTGGTGGTGGTTCTGTTGGTGACTTAGCAGGGTTTGTTGCCGGGACTATTTTAAGAGGAGTTAACTATCTTAACATTCCTACAACCTTACTTGCTATGGTAGATTCTAGTATTGGTGGTAAGGTTGGAATAAACACTAAAGAAGGGAAAAACCTTTTGGGTGTATTTAAAGCTGGACTAGTTTTAATTCATCTTCCATTATTAAATACTTTGGATGAGAAAGAACTTATTAATGGTTATAGTGAAATAGTTAAATCAGCTTTTATTAGTGATCGTAAAATATTTGATTTGATGAGAGATAACAATATATCGGAAGAATTAATTAGAAAAACACAAAAAGTGAAATTAAAAATTACTAAAAAAGATTATTATGAACATAATCTCCGCAAGATCCTTAATTTTGGTCACACTTTTGGTCATGCTATTGAAAAAGAGTCTAATTATAAGGTCCCCCATGGGATAGCTGTTTTTCAAGGAATGGAAATTGCTTTTAAGATAGGTATTGAGTTAAATGTCTCAAAAGAAGCTGATTTAAAAATGCTTTATAATTTTTTCGATCGTTTTAGTATTAAACCATACCAAGGGAACTTAAGTAGATTAGTTGAAGATATTAAGTTTGACAAAAAAGTAACAAATGGCTTTATTGATTTTATTTTAATTGATAAGAAAGCTGTTATTTATAGTTTGAAGGTGGATTTCCTCTATGAGTTACTACGTTAAAAAAGCATTTTTAAAAGGTGATTATAGTGGTGTCCCTTCTAAAAGCATAAGCCACCGGGTATTATTATTAGCTACATTAGTCGATGAGTTTGAAATAAACAATTGTTTAATCGCTAAAGATACGCTAGAAACCATTAAAGCTATTGAAGCATTGGGGTTTAGTGTTAAAATAAATGAAAATAAACTTATTATAAATAAAGTAAAAAAAGTTGAAATGGCAACAATTAGTTTAAGTGAATCTGCCTCAACATTAAGATTTATTATCCCTTTTTCCTTGCTTCATGTTAATCGGTTAGAAATAGCTTTAAGTGATAACCTTAAAAGAAGATTTAATGACATTTATCAAGAGATATTTAAAAACGAGAAGATTGAATATATTATAAAGGCTAATAAGGTTATTATTAGTGGATCTTTAAGGGGATATAAATATTTTATTCCTAAAACTATATCTAGTCAGTTTATTAGTGGATTGTTGATGACTTTGCCTTTTGTAAAAGGTGACTCTCAAATTGTTTTAGATGAGACTCCTTCAAAGCCATATTTAGATATTACGATTGATCTGCTTGAAAGAATGGGTATTAAGATTGAAAAGAATGAAGAAGGTTATTTTATAAAAGGATCACAAAAGATTACTAAAAATAATTATGAAGTAGAAAATGATTATTCTAATGCAGCATTTTTTTTAGTTGCCAATCATTTGGGAGCTGATATTAAAATGAAAAGTCTGAACAAGGATTCTAAACAAGGTGATAAGGAAATTTATAATCTAATTAGACAAAAGGAAATAAATCTTTATCATTACCCCGATTTAGCGCCAATTCTATTTGTATATGCAGCACTTCAAGATTATAGTATAAAATTTAGAGGGTTAGAAAATTTGGTCTATAAAGAATCAAATAGATTAGATAAAATGCTCTTTAATTTAAGCTTAGTGGGAGCAAAGTTTAGTTTAGAGGGTGATGAGTTAACTTTTTATCCAGCTAAATTAGTAGGTGGAGTTAAAGTTTCTGATTATAATGATCATAGAATAGCAATGAGTATGATTATACTTGGCTCAGTATTAGCAGAAGGGTTAGTTATTAATAGCATTAGCTCAATAGATAAAAGTTATCCTACTTTTATTGATGATTTTAAATTATTAGGGGGTATTATTGATGTTAGTTGAATATAGAAAAGAAATTGAAAACATTGATCTTGAGATTGCTAAGCTTTTTAATCAAAGATTCGAAGTTGTAAAAAAAATAAAAAGTGTTAAAGAAGAAATGAAAATTGAAATTGAAGATAAGGATAGGGAAACTTACTTAAAAGCAAGAGTTACCAAAGAAGTTTTTACTGAATTTGAGGATTTGTTTAGTGTTTTTTATGATAAATTGATAGAATTATCAAAGGAATTTCAACAAAAATGATGTTTCTAATTGGACGAGATATTAGTTATACTTTGTCAAATAAAATACATAATTTAATTGGTAAAATAAATAAATTAGACATTAATTACACAATAATGGATATTAATGAAATAGAGTTTGTAAACTTCTTCAAGAACAAAGAATATTTAAAATATAAAGGCTTTAATATTACTATCCCTTATAAAGAAGAGGTAATAAAGTACCTTGATATTGTTGTTGATGTAGTTGATAAAGTTGGGGCTGTTAATACTGTGAAGATAAAAGATGAGTTATTAATTGGTTATAATACCGATTATTATGCCTTTAAAAAGATTATTGGTAAAGAGAAATTTAATGAAAAAAAAGTTTACCTTTTAGGGACTGGTGGGGCTGCTAAAGTTTGTTATCAAGTATTTAAGGAGATGAACTTTGAAGTTATTGTAGTTACCCGAAATATTGATAGAGTACTACCTTTTGAGAAGGTGATTACATATGAAGATTTTCATCATATTAAAGATGTGAAAACATTAATTAATGCAACACCTATTGGTAATATAAATAATCCCGGATTACTAGTAAAAGCAGATTACCAATCTTTGGATTTAGTCATCGATCTAAACTATAGACCAAAAGAAACGGAACTAATGAAATTAGCTAAAAGAAGTGTTAATGGTCTTGAAATGCTAATTTTACAAGCTATATATGCTAATGAAATTTGGTTTGAACGAGAACTTAAAAAAGATGAACAAACAGTTAAACTAATGATAGAGGAGATAAATAATGAATACATTTGGTAGAATATTTAAAATTAGTTTATTTGGTGAATCGCACGGAATGTCCGTGGGTGTTTTAATTGATGGCATACCTGTAGGTCTTTTAGTTGATGAAGATTTAATAAAAAGTGATTTAAAAAGAAGAAATCCAAAAGATTTCTTTGAAACACCAAGAAAAGAAGCAGATGAGATTATTATTGAAAGCGGAGTTTATAACGGTGTAACTGTAGGAAGTCCAGTTTTAATAAGAGTATTGAATAAGTCTTTTGAAAGTGACTCATATCGAAATTATCATAATCATCATCGCCCATCTCACGCTGATTACGTTTTAAAGGAAAAGTATAAAGGATTACATAATTTACCAGGAACTGGACATTTTAGCGGAAGACTCTCTATTGGATTAGTAATCGCGGGATCATTTGCTAAAATGATTTTAAAAGACATTGATATAAAAACAGAGTTTAGTAAAGTAGGAACTTTAACTGATTTTAGTAAGTTAGACGAGTATCTTCAAGAGATAAAAAATGCTAATGAATCGGTTGGGGCTATTTTAACAACTACAATTAGTAATTTAGATGTTGGCTTGGGAGAACCTTTCTTTGATACTGTTGAGGGAATGATTAGTCATATTCTTTATAGTATTCCAAGTGTAAAAGGAGTAAGTTTTGGGATTGGTTTTAGTGGAGTTGAGCTGCTTGGCAGCGAATATGTTGATGTTTTTATCGATGAGACTGGTAGAACTAAAACAAACCATTCAGGAGGAATTAATAGAGGAATAACAAATGGAAATTATTTAATTATTAATACATTTATTAGGCCCATTAGTTCATTTAAGAAACAAATTCAAACATTTGATTTTGAGAAAAAGAAGATGGAAATGTTAGAAAACAAAGGCAATCATGACACTTTCATTGGCGAAAGAATTAAAGTTATTATTGAAAATTCGATTATGGTGGCCCTAGCTGATTTGTTCTTGTTAAATAAGGTAGGTAAATGACAAATTCATTAAAAGAGATTAACGGAGTAGGAGAGAAAACATTAGAAATATTGAATAACCATAATATTTTTTCTACTCAAGATTTAATTGAATATTTCCCTAAAAAATACCTTTCATTTGAAGAAAGTTCTCTTTTGTTGGCTGTCGATAACACCGATGTAACTGTAATTGGCAAAGTTGAGAGTGTACCATTAGTTGTGATGCATAAAAATAATTTAGAGAGCTTAAGATTTAAACTTCTTGTTGATAATGAAGTCTATAATATTATTGCTTATAGAAGAGGATATTTGAAAGAAACATTAAAAGAAGGAATGATTATTCAAATAAAAGGGAGATTTAATAAAAGGAAAAAAGAAATAACGGCGAGTTCGATCTTTTTAAAACCAATAGAGAAAGACTTTAAGCCGGTTTATAATATTGAAGGAATTTATGATACAAATATAAGTAAACTAATTGTTCAAATTTATCAAAACAAGTTATATAGAGTTGAAGAAAATTTTTCAAAAGAAATTATCCATAAAAGAAATTTAATATCTAAATGGGAGATGATTCATGCACTTCACTTTCCCAAATCAAAAGAACAACTAGACAGAGCAATCTATAGATTAAAATATGAAGAGGCCTTTGCGTTCCAAAATATGATCTTTAATAATTCTATGGAAGAAGAAAATCTATTTAAAGAACAAAGATTATATGATATTGAAAAAGTTAAGAGCTTTATTAAAACTATTCCTTTTGAATTAACTAATGATCAAAAAGAAGCTGCAAATGATTTATTTAAAGATTTTAAAAATCCTAAAGTTAGAAAAAGACTAATTCAAGGAGATGTTGGGAGTGGTAAAACAATCGTCGTTGGAATTGCGATATATGGAATGAAAACAGCTAATTTTCAAAGTGCTTTTATGGCTCCAACAGAAATACTTGCCCAGCAACATTTCGAAACATTTAAAAGTTATTTTCCTAATTTAAGAATTGCTTTATTAACTGGTTCAACAATTAATAAACAAGTTATAAAAAAAGACATTTTGATGGGTGATGTTGATTTAGTTGTTGGGACACATGCATTGATAACCGACGATACAATTTTTAAGAACTTAGGTTTTGTGGTTATAGATGAGCAACATCGTTTTGGAGTTTTAGCAAGAGAGTCATTGGAATCTAAAGGCGTTAGCGATATTTGCTATTTAACAGCAACTCCAATCCCAAGAACACTG
This sequence comes from uncultured Acholeplasmataceae bacterium, assembly GCA_964481475.1. Classification (GTDB taxonomy): domain Bacteria; phylum Bacillota_I; class Bacilli_A; order Acholeplasmatales; family UBA5453; genus DUQU01. Next base: position 8,605 of record CAYZTG010000004.1, on the reverse strand, counting down.
GCTACAGTAATTCTTGGTGATATGGAAATATCTAACATAAGGGAAAAACCAAAGGATAGAAAAGAAGTTGAAACTTATTACTTTAATCAATCCGAGCAAGATAGTGTCTTTAAACATATTCAAAAAGAATTAGAAAAAGGACATAATATTTATGTTGTAACCCCATCGATTGAAAGTGAAGCTCGTGGAGAAAACGTCTATTCAATGTATGAAAAACTTGCTAGTATTTTTTATGATAAAGTTTATTTAATGCATGGAAAATTAAGTTCAAAGGAAAAAGAAGAAGTAATGAATAAATTTAAAAACGATCATGGAGCTATTTTGGTATCAACAACTGTTATTGAAGTTGGAGTTGATATTAAGCATGCAACGATGATGGTTATTTTTAATGGGGAATTTTTTGGTCTATCACAACTTCATCAATTAAGAGGAAGAGTTGGTAGAAGCGATTTACAAAGTTATTGTTATGTTCTTAGTGAAGATAGCGATATTGAGAGACTAAATATTTTTAAAAATACTAATGATGGTTTTATTCTTTCTGAATATGATTTGGAAAATAGAGGGCCGGGAGAATTTTTAGGTTTAAAACAAAGTGGGATGATCGATTTTACTTATGCTGATCTAAATAAAGATATAAAAATCTTTTTAGACGCAAAAGAAGATTTTCTAATGTATTTTAAGAACAATAAAATGTGAAATTTATGGTAATATACATATAATATTTAATATGTGATAAACTTTTTAAAAGGAGATATTTTTATGATTAAACTTGCAATCGATGGAATGGGTGGGGATTTTGGGCCTCAAGTTGTTATTAAAGGGGCTATAGAAGCTATTAAAAAGTTTCCTGATTTAGAACTACATATTTATGGCGATATTTCAGTAATGGAGAAATATTTAACATCCAAAGAGAGAATTCAATTAAAACAAGCTAATTCTGTTATTGACATGGGAGAGCAAAATCCTGTTAGTGCAATAAAAAACATGCGTGACTCTTCAATGGTAATGGCCCTAAGAAGTGTAAAAAACGGCGAAACTGATGGAATAGTATCATCTGGGCCTACGCAAGCATTAATTATTGGTGGACATCTTATTATTAAGAAACTTCCTAAAATGAGCAGAATTGCTATTGCGCCAACAATCCCTTCGCTAGATAAAAAAGGAAGAATTTTACTGGATTGCGGAGCTAACGTAGAGTTAAGACCTAACCATATTTTAGAGTTAGCTATTTTTGCGTCAATTGTTGCCAAATATTACTTTAATAGAGAAAATCCCTTGGTAGGACTTGTTAATATTGGCGAAGAAGAGGGAAAAGGCAGACCAATAGATTTAGAAACTTATGAACTATTAAAAAATAGCGAACACATTAATTTTTATGGTAATGTTGAAGCAAATAATATTTTAACTAGTGAATGTGATGTAATGATTACTGATGGTTTTACCGGAAACATTGTATTGAAGACAACTGAAGGTACCGCAAAAACGCTGGGAATAATTTTAAAAGAGGAAATTAAAACATCTTTTCTAGGTAAAATAGGGGCCCTATTTATGAAAAAGAACTTAGAAAGATTTAAGAAGAGATTAGATGCCAGTGAGATTGGAGGAGCAATGATTTATGGTCTCCAAGCACCTGTTATTAAGGCTCACGGTTCAAGTAATGATTTGGCAATTTATAATGCAATTAGACAGGCATATACTTTAGTGAAAGCAGATGTCGTTCGTAAAGTTTCAGAAGTTTTAGAAACAATTGCGATCGGGACAAGTGAAGAAAATGAATAGATTAGAAAAAAAGATTGGTTTAAATTTCAAAAATAAAGCTCTATTAACGCAAGCTTTGACTCATACAAGTTATGCTAATGAAAATAATGCTGAACATAATGAGCGGTTAGAGTTTTTAGGTGATGCCTTAATTGGTTTACTCATGGGAGAGTACTTATATAATGAAGGTGGAAAAACTGAAGGCGAGATGTCCAAGAAAAGAGCGGAATTAGTACGAGAAGAAGCTTTAGATATTTATGCTAAAGAAATCAACCTTTCTAAATACTTATTACTCGGTAAAGGAGTATTACAATTTGATGGAGCAAACAATCCAGCAATTATAGCTGATGCCTATGAAGCACTATTTGGAGCGATTTACTTAGAATTTGGTTTTGATAAAACTAAGGAAATGTTTTACAAACTGATTATTCCTCATATTCAAGCAGTCAAGATTACTGATTATAAATCAACACTTCAAGAATTAGTTCAAGTTGATAGAAGAAACATTACATATTACTTAGAAAAAGAAGAAGGACCTGCTCATAACAAAACATTCACTGTTTCCGTTAGAATGGATAGTATTGTTTTGGGTAGAGGAATGTCTAAAACAAAAAAGGATGCAGAGCAAGAGGCTGCAAAGGAAGCTTTAAACAAACTTGTGAAGGAGTAACAACATGCTTGAAAAATTATTTGAAGAAGGTTTACTTGAACCACAAAAACTGTTAAATAAGTATTATCAAGTATTTAATTTATCAGCTGATGAATATTTAATAATGCTTAATTTATTAATATTAGCAGAAAGAAAAAGAGTTAATTTATCAACAAACTCAATTGCTAGAGTTACAGGTTATAAATTAAACCATGTAGGGGAACTAATTAATAGTTTGTTTGAAAAGGAAATAATTAATATTGAACTTGTTAGAAAAAACGATGGTAAAATGGGAGAAATATTTAGTTTAAAACCTTTTTTTGAGAAAATAACAACCCTTTTAACCGAAGAAATCGATAAACAAGAACAAGCCAAATTAATTACAGACCAAGAATATGTAATAAATGAATTAGAAGAGGTATTTAATAAACCATTAACTCCTAATAATTTAGAAATAGTAAGAGGGTGGTTTAGTGATGGTTTTTCTAAAACTAAAATATTTGAAGCCATTGAAATTACAAATAAACATAAACGTAAAACGGTTAATTACGTTGACCGAGTTCTTAGAAGTGACACTTTAGAAAACATCTCATCGATTGATGAAAAAACAGCTGAAATTTTAAGAAAGTTAGTTGGCAAATAGTGGATAAAATTCAATTAATTTTAAACACACTAGATGAGATGTTTCCAAATGCGACAGTTGAACTAGACCATAGTAGTACTTTTCAATTATTAGTTGCGGTAATATTATCTGCCCAAACAACTGATGTTGGAGTTAATAAAGTAACCCCTTCTTTATTTAATAAGTATCCTTCGTCTAAGGAACTTTCATTAGCTAAAGTTGAAGATGTGGAAGAACTTTTAAACTCGATTGGACTTTATAAAACAAAAGCTAAAAACATTATTGAAACAGCCAAAATAATTACTGAAAAGCTTAATGGGGAAGTTCCCAATGACCGAAAGGAATTGGAAAAACTTCCTGGTGTTGGTAGAAAAACAGCTAACGTTGTTTTGTCAAATGCTTTTAATGTTCCTTTAATTGCAGTTGATACACATGTTATGAGAGTCTCTAAAAGATTAGGTTTAGCAAAAGATACGGATGACGTTTTAACAATTGAACAAAAACTTTATAAATTATTTCCTATAGAAAGATATACTAAACTTCATCATCAATTAATTTTTTTTGGAAGATATCATTGTTTAGCGAAAAAACCAAAGTGTTATGAGTGTCCTTTAGTTGATGTATGTATCTTTCAAAAGAAGAATTTTAGTAAATAAATTTTTAAAAAAACAAAAAAATAAGATGAAAAACATTTTAATTGATGTATTTCATCTTTTTATATCAAACGATATTTGACATCCTTTTTCTAATTATAAAAAATAGATTAAAGGAGTGATTATAATGGCTAATTTAATATTAAACAAAATTAGAAAAAAGATGAAAGAAGATTCGTTAACAGAAGGTAAGTTGGGTTCTACAATTAAGTATAAAAGAAAGGAGAGAAATAAAACATTACAATCATTAAGTAACATTGTTGGAATATCCGTTTCATATATTTCTAAAGTGGAAAACAATGTAATTAATCCAAACCTAGAAACGATTAAAGGTGTTTTAGAAACGTTAGAAATAAATGAAAAGATCATTGAGTCAAGTTTAATTATGGATGATTGGTACATAAAAACTGTTTGTCATATTTTAGGATTAAAAAACAATAAAGAAGAATTAAATAAATATATTAATGAGAGAAATGATTTTCAATCCAGACTAATGAAGTTTGCTTTAGTTGTTAGTGAAAAGGGATTTTCAGTAGCTACTGAAGAATTAAGCTTATTAATGTATAGTTTGAATCAAATGTCTAATTTAGAATTTATAATTTATTTACTATCATTAGTTAGATATCATTTAAACGATGATGATTATCTTAATGCTGCTTTAATACTAAAAGAAATAAAGAGCAGATATTTAGAAGATACATATATTGCACATTGGTATTATCAACTAAGATTTGAAATAGCATTAATGCAAGAAGATTATGGTGTGTTTAATAACGCAAAAGACAACTATTTAAAGTACTTATTTTTACATAATAAACTTTCAAAAATGAAAGAAGTAAGAAATGACTATATAAGTGCTTTAAGTTATTTTATGGCTCCAAACGAATTTGAAAATATTGCGGATAGAGATTATCAAAGAAGTAAAAGGATCGCAATGGTTTTACATAAAGATTTTGATAATTTTAATAATGAAAAGGAAATAGTAGATTTAGCTTTATTAATCTATTATGATGAAATTGACAAAAAAGAAGAAGTATTGAAATTAATTAGTAAAGTTGATTTCAATGATAGTATTTTTGAACAGGCCTTAAAAGCTTATTTTCAGGTAAAATATTATGACAAAAATAATTATTTTTACTTTTTAAAAGAACAAATATTTTCAACAACAGCAATCACCCAACATTACTATGGGATGAGATTCTTCGCTAATGAAATTAAGAAAACACTCTTAAAACAATTTAAGTATAAAGAAATTACTTTAATTAATGAAGAAATTGTAAAGAGAAAGATAATTTTATAATTATTTATTGACCCTTTTAGACCTTTAGTTTACAATAAATGAGAGGGTAAATAAATGAGACGATTAAAAAATCTTTTTAAAATTGCAAAATCACATTATTGGATAATTGTACTTATTATCGTTTTTGCTGTTATAAATAGATTTACATACTCTTATGTACCACTCCATATTCAATATTTATTTGCCTTTTTAAAAGAACCACTAGCTACAGAAATTTATAAAGTTAATTTCCCTAATTTTATTATGAATTTCTTATGGCCAAATGATGGTATGGCAACAGTTATTAAATTAGCTTTTATGCTGTCTATTTTCCAACTATTGAGATTTATTATGTTGTTTTTTGAATCGTTTTTTAGAGGAAAAGTTAACGAAGATATTCAAATGGATCTGAGAAACACTTTATATTCACATATTCAGTCTTTAGAATATTCATATCACAATAATGTTGATGTTGGCGATTTAATACAAAGAGTTACTTCCGATATTGAAACATCAAGTTCTTTTTTAAGTGAGAAAATTGCTGATTTCTTTAGTTTATTAGCAACAATTTCTTTTGGTGCCTTCCAATTATTTTATATAAATAAAACAATCATGTTAATTTCTCTTGTAATGATCCCAATTTCAGCTATATCTTCGATTATTTATTTTAGATTTGTTACAAAAATATTTATTACAATTGAAGAAGATGAAGCAAACATGGTTACAATTATTCAAGAAAATTTACAAGGAATGAAAGTAGTTAGGGCTTTTAATAATGAAGCTTTTGAAATTGATAAAATGGAAAAGGCTAATACAAAATATTCTAAAAGCGCACGAAAACATAGTAAAGTAATGGCTGTTTATTGGGGGGTTAATGACACTGTTTCGATGTTACAATACAGTGTGGTCTTAATAGTAGCTATTTTTATGGTGAAAGATAATCTAATAAGTTCTGAACAAGTTATTGCTGCGTTACTTTTAATTGGGATGTTAATTTGGCCAATTAGAGGATTAGGAAGATTAATTGGTGACTTTGGTCGTGCTTTAGTAAGTTCTGATCGTATTTATGAAGTTTTAGACCATGAGAGTGAATTTATGATAAATGGCACTCAAACGCCTCCGATAAATGGGGAAATTGAGTTTAAGGATGTTTCTTTTAAATTTAAGGATAGCGAACAGCATCTTCTTAAAAATGTTAATTTTAAAGTTAAATGTGGTGAAACGGTTGCTATTATTGGAAAGACTGGTTCTGGTAAGAGTACGATTGTTAATTTAATTTTAAGATTATTAGAAATTGATGGTGGAGAAATTTTATTTTCTGGTGTTTCAATTAAAGATATTGAGAAACACTATTTAAGAAAAAACATTGGTGTTGTTTTACAAGAACCATTTTTATATTCCAAAACGGTTTATGATAATATTGCAATATCTAATAATAAAATTGAACAAGATAAAGTTTATCACGCTGCTAGTATTGCCTATTTAACAGATGAAATCAGTGGTTTCGATAAAGGATATCAAACATTAGTTGGTGAAAAAGGAACAACTTTGTCTGGTGGACAAAAACAAAGAGTAGCAATTGCAAGAATATTAATTGAAGATAAGCCTATTTTAATTTTTGATGATTCTTTAAGTGCTGTTGATACAGAAACAGATTTAGGAATTAGAAATGCTCTAAAAGAAAAAGGCAAAGTAGCAACATCAATAATTATTACCCATAGAATAACTACAGCTAAGGAAGCAGATAAAATAATTGTTTTAGATCATGGCTCAGTTAGTGAGATTGGGACACATGAGACACTTAAAAATAAGGAAGGTCTTTATAAAACCCTTTGGGATTTACAAGGATCTTTAGAGGAAGAGTTTTTAAAACTTATTGAGGAAGAGTAATGCATTACGAAGAAGAAGTTTTTGAAAGTAAAGTAAAACTAAATACTTGGAAAAAAATAGTTAAAGTTGTTTTTAGTGATCGCAAAACAGTCATTTTAATGTTCTTTTATGCTATAGTAATGGGATTTTTAGATGTTTCTTTTGCGCTTTTTGGTGCTTACGCAATTGACGTCTATTTTACTGCAGGAGACTTTCAAACTATCCCCATCTTTATTGGTCTATTTTTAGGTTGTGCATTCTTATTGGGCTTTTCAGTTTGGGGATTTTTAAATCAAGCTTCAAAAATTGAAATTCAAACAAATTATCTTTTAAGAAAGGAAGCTTTTAAAAACCTCCAACAGTTACCTTTTAGTTACTTTGATAAAACACCCCAAGGTTGGATTATGGCAAGAATGACAAGTGACTCAAGACGATTGGCAAATATTATTAGTTGGGGCTTAGTTGACTTAATGTGGAGTTTTGTTTTAATGTTAGTAATTCTTGTTATATTATTTATTTATAACGTTAAATTGGCTTTGATTATTTTTATTTCAGTGCCAATAATGATGGTATTAGCTTATTTTTTTAGAAGAAGGATTTTAATTCATTACCGTGAATCTAGAAAAGTAAACTCATTTGTAACACAATCATTTAATGAATCATTTTTAGGTGCTAAGACAACAAAAAGTTTAGCAATCGAACAACAATACAAAGATGAATTTGAAAAATTAACTGGAGATTTAAAATCAAAAACATTGAAGGCAGTTATCTGGAGTGCCTTATTTACACCAATAATTGCTTTTATTAGTTATGTAGTCCTTTCTTTTATTATTGTTGAAGGATCAAAAATTGTTTTAGGGCTTGCAGTAGGTACGTTATCAATTGGGACTTTTTACTTATTTGTTGATTATACAGTTAAGTTTTTTGATCCAATTATGCAATCAGCAAGAATCTTGGCTCAGTTTCAACAAGCTCAAGCATCTGCAGAAAGAATTATTGCTCTAATTGAGGAAGAACCAGCAATAAAAGACGCTCCGGAAGTTTTAGAAAAATATGGAAATATGTTAAACCCTAATTATGATAATTGGGAAGAAATAAAAGGTGAAGTTACTTTTAAAAATGTTACTTTTTATTATAATGATAAAGAAGTTATTTTAGACAATTTTAACCTCCATTTAAAGGCTGGGACTAGAGTAGCTTTAGTTGGACCAACAGGAGCTGGTAAAACAACAATCGTTAACTTGCTTTCAAGGTTTTATGAACCAGTTGAAGGTGAAATATTAATAGATGGTATTAATTATCAAGAAAGATCTATATATTGGCTTCATCGTAAAATTGGTTATGTTTTGCAAACGCCTCATTTGTTTACAGGAACTATTTACGATAATATTATTTATGGTAAATTAGATGCCACCGAAGAAGAAGTTATAAAAGCGAGTAAATTAGTGGGTGCTCACGATTTTATTATGAAAACAAAGAATGGTTATTATAGTGAAGTTGGTGAAGGGGGAGCGAAGTTATCAATTGGAGAAAAGCAATTAATTAGTTTCGCAAGGGCAATTATTGGTAACCCGGAAATTTTAATCTTAGACGAAGCTACTTCCAGTATAGATAGTGAGAAAGAAGCACTTATACAAGAAGCAATTAATCAAATATTGACTAATAAAACTAGCTTAGTAGTTGCTCACCGTCTCTCTACAATCGTAAATAGCGACTTAATTATTTATATAGATGATGGCAAAATTGTTGAAATGGGTGACCATCATACTTTAATA
>CAYZTG010000003.1:10987-65122 GCA_964481475.1 uncultured Acholeplasmataceae bacterium | reverse complement strand
AACTAGATCAAAAGTCTTTAAAGACAATGAACTAGATCCTGATAGTATGACAGTAAGCCAGTTAAAAGAGTTCATTATTGAGAACCCTAGCGTTTTAAAAAGACCAATAATTATTGAGAATGAAAAGATGCAAGTTGGTTATAACGATGAAGAAATTAGAGTTTTTGTTCCACAACGTCTAAGGGATTATGTTATGTGTAAAAATTGTCCTTTAGATGGTGCATGCGACTACCAGACACAGCTAGAACGTTATTTCGAAGAAATTAAAAACGAAAAAAACTTAGGTAAATAAATTATAAAAAACATCTCTTTTTGAGATGTTTTTGTTTGAAAGGTGAAATTATGAAAATATTGTTTTTAGGAGATTCAATTACTGACTCTAGAAAATCTCAAGATTGGGAAGGATTAGGTTTTGGGTACGTTCGATTAGTTAAAGAGCATTTTTCAGATTTTTTAATTATTAATAAAGGTATTAGCGGAGATAGAACTAATGATCTGCTATTAAGATTAGAAGAAGATGTTTTGAAAAGTGATTGTGAAGTTTTGTTTAGTTTAGTTGGTGTTAATGATGTTTGGCACCATTATGCAGGTTTTAATCAAACATCGTTTAACATTGTTAAAAATAATTATGAGACTATTTTAAATGAAATATTATTAGCAAAACCAAATCTAAAAATAGTTATTATGTCTCCTTTTGCTTTTCAATCAAAAATATTTTTAAAGGAATGGTTTAATTTTTTAAATGAGATAATCCAACTTACTAAAGAAATTAGTGATAAATATAAGACTTTTTACCTTAACCTCCAGGAAAAATTTAATAGAGAATTAGATAGGTATAGCGAAGAAGAGTTATTATATGATGGTGTTCATCCAACTAAATTAGGTCATGAGATCATTAGCAATGAAGTAGTTAAATTAATCGAAAAAATAAAAAAACTTCCTTAGGAAGTTTTAAATTTTTTGCCTTAAATAGTTATATATTCTAGAGGACTTTCTTAAGAAAGGCTCTTCTTTTATTTGATGCTCTGTCAAAAATTGTTTGAAGTCAATCTCTCCTTGTTCAAAGCTATCTACTTCATATTCAATTTCATAATCAATATTATCAAAGTATAATATTTTATCTAAAAAAAGTTCTCCATCACGATAGGGCATTGATACCCGGTGATTATCAAGTTTTCCTATGAAGGAAACTTCCAAATCATCATCAAAAAACTCTTTTAAATTAAAACCATTTTTAATCATATCTAAAGCCTTAGCCTCAGAGATTAATACATGCTCTTCGATTGCCCCCTGCAAAGTTCCTCTTTTTAACGTTACTTTGTATTTATTAGCTCTAAGTCTAATTCTTAAGACAATATGTTTTTTCTCTAGAGTAAACTCTTTAGAATCAAAGTAGTAGTTAGTTTGTAAGAAAACATTATTTTCTAAACTATATTCTTTTAATAGTTTAGTGTATGTTTTTTCAGAAACAGGATTTTTGAATTCAATTTCTATTATTTCCACTTCTATCTCCCCCTTTATTTATATTAACATATTTTTAAAATATGTGTTATATTTATCATAGGTGATTGTGATGAAATATGCATTTGTTTGTAAAGATGAAAAGAGTTCTAAAATAATAAAAGAAGAGATAATAAGTAAACTAAAAGGAAAAGAAGATAATGATCAACCTGACTATGTTTTTACAATTGGTGGGGATGGAACTGTTTTAGATGCAGTTAGAAAGTATTTAAGAATTGTTGATGAAGTAATCTTTATTACAATTCACACAGGAAATTTAGGATTTTATACGGAATTTCTTCCTAGTCAATTAGATAAAATAATTGAAGTTTTAAATGATCTTAAGATAAATGAATATCATCTTTTGAAGTACCAAATTGAAAGAGAAGAAGTTTACGCTTTAAATGAAATAACAATTACTGACCAACACCGCTTATTAGAAGCTGATATTTTTATTAATGATGTTTATTTTATGCACGTTAGAGGAAACGGGATTTGCTTATCAACGCCAACCGGATCAACGGCATATAATAAAAGTATTGGTGGGGCCATTTTAAATCCTCATATGGAAGCAATCCAACTTAGTTTAATCGCACCTTTTGAATCAGTTAATTTTCCAATGCTAACTCCGGTTGTTTTAGGCAAGGAAATAATTAAGATTAGACCAAAGAATCAATATATTGACATCACTTCGGATAGAGAATGGATTAGCAAAGAAAATGTCAAAGAAATTGTGATTAGCTTAGCGTCAAAGCAAGTAAAGTTTTTAAAAAACCCTAATAATAATTTTATCAAGAGACTTAATGAGAAATTTATTGGTAAATAAAACGTTTACATAGTAAAAGTAATGTAATATAATGTAAAAAAATTGAAAAAAACTACTTTAGGTGGTAAAATTGAGACGAATTAAACCAAACAAAGGAGGGTTTTATTATGGCTATTAAAGTAGCAATAAATGGATTTGGTCGTATCGGCCGTTTAGCGTATCGTTTGATGCATGATAATGATAAGTTTGAAGTTATCGCATTAAATGACTTATCAAATGCTGAAGAATTAGCATATTTATTAAAGTATGACTCAGCACAAGGGAAGTTTGACAGAGATATTAAAGTTACTGGAGATAAATTAATTGTTGATGGTAAAGAAGCTTTAATATTAGCTGAAAAAGACCCAAAAAACTTACCATGGAAAAAATTAGGTGTAGATTTAGTACTTGAATGTACTGGATTATTTACTGATGAAGTAAAAGCTGGTTGGCACATTGAAGCTGGTGCAAAAAAAGTAGTAATAAGTGCGCCTGCAAAAGGTAATGTAAAGACTATCGTTTATGGCGTAAATCACAACATTTTAGATGGAACAGAAAATGTAGTATCAGCAGCTAGCTGTACAACAAACTGTTTAGCACCAATGGTTAAAACATTAGATGATGCCTTTGGAGTTGTAAAAGGATTTATGACTACAATTCATGCATACACTAGTGACCAATCATTAATGGATATGCCTCATAAAAAAGGCTATAAATCAAGAAGAGGAAGAGCAGCTGCTCATTCAATTATTCCTTCTTCAACAGGTGCAGCTTCAGCAGTTGGTTTAGTTTTACCTCATTTAAATGGTAAATTGGATGGAACAGCATTAAGAGTTCCAACAATAACTGGATCAATTGTAGACTTAACAGTTGAACTTAAAAAGAATGTAACTGTAGCTGAAGTTAATGAAGCGTTTAAGAAACTTTCTAATGCCACTATGTTTTACACAGAAGATCCAATTGTATCTGCAGACATTATTGGAGCAAAAGGATCAGTATTTGATGCTAACACAACACAAATATTAGAAGCAGATGGCAAACAATTAGTTAAAGTTATGGCTTGGTATGACAATGAAATGTCATATACAGCACAATTAATTAGAACATTAGAGTATTTAGATTCTTTAAACTAATTAAATATGTATATTTAAAGATTGATGAATAATCAATCTTTTTTTATATCTAAAATTTATTATTGGTTTACTTTTAAGGCTAAGATTTGTATAATTAAGGTGAGGTAAAATAATGATGCAGGTAATTAATGTTTAAAGAGTTTATCGATGGGGAAAAGCGTAAACCTTATTTTAATTTGCTTAATCAAAGAATTAATGACTTTAGAAAGAATAATAATGTTTTTCCAAAAGAAGAGGAGATTTTTAACGCCCTCATTTTAACAACCTTTAATAACTTAAAAGTTGTTTTAATTGGTCAAGATCCTTATCATGGTGTAAATCAAGCGCATGGTCTAGCCTTTTCTGTTAAAAAAGAAACTAAAATACCTCCTAGTTTAAGGAATATTTATAAAGAACTAACTTATGAATACGGATATGAAATGCCAAACCATGGTAATTTAGAAAGTTGGGCAAAGCAAGGCGTCTTACTATTAAACACTATCTTGACTGTTAATGAAAACAATCCTCTGTCTCATAAAGATATTGGTTGGGAAATATTTATTAATAATTTGTTTGAACTTTTACAAACAAAAAATAATGTAGTGTATTTACTTTTAGGGAATTATGCTAAAAGATTTAGGTCAAAAATACTAAATGACACAAGCTATGTTTTAGAAACATCACATCCTTCACCTTTATCGTTTAATAAAGGGTTTTATCAATCTAATATATTCAAAAAAGTAAATAAAATTTTAGAAGAAAATAATATAACACCAATTAATTGGGAAATAAAATAAAGGAGTAATAATGAAGGCATACGTAAAAAATGGAAGAAAACCAGGGTTTGATTTAGTTGAAAAGGAAGTCCCTAAGAACATTAAAGATAATGAAGTTTTAATAAAAGTATTATCAGCTTCATTATGTGGAACTGACGTTCACATTTATAATTGGGACAAATGGGCGCAAAATAGAATTAATCCGCCTTTAACAATTGGACATGAATTTTCCGGTAGAGTAATTGAAATTGGTAAAAATGTTACTAGAGTTAAAGTTGGGGATGTTGTTGCTAGTGAAACACATATAGTCTGTGGAGTATGTGAATTTTGCAGAAGAGGTGAAAGTCATATTTGTAAAGACACCAAAATCATTGGCGTTGATATTGATGGAGCTTTCGCAGAATACATTAAAATGCCTGAAGCTAATTTATATGTAGATAAAAGTGGTTTAGATCATAAACTTTTATCTGTTTTAGAGCCACTTGGTAATGCTGTCCATACTACACTTCATTTTGATATTGTCATGAAAGAAGTAGTCGTTATTGGTTGTGGTCCAATTGGTTTAATGGGAATTGACATTTTAAAAGCTAGTGGTGCAAAAAAGATCATTGCGATTGAGACAAATGAAACAAGAATGAAAATTGCTAAAGATTTAGGTGCAAATGTAGTAATTGATGCAATCAATGAGGATGTAGTTAAAAGAGTTTTAGAAGAAACTAATGGTGGACCTGATGTTGTTTTAGAGTTTTCGGGAAGTGACGTTGCTTTTAATCAAGCACTTAAATATATTAAACCAGGAGGAAAGATGTCTTTGTTAGGTGTCTTTTCAAAAGATGCAGAAATAGATTTAAATGAAGTAGTTTTCAAAGGAATTACAATGTATGGCGTAACTGGAAGAAAGATGTATGAAAATTGGCAGCAAATAGCTAATTTTTTAGAGGCTAAAAGACTTCATTTAGATAAAATAGTTACACACTATTTAAAGTTTGAAGAAATGGATAAAGCGTTTGAAATAATGAAAAACAAAGACTGTGGTAAAGTGGTCTTAACATTTGAATAGGGGGATAATAATGGATGTAATCACGAAAAAACTTCAAGAACTTAAAGACAATAAAATCTTTAAAATGCCACCAATAAATGATGGCCCAATTGAAGCTATTATTAATTTAGATGGAAAAAAAGTTATTAACTTATCATCAAATAACTACTTAGGTTTAGCCAATAATCCAAGAATTATTAAAGCTTTCAAGGAAGCCACTGATAAATATGGCGTTGGTGCAGGAGCGGTAAGAACGATTGTTGGGAATATGGAAATTCATGAGGAGTTAGACAGAAGACTAGCTAACTTTAAAAAAGAAGAAGCGGCTTTAGTTTTCCAAAGTGGCTATATGTGTAATATAGGAGTTATTCAAGCTGTTACAGAAAAAGGAGATTTAATAATTTCCGATGAACTCAATCATGCTTCTATTATTGATGGAGTGAGACTTTCCCGCGCAGACAAAAAAATATATAAACATAGTAATATGGAAGATTTAGAAAATATATTGAAAGAAAATAGAGCTAACTACAACACTTGTTTAATTATTACTGATGGAGTATTTTCAATGGATGGTAATATTGCCAAATTAGATGAAATAGTTAAATTAGCTAAACAATATCATTGTCTAACTTACGTTGATGATGCTCATGGTAGTGGAGTTTTAGGAAGTAATGGAAGAGGAACTGTTGATCATTTTGATTTACATGGTGAGGTTGATTTTATTATTGGAACTCTTTCTAAAGCGATTGGTGTTGTTGGGGGATATGTTAGTGGAAGTAAAAATATGCGTGAGTATTTACTTAATCGCGGAAGACCACAACTTTTTTCAACAACTATTTTACCAGCTGCAGCAGCAGCAATCATTGAGGCAATAAATATTTTAGAAGAAGATGATTCTAAAACTAAGAAGCTATGGGATAATGCTAATTATCTAAAAGAGTTATTAAAAGAAAAAGGGTTTGATATTGGAAAGAGTGAAACCCCAATTACCCCTTTAATTATTAAAGATGAAGCAAAAACAATTGATTTATCAAAAGCCTTATTAGAAAAGGGCGTATTTGTTTCTCCAATAGTCTTTCCAACTGTTCCACAAGGGACAGCTAGACTTAGATTAATGCCTTCAAGTATGCATGAAAAATATCATCTTAAAGAAGCGGTTGAAATAATATACGAAACTGCAATAGAATTAAAGATAATATGATCAAACACAATAAAAACTACCATATGCACACATATTTATGTAATCATGCAGAAGGTAAGCCAATTGACTATGTTAAGGAAGCGATTAAACATAATTATTTGGAAATAGGGATGAGCGATCACGCTCCAATGCCTGAATTTGTTGGTTCAACGAGAATGACAATTGAAGAGTTTCCTCTGTATTTAGAAATGTTAGAAGAAGCTTTAGAATATGCAAAAGGACATAATTTTAAGTTTTTTAAAGGTGCAGAAATAGAATATTTATCGAATAATCCAATTTATGAAAGATACTTAAAAGATTTAAACTATTTAATTCTAGGTCAACATTATATTGTCAAAAATAATAATTATAAAAGTGTTTATCGATTAGATAGTTTAGAAGATATTATTATATATCGAGATACTTTAATTGAAGCACTACAAACTGGTTATTTTAATCTTCTTTGTCATCCCGATTTATGTTTTTATAATATTAAAAACCCAACAAATGAAATGTATGAAGCTTTAAGACCGGTAGTTATAAAAGCAAAAGAACTAAATATTCCAATTGAATTTAATGCTAATGGGATTAGAAAAGCTAAAATCAAACTTAATACCTTAGATGAGAGTAAATATCTTTATCCGAAAATGGAGTTCTTTAAAATTGTAAAAGAAGAAAATGCCAAAGTCCACGTAAGTTCGGATGCTCATTATATTAATGATTTACACGATTATGCAATTGAGAAAGCTTATGAGTTAATTGCTAAGTTAGGTTTAGAAGTAGTCGAAAAATTAGAAATGGATTATTATAAGTAGTTTTAACAGTTTAAATATGGTATATTGAGAATACAGAGTAAAATAAAGAGCGTTAAGTGTTAACTCATGGGATGTCGGAGTTAAACGAATACTTCAATGTAGCGACTTTTATTTGCGTCCGCTGTATTTTTTAATATAGTGGATCTCTAGTAATAGGAGGTCTTTTTTTATGAACAAACAAATTATTAAAATCTCTTTTGGAGCGATTTTAGCAGCTTTAAGTGTGGTCTTTAGATACACATTTGAAATGGTGATGCCGGGGAATTTTAATTTACCATTTTATGGTATTCCTTTAATTTTAGCAGGCTTACTGTTAGGCAAGTATTATGGATTTTTAGTTGCGATAGTAGCTGATACAGCAATTGGTTTATTATCTCCATGGGGCTATTTGCCAGGATTTGTTTTTTCCTCAATTGCTTGGGGAACATTGCCGGTTTTACTAATGAAAAAACCAAACGGTTATAAGTGGTATTTAGTTATTGGGATAACTTATCTATTTTCCTCATTAGCAAATACAGGAGCGTTGTGGTTTTATTATAGTAAAGGATTTGCCTTTGCCAATTTCTTTTTAAGAATTGGTCTAATCATTCCCTTTGGGATTATTATTGCTTTTATTACAAACCTTGTTTATCAAAGAACAATTGATTTAGTGCCCACATACAAATAGAAGTTTTAAACTAAATAAAAGAATAGACAGTTGTCTATTTTTTTCTGATATCTTTAAAGATAACATTGGTAATCCAAAATACTTTTATTTAAGATTATCTGTGATAAGATTTTAGTAAAGGAGAGGATGAAAATGAGTTTAAAAGAAATAGTAAAGAAATTAGAAAACAAAGAAGTTACTCCTACTAAGTTAGTAAACAAATCAATAGAGTTAATAAATAAGAGTAATTATTTAGTTAATGCGGTTGTCTATCCCCGTTTTGAGAAAGCACTAATTGAGGCAAAAGCAGATTTTAGTAAGACTGTTTATAAAGGAATCCCCATTTTAATAAAGAGTGTTGGTCAAGATTTAAAAGGGGAACATAGTAGTAGTGCATCTTGTTTATTTCAAAACTATTTAGCACCAATTACAGATAACTTTGTAAAAAAGATTCAAGATTTGGGGTTTATTATTATTGGACAAACTACTGCACCAGAGTTTGCTTTTAAAAACATTAGTAATTCTAAATTGTTTGGGGAAGTTAGGCTAAGTAATAATTTAGAATATTCACCTGGTGGTAGTAGTGGTGGTAGCGCTAGTGCTTTGATGGAAAATTATACTCCAGTAGTGGCCGCTAGCGATGGTGGAGGATCAATTAGAATTCCTGCTAGTTATGGAGGTCTTATCGGTTTAAAACCAACTAGAGGCAGTATGCCTGTTGGCCCCAATTCATATCGGGGTTGGCAAGGAGCTTCAGTCAACTTTTTTTTAACGAAAACTGTCGATGATACTATATCATTGTTTGAAAATATGCAAGTTACCCAAATTGAAGCCCCGTTTCAATATGTGAAAACTACTAAGATTAGCAAAAAACTCAAAATAGCTTACAGTCTCGACTCACCAGTGGGCTTAGAAGTTTCTAATGATGCAAAAAATGCTTTAGAGAAAACGGTCAATCTTTTGAAAGAATTAGGTCATATTGTTGAGTATAAAACTCCTAATTTTGATGGTAAGCGGTTAATGGAAACTTACTTCATGGTAAATGGTATTGAAACTTATGCAATGTTTGAAAATATTAGTAAAGTTTTAGAAAGAGAAATTAAGATTGATGATATGGAATTAATGAGTTGGGTAATGTATCAATATGGCAAATCATTAACAAGTAGTGCTTTAGTTCACGGTTTGAATTTTTGGGATCAAACAACTAAACTTTTAGATGATTTTCATAAAGAGTATGACTTATATTTAACCCCAACTACCGCATATACCGCACCTAAGGTTGATTTAGTTTATCAAGATGATAACCTACTAAAGAAAATGAAAAATATTGAAAACGAAGAAAAAAAGTATCAAGTTCTTTGGGACCAATTTGAGGAAGCCTTAAAAAGAACTCCATATACTATGCTTGCTAATATAACTGGGCAACCAGCGATTAGTTTGCCTCTTTATAAAAACGAGAAAAACATGTTTTTGGGGTCGATGTTTATGGCAAGAAAAGGTAATGAAGAACTTCTTTTTAAACTTGCAAAAGATTTAGAGAAGTATTTTATTCAAGAATAACTAGAATATAAAAAAAACCTCATTTCGAGGTTTTTAAAATTAAATAAAATTAACGATGAAAATAGACTACTTTTAATTGTTTATCTTTAATAGTTAAAGGGAGTAATAGTTTATAAATTCCCCAAAATATTAATACTATACTCAAGCCAAGAAGAGCAGTTAGACCTAAGTAGACAGGATTAATTACAAATTTACCAAAATTATAATTTGTTCCCCAGTTATAAAAAAGTTCTAATGGTGTGCCACCTTCTGGAATACTTGTATAAAAGTAGTTTGGTGTTAAATTTAAATACATTAAGCCGTTGTTTACTATGTGGGCAATAAGATATAAGGCAAACATCGTAATTAAAGTTTTAACAAATATTTTTTTATCTATTTTAATAAAACCAATAAAGAATGCCCATAAAACAATACTAACAATCATCATGTGGCCAAATAAATAAGCCATTCCTCTAAATGTTAAAATAGTTTGATAGTTACTTAAACTATTAGCGAATATAATTGAGGTATAAGCGGCAGGTAAGTTAAGTAAAAAGGATAAAGAAAAGAGAGTGTTATTTTTAAAGATAAAAGCAAATAACATGACAAAGTTAGCAAAGTGACATATTTGCAAAGGTATTATTTCGGCGTCAAATCCTCTGTCTAAATATATTTCAATATTTCTTAATACTAATAAGATCACTGCAATTAAGGATAAAACGATTCCTAATATTCTTTTTTGTTGGTTATTAAGTTTTCTTGAAACAACTAGAAGAATAAACAAGAAAATAAATGGTGAAGCCATAAAAACATAGTGTAGTGGTGACCACATTTCAAAGGTCATAGTTAGATCTCCAATCTAATTTTTCTAATAATATAGAGTATTTCATATACCATTAGAATATATGATATTTTTATTATATAATAAGAGTATTAATTCTGCAAGGGAAGGAGAATGATAATGATAAAAGTTATTGGAGCCGGATTAGCAGGAGTTGAGGCTAGTTTTTATTTAGCAAACAAAGGATTAAAAGTAAAACTATATGAAATGAGACCGGTTAAAATGACGGAAGCTCATAGAACTGATAAATTTGCGGAACTCGTTTGTTCAAACTCGCTTAGAAGTAAAGACCCTTATAATGCTGTAGGCATGTTAAAAGAAGAATTAATCATGTTAAATAGTTTAGTAATGGAAGCTGCTTTAAAAACAGAAGTCGACGCTGGTAGCTCACTTGCTGTTGATAGAGAAGCTTTTTCAGAATATATTACAAATAAAATAAAGGCTCATCCTTTAATTGAGGTTATTAATGAGGAAGTTATATCAATTGATCCGAATATTCCTACAATAATTGCGACAGGACCGCTAGTTTCAAAGGATTTTGCCCTTTATTTAAAAGAATTTTTAAATTTAAAAGTACTACATTTTTTTGATGCGGTTGCGCCAATCATAAGTAAAGACTCAATTGATTTAAAGATATGCTATTTTAAAAATAGATATGATATCGGTGAACCAGCATACATAAATTGTCCAATGACAAAAAAGGAGTATAATAAGTTCTATAATGAATTAATTAAAGCAGAGACTGCTTCTTTGAAAAGTTTTGAAAAAGATGTTTTTGAGGGTTGTTTGCCAATTGAAGTAATGGCTAAAAGAGGAGAAGATACACTTCTTTTTGGACCACTAAAACCAGTAGGATTAAGAAGAGAGAATGAAAGCCCTTATGCAGTTGTTCAGTTAAGACAAGATGATGCTTTAAAATCAATGTATAATATGGTGGGTTTTCAAACTAATTTAAAGTTTGGTGAGCAAAAAAGAATTATTAATTTAATTCCTGGTTTAGAAAACGCAAACATTTTAAGATATGGTGTGATGCATAAAAACACATTTTTTCCTTCTCCAACGGTTTTAAATCATTTTTATCAAGTGAAAGAATATCCTAATATTTTTATTGTTGGTCAAATATCAGGTGTCGAAGGTTATATTGAGAGTGCTTCTAGTGGTTTAAGTGCAGCATATCATTTAGAGAAACTCCTAAAAGGTGATTTAGAAAAACCATTCCCACCAACAACAATGATTGGAGCTTTAGCTAGTTATATATCTTTTCCTAATAACAATTTCAATCCAATGAATGCAAATATAGGTTTATTGCCATTTTTAGACTTTGAACACAAAAAGAAAGAAAGAAGGAAACTTTATTACGAAAGAAGTATTAAGACTTTAACTGAGTTTCTAAAAGAAGATTATGATGACTGATAAAGTAATTATTGAAAAATTTCATGATTATTTAAAGTATGAAAGAAACTACGCTGAGGAAACTATAAAAAGTTACTTGAGTGATCTTTTTCATTTTGAACAATTTTTGAAAAGAGAAAATTTTAGCGAGACACTTTTAATTGAAAGAGAAAGAATCTTCGGTTATTACTTAAGTACTTTAACAGATTATAAAAAAACAACTATTAAAAGAAAGTTATCATCATTGAAGTCTTTTTATAGTTTTTTAATAAGAGAAAAGATGATCTTAAATGATCCGACTGCAAATTTAATTTCCCCTAAAAAAGAAGAAATATTACCAACTATTATTGATGAAAAAGAGATAAATGCAATTTATAAATCAATTAATACTAAGACAAATTTAGGAAGAAGAAATTATCTTATTTTTGATATGTTATACTCACTTGGACTAAGAGCAAGCGAGCTTTGTGAGTTGGAGATTGGTAATATTGATCTAGGGAGAAAACAAATTAAAGTTTTAGGGAAAGGGTCTAAAGAAAGAATCGTTATTTTGCATGAGAAGTTAATTGACGAGTTAAGTTATTATATTACATTTGTTAGACCAAGGTTGTTAGCAAACAGTGCGGTTGATACAAACATCTTATTAATAAATTATAAAGGTACACCACTAACTACAAGAGGGTTAAGAGTTATTTTAGATAAACTAATGAGAGATGCTGGGGAGTATGTTAATATTAGCCCTCATATGTTAAGACATTCGTTTGCAACAGCACTTTTAAATAATGGGGCGGATTTAAGAGTTGTCCAAGAGTTACTTGGTCATAGTCATTTAAAAACAACTCAAATTTATACTCATTTAACAACCGAACATATTCAAAAAACTTACAATAAATATCATCCTCGTGCTAAAAACGAGAAGAAAAAATAAGGAGATTGTGATGAGAAAGTTTCATATTATTAAAAAATATCAAAATTTAAATCCAGTTTTACCAAAAAGGGCGACCAGTTATTCAGCGGGGTATGATTTTTCATCCTTGGAAGAAGTAACAATTAATCCTGGGGAAATAGTTTTTATAAAAACAGGAATAAAAGTTGAAATGGATAAAGATGATACACTATTAATTTTTGCAAGAAGTAGTTTGGGTATTAAAAAAGGATTGATGTTATCAAATAGTGTGGGTGTGATTGATGGAGATTATTTTGATAATGAGAATAATGAGGGACATATAATGTTTCCTTTATATAATTTTAAGGATCAACCAGTAACTATTTTTAAAGATGAAAAGGTATGTCAAGGAATTTTTACAAAATATCAAAAAACTGTCGATGATGAGGCTTTAAGCGAAAATAGAATAGGTGGATTTGGTAGTAGTAGTAAATTATAAAGAAATTACTTGTAAGATGGGATTTTTTTAGTTATAATAAATTGACGAAATAAGTATTAGGGTTAACAAGGGAAGTAAGTAGAAGCTTACGCTGCCCCAGCAACCGTGAAGGTGGACTGTCTATATAAACCATTGAGGAAACTCGAGAAGGGATAGACAAGGATGAAACCGAAGCCGGGAGACCTACCTAATATATTATCTAGTTTTGCCTGGGTGAGCAAACGATTTATTTAATTGTTTTCTATACTCCAGGTATAGAATTTTTTATTTTATAAGGACTGGAGGTGAATAAAATGAAAAGACTATTTATGATAATGGCGTTAGTTTTCAGTTTGTTTATATTAGGTGGTTGTAAAGCCCCTGATAAAGGAGATTTTGTTAGTGTAAGAGTGATTTTACATGATGGTGATAAAGAAGTCTCAAACAAGGTACATGAAATTGCCGAAAATAGTAGTGCTTTCGAACTTTTGGATGAGTTTTATGAACTATTATATGACGAAAGTAGTTTCGGTATTTTCTTAAATAAAGTTACTATTGGCTCAATTATGATTGAAGGTTCAAATGAAAATCAAACATTTCTCGCTTTTTACGTAAATGATGTGTCATCAGTTGTTGGCGTTAATGACTATTACATTAAAAGCGATGACGTAATAATGTTGAAAGTTGAGGGTTGGTAGGATGAACAATAAAATAATGGACATTGTAATAATAGCAATGTTTGCCAGTATTGTTTTTGTTTTAGAACAGGCCCTATCATTTTTGCCAAATATCCAACTTACAGTATTACTCTTTATTGTTTATACAAAAGTGTTAGGTGCGAAAAAAACGCTAATTATAGTCCTAATCCATACATTACTTGATAATTTATATATGGGTTCATTGAATCCTTATATTTCGGTACCGATGTTAATCGCATGGATGTTAATTCCCATTCTACTTTCAATTTTTAAAAAATTCAATTCAATTTATTTTTTAATCGGATTTGCATTTGTGTTTGGTTTTCTTTATGGTTGGGTAATGATGGTAGGGTCAATTCTACAATTTAATTTTCCGGTAATTCCTTATTTAATTAGTGATTTACCTTTTGAATTATTGATGGCTGTTAGTGGAAGTTTGAGTGTACTAATTTTATATAAACCACTTACAAAGTTCTTATTAGAACAACCATATTTTTCTAATGAGATAGTTTAAAAAAACTACCGCAAACATTTAGTTGTTTGGGTGGTTTTTTTGTTTATGTAATGGTATTGCTTGTTTTCCCCCCTTAGATGAGTAAATTTATCTTGCATAATATATTATTATGTGTTATATTTAATAAGGCATTAAAATACACATGCTTAAACAGTTTTCTTGCAAGTGCCAAATGGTGTAAGAGGATGAATGTTAAGCAGAGGAAAAAAACAAACGGAGGAAATATAAATGTCAGTAGTTTCAATGAAACAATTATTAGAAGCAGGAGTTCACTTTGGTCACGCGACTAAAAGATGGAATCCAAAAATGGGTAAATACATTTACACTTCAAGAAATGGTATCCATATTATTGATTTAAAATTAACTGCAGAGTTAATTGAAGAAGCTTACAAATTAGTTTTTAATGTTGTAAGTGAAGGTGGTAAAGTTTTATTTGTAGGGACTAAAAAGCAATCTCAAGAAGCTGTTTATGAAGAAGCAGTTAGAACTGGTCACTACTATGTAAACCAAAGATGGTTAGGTGGTACATTAACTAACTTTAAAACAATTAGAAGAAGAATTAAACGTCTCAAAGATTTATTTGAAATGGAAGAACAAGGAACTTTTGATTTATTACCTAAAAAAGAAGTTATTGGTTTAATTAAAGAAAGAGATCGTCTAGAAAAGTTCTTATCAGGAATTAGTGAGATGCAAAAAACACCAGAATTAATGTTTATTGTTGACCCAAGAAAAGAAATTAATGCTATTCGTGAAGCAAGAAAATTAGGTATCCCAGTTATTGGAATAGTTGATACGAATTGTGATCCTGATGATGTTGATTATGT
Source organism: uncultured Acholeplasmataceae bacterium (assembly GCA_964481475.1). Lineage (GTDB taxonomy): Bacteria > Bacillota_I > Bacilli_A > Acholeplasmatales > UBA5453 > DUQU01. The sequence goes on along the minus strand of CAYZTG010000003.1, from coordinate 50,077 downwards.
CATTCCTGCCAACGATGATGCAATGCGTGCAGTTAAATTAATTACGCATGTAATTGGTAACGCGGTTATTGAGGCTCAAGGTGGAGTAGTTGAGAAATATGAAGATGATGAAGTTGTTGATCAAGACGCTCTAGAAGATGTTAAAAAAGATATTAAACCAAAGAAACCACGGATGACAGGTTATCAAACACATGAAAAAGAATTAATTAAAGAAGCTGAGGCGATTAAAGAAGAACCTAAACCAGTTAAAAAAGTTCAGGAATCAATTGACTACAACTCATTTAAAGTTGCCGAGTTAAGAGAAATGGCAAAAGAAAAATCTATAGCAAATTATTCTACTTTAAGAAAAGCTGATTTAGTTGAAGCGTTAGAAAATAATGAAGGGGATAAATAATATCCCTTTTCTTAAAAGGTAAGATATTAGGAGGATTATCATGGTTATTACAGCTAAACAAGTAAAAGAATTAAGAGATTTAACAGGAGCGGGAATGCTCGATTGTAAAAAGGCGTTAGAAGCAACTGACGGAGATGTTCAAAAAGCAGTTATATACTTAAGAGAAAAAGGAATTGCAAGTGCTCATAAGAAAGAATCAAGAATTGCTGCGGACGGTCTTTGTAATGGAGTTATCGATAATAATGTAGCAGTTTTATATGAAGTAAATAGTGAAACTGACTTCGTTGCTAAAAATGAAAAGTTTTTAGGTTTAATTGAAGAAGTTGGCGAAGCGATTATGATTAGTGGAGTAAGTAATACTGAAGATGCTTTAAAGTATGAGCATAAAGGAAAAACTTTGGAATTGTTACTTCAAGAAGCGACAGCTACTATTGGGGAAAAAATCACTTTAAGAAGAGTGACTAGAGTAGTTAAAGAAAGTAGTGAAACTTTTGGTTTTTATAAACATATGGGAGGGAAGATTGTGGCATTAGTAGTTACTTCAAGTAACGAAGAAGTAGCGAAAAACTTAGCAATGCACGTTGCTGCCCAAAACCCAACATATTTAAAAGAAGAAGATATTTCAGAAGAATTCATTAAATCTGAAAGACAAATCTTACTTAATCAAGCTTTAGAGGAAAATAAGACAGAAACAAAACCTAAACCAGAAAATATTATTGAAAGAATGGTTGAAGGAAGACTTAATAAGCAACTTAAAGATATTTGCTTAGTTTTCCAACCTTATGTTAAAGATCCAAGTATCTCAGTAACTGACTACTTAAAATCTAAAAATGTAGAAATAAAAAGTTTTATAAGATTAGAAGTTGGAGAAGGAATCGCAAAAAGAGAAGAAGATTTTGCCGCAGAAGTTGAAGCTCAACTAAAAGGTTTCTAAAAATGTATAAGCGCGTCATTATAAAAATGAGTGGAGAAGCACTCAAAGGTAATACATCACATGGGATAGATCCACAAACCTTAAATAAATATGCTAAAGAAATTAAAGACATTCATGAGATGGGTGTTGAAGTCGGCATTGTTGTTGGGGGAGGTAATATCTGGAGAGGTAAAACAGCTGCTGCTCTTGGTATGGACAGAGCGCAAGCAGACTATATGGGAATGTTAGCAACAATTATGAACGGACTTGCTCTACAAGATGCATTAGAAAAATTGGGTGTTCCTTGTCGAGTAGCTAGTTCACTTGAAGTTAACCAAATTTCCGAAAGATATATTCGAAAAAAAGTTGAAAAACACTTACAACTTAAAACGGTTTATATTTTTGTTGGTGGGACTGGTTCTCCTTACTTCACAACTGATACTGCAGCTGCTTTAAGAGCCGCTGAATTAAATGCTGAAGTAATTATTATGGGTAAAAACGGTGTTGATGGTGTGTATAATAAAGATCCTAAAAAACATAAGGACGCGACTATGTTTACAAAAATCACACACAAATTTGTTTTAGAACACGGTTTAGAAATAATGGATTCAACAGCAGCAAGCCTTTGTAAAGATAATAATATTGATTTAATAGTCTTTAATATTGATGAAGAGGGTAATTTAAAAAAAGCTGTTTTAGGTGAAACAATCGGAACTAAAGTTAGTTAAGGAGGAGATCATGACTGATTATGCTGACACATTAATGCTAGAAATTGAAGAAAAAATGGAAAGAAGTTTGAAATCAATAGTTCTAGAATATCAAACAATAAGAACTGGGAGAGCTCATCCAGCATTACTTGAACAAATAATGGTTGAATATTATGGAGTAGATACACCTATTAAACAAATTTCAACAATTACAGTTCCAGAAGGAAACCAGCTATATATCAAACCTTATGATAAATCAATATTGAAAAAGGTTGAATATGCAATTGGGACCTCTCAACTTGGACTTACACCACAAAATGATGGTATCGGAATTAGATTGATACTACCTAAACTTACAGAAGAACGAAGAAAAGACTTATCTAAAGAAGTTGAAAAACTTCAAGAAATGGGTAAAGTTCAAATTAGAAATATTCGTAGAGATGGTAATGAACAAATGAAAAAAGCAGATTTACCAGAAGACGCTGAGTATGAATATTTAAATGATATTCAAGAACTTACCAATTTGTACGTTCAAAAAGTAGAAGACGAAGCGAAGATAAAAATAGCTGAAATAATGGCTATTTAATATCTTAATTTTTACATAATTTAACAACATTATATATTATATATAAATAGGTGATATACTTATTATAAAGAAAGGGGTTTATCTTATGAAGGGTTACGTAAAATGGATGGAAGGAAATCCAATTATTTTAAAAGTTATTTTAGCGGTTTTCCTAGGTATCTTTTGGACAATTTATAGAATTTGCAAAAGTGCTGTTAAGAAAAACACTATTGGAGTTATCTTAGGGATTATCCTACTAATTGTAGGAATACCATTTATGTGGTTAGTTGATATTATCACATTAATTTTCACGGGCAAAGTTCTTTGGATAGATTAAAACTTTAAAGGGAGCGCTGCTCCTTTTTTTTTATATTGATACTTTTTTTTACAAAGCGATTATTATTTAGTATAATAATCTTGTTTTAGATAAGGAGAACTATGAAAGATAAAAGTTTAAAACTAAATAATCTACCCTACCATCTGGCAATTATTTTAGATGGCAATGGAAGATGGGCTCGGAAAAGAGGTCTTTCACGATCATTAGGTCATCAAGCTGGAGCTTACAATATTTTTAAAATAGTTAATTCAACTTTGAAATTAAAGATTAAAATGTTAACTATTTTTACCTTTTCGACAGAGAACTTTAAAAGACCAAAAGAAGAGGTTGACTTTTTAATGGAGTTACCCCTTAAACTTTATAGTCAGTATCAAGACCAACTCAACAGTATCTCTAAGATTAAATTAGTTCATGTTGGCAGCAAAGATAACTTATCAAACGAGTTAGTTGAACTAATTAATGAACTAGAATTTAAAACTAAACACAATCAAGGTTTAATCTTAAATATCGCGTTTAATTATGGTTCCTATGAAGAGATAAATAAAGCGGTTGTTGATATGAATAGGGATAATTTAAAATCATTTAATAAAGAAGATTTTTTTAGATATCTTTATGTAAAAGAACCGGTGGATTTACTTATTAGAACATCAGGAGAAATGAGATTATCGAATTTTCTTTTATATCAATTAGCTTATGCTGAACTTTATTTCACCAAGAAACATTGGCCTGCTTTTAAGGAAAAAGATTTAATTAAAGCTCTTAAAAATTATCAAAAAAGAAAACGTCGTTTTGGAGGAATATCATGAAAAAAAGATTTATAACTGCACTAATACTACTTGTTTTACTTGTTCCAACATTTTTAATTGAAATGTTTTATCCGGTCTTTTTAGTAGCGATTGTTGGTTTGGCAGGAATGGCATCCTACGAGATGACAATGATTTTAGGTGAAGATAGAATGGAGAAGTTTCCCCAAGTAGTAGTGATCATTTTATCATTGTTGTTAATGTTTGATACTGCATTATTTATGGGTGGAGGACTAATTTTACCAAAGTATGATGTCTTCCCAACAACTAATCTTTTTATGATCTTCTTATTTCCTTTAATTATTTTAATAATGATGGTCTTTATTAAGTCATTTACAATGAAACAAGTAGGACATTCTTTATTAACGATTATTTATGTTGGAGTTGGTTTTGGAAGTATTATTACTCTCAGACAAATGGGTGTTAGGTTTATTGTTTACTTGTTTTCAATTACTGTTTTCACAGATGTTTTTGCCTTTTTTATTGGTATTAAATTTGGGAAACATAAAATGACAAGTATTAGTCCTAAAAAGAGTTATGAGGGAGCAATAGCGGGTGCAGTTGCAGCAACTGTTTTTGCTAGTTTGTTTGCCTTATTTTATGATAAAGTACCTCAAGTATTTAACGCCGATAATAATAAAACACTTTTAGAAAATTTTACGAGACTAGGTGATTATAGTAGAGGTATTCAGGCTTTGGTGATTGTGCCAATTACTTTACTAGGAAGCGTTTTGGGACAAATTGGCGATTTAGTGGCATCTAAGTTGAAAAGGGAATATCAAGCAAAAGATTTTGGTGATATTTTTCCGGGTCATGGGGGAGTAATTGATCGTTTTGATTCATCTCTTTTTGTGGGAATGTTTTTAATCGCTATCTTTATTGTTATTCAAGTTTTATTTCCTAGAATATGAAAAATATCTATTTATTAGGAACAACTGGAACGATTGGACTTCAAGCGGCTGATGTAATTTTTAGACACAAAAATGAGTTTAATGTCATTGGTATTTCTCTGGGCGATTCAAATAAAGATCTCCATCAAGAACTAATTGAAAGATTGGATCCTTTAATTATTCATTTTAGAAGTGAAAATGAAATGTATAAAAAATTTCCCAATAAAACATTTTATTATGGGGAAGAAGGATTACAGGAGTTTTTAAAATATCCCCTTAAAGGTTTGGTTATTAATGGTATAAGTGGTAGTAGCGGTCTTGTTCCAACAATTACGGCGATTAAAAGTGGGAAAGATATTGCTCTTGCGAACAAAGAAACACTAGTGATGGCAGGAGATATTATTAATAGTTTAATTAAAAAACATCAAGTTAAGTTAATTCCAATTGACTCAGAACATAATGCAATTTTAAGCAATTTAATTGGCGAAGAAATAACGGAGGTTCAATCAATTACAATTACTGCTAGCGGAGGTTCTTTTAGAAACATGGAAAGGACTCAACTAACGAATGTAAAAGTTATTGATGCCCTTAAACATCCCAACTGGAAGATGGGAGATAAAATAACAATTGATTCGGCAACAATGGTTAATAAAGCTTTAGAAGTTATTGAAGCTCACTACTTATTTAATCTTAGTTATGATAAAATAAAAGTTGTTCTCCATCCTGAATCAGTTGTTCATGGATTTGTTTCTTTTGTTGATGGATCGGTAAAGGCGTTGCTTGCTCATCCTGATATGAGGATGCCCATTTTGTATACTCTTAGTTATCCAAGGAGACTTAAAAGTGGTATTTCTGAGCTTGATTTAAGTCAAATGAGTCTTAATTTTACTAAGATGGATTATAAGAGATATCCTCTGTTAGAATTAGGCTATGAAGTAGGAAGGAAAAAAGGTTTGTATCCAGCTGTCTTTAATGCAGCAAACGAAGTTGCTGTGGAGCTGTTTTTAAATGAAAAGATTAGCTTTTTAGAAATAGAAGAAATTATCTTTAAAGAAGTTGAGGGCTTTAAAGATAATGTTAGTGAGCCAACAATTAAAGAAATTATTGAAGTTGACGAACTAATTAAAAGAAAGGTGTTAAAAAAATATGGAATTTATAATTAATTTATTAGCGTTTGCATTCGCTTTAGGAATAATCGTTTCAATTCATGAGTTAGGGCACTTGATATTTGCAAAAAGGGCAGGTATTTTGTGCTATGAGTATTCAATTGGCTTAGGGCCAGCTATCTATAAGAAAAAGGGTAAGGAAACTGACTTTTCTGTTAGAGCGATTCCAATTGGTGGTTATGTCTCAATGGCCGGAGAACAAATGTCTACGGAAATGATTAAGAAAGATCAAGTAATTGGCCTTAATCTAAAAGACGGTAAAGTGAAGGAAATGGTTTTATTTAACACAGCCACTGAATTAAGAATGCAAGTAACTGACTTTGAAATTTATAGTGAGAATGAAGAACCACTATTTTTAGAAGGTTTTGTAGAGGGAAAGTTAGAACGATTTGAAATTTTAGATGATGCTATTTATAAACTTCCCAAGCAAGAGTTAAAGATTGCTCCTTATAAAAAGAGTTTTGAATCAAAGAGTTATCTCCAAAAATTATTAACCTTACTGGCAGGACCATTAATGAACTTTTTATTAGCCTTCTTGTTATTTTTCTTAGTGGCATCATTTAGAGGAGCTCCAGTTAACCAAAATAAAATAGGTAGTTTATCAGAAGAAAGCCCTGCTTATTTAGCAGGTTTAAGAAAAGATCATGTAATTACAAGTATCAATGGTATTGATATTACTAATTGGGACGATATTGGTAAAGTCATTTTGGATGAACAACCGTATGAAATAATGATTTCAGGTAATGATACTCCAATTACCGTAATACCGAGAATAGATATTACTCAATTAGGTATTTCTAATTACTATAAAGATGATTTAGATTCATCTCTTACGATTGGAACCTTAATTGTAGGAACTTATTATGGTACTACAGAAAATAGTTTAAAACATGGAGATGTTATTACTAGTGTTATTTATGAAGGGACAACAATAATTACTAACTCTTATCAAGATTTATTAGATAATGCCGATTTATTTGATGGCGGTGAAATGACAGTAAATTATATAAGAAATGAAGAAGCAGGAACAACAGTTATTAATGTTTGGGAAAAACAAGTACTTAAATCGCAAGGAATTGATCAATATAATGTCTATATTGGCATTAGCCCTACATATAAATACAATTTCCTTTATTCCTTAAAAGCGCCTTTTATTGAAATGTATAACTCATTCTATCAAGTTATCATGGTTATTAAATTTTTATTTGGTGGCTCTAAGCAAATTGGTGTTGGCCAACTTTCAGGACCAATTGGAATCTTTAATATTGTGGGTCAAATTGCAAGACAAGGATTCTTATCTTTATTAACATTTATCGCATTTTTGAGTGTTAATATTGGTATTATGAACTTACTGCCAATTCCGGCATTAGATGGAGGTAGAATATTGTTTATTAGTATTGAAGGAATTACAAGAAAACGAATTCCAAGGAAGACAGAGAACTTAGTAAATAATATTTTCTTTATTTTATTAATGTTGTTATTTGTGTATGTAACATTTAATGATATTTTGAGGTTAGTATAATGAAAATATATACAAAAAAAGGCGATCAAGGGCAGACCGATTTAATTGGTAAAAGAGTGAGTAAGAGTGATTTAAAGATGAATATTGTTGGTGAGTTAGATGAGCTTGCAGTAAGAATGGCAGAACTTAATTTATATTTAAGTGCTGATTTAAAGGAAAATATTTTTGATATTGATAAAGTTCTCTTTAAGATTGCTACAATAGTCATAGATTATAAAGACGCTTTTAAGTTTGAAGTTACTGAGGAAGAGATTACTAACTTAGAAGTTCAAATTGATCTCTGGGATCAAAAAATAGCTCCTCTTAAAAACTTTATTACTTATGATGGAGATATTTCCGCTATTAAAGCTAGTGCTATTAAAACGCAAGTAAGAAAAGTAGAAAGATTAATGACCGATGATGATTTGCCGCAAAATGTTTTAAAATATTTAAATAGATTGTCAGATTATTTTTTTGTTTTAGGAAGATATTTAAATAAATTAAAAGAAGTAGAAGAAAGAAAAAGAGAAATATAATTGTAAAAAAAGACATGTCGAAAAAACATGTCTTTTTTTTATAATATACAAAACAAAAAGGATTATTTATAATCATTAACCTTTTAGAACTCCTGCAATAGGAATTAAAAGATAAGCTAACCAAGAAACGGCCCATGCATCACAAAAATAGCCAACACTAAAGAAAATGATAGTTGCTATAAAAGGCATGATAGATGTGATAACGCGGTCATTTTTATCATTATTTACAATGATTGTAATAATAAAAGGTAATAATAAGATTTGCCAAATATATGCCCAATTATGAAAGGTCAAACCAAAAATAATAAAGAGACTAATAAAGATGATGAAGCTAGTAGTTATAATGATACCTTTTCTTCCTGTATAAAAAGAAGTAAAAACTTCAACGTGCCCCGTGTAGATTCCCACAAGGAAAGGTAAAAGGAAACTAAGGAGTGCGAGGGGAATTGAAACGTTTAAGGATACTAAAATGATATAGGCAATAATGCTAATAATTAAACTTAGTGTACTTAAAATATTTTTAAATTTAGTAGTTTTATTAGATAAAGAAGAACTTGGGATTAAAAAGGCAATAATAAATAACCAAGAGTATTTCCATTCTAATACTTGATAATAAGGTAGTAAAAATGCTACAACTATGCCGATAAAGATAAGTGATCCGGTAATCTTTTTAAATAGACTACCTTTGCTAGCAAAAACTCCACTAATAGGAACTAGAAAAAAAACTAACCAACCAGGGTGCCAAGCAGTTAAAAAATAACCTAATAAGAAAAAAATGATCGTTGCAATAAAGGGTGAAGTAGAAACAAGCTTCGATTTTCTTGTTGCTTTTTTTTCACGAATTATTGTCCCTCTTAAACTGTTATAAATATCTTTTGGTGTCCCTAATTTTACAAATATTTCTTCATTAGTTAAACCGCTGTTTAAATATTCATCATAAAACTCCTTATAATCATTGACGATTTCTTCAATTTGAGATTTAATAACATATTTTTCTTCTAAATATTTTTCTAAATTATGAAAATAATTATTCACTATTTTTTCCTCCTAAAATTATTTCTGTATTTTTTAAAAATTCATACCACTCATTTAAATTTTCTAATAAAGTTTTTTTCCCAAGTGCTGTGATCTGATAATATTTGCGGTTAGCTCCACTTGGCGAGCTTTTTTCATAAGTAGAAAATAATTGTTGATTTGTCAATCTTCTTAAGATTGGGTAAATTGTATTTTCATTAACCGAGAGTGGTTTTGAAAGCTTCTCAATTACTTCAAAACCATATAAATCATTATCATTAACAATTTTAAGAACACATAATTCAATGATTCCCTTTTTAAATTGAGTAATCATATTTCCCCTCCTTTGTGTGTATTACACACTACATAATAACATAGATGTGTGTATTACACAATAGTATTTTCAATAATTTTTTAAATATTTTTATTAGAGAGTAATAATAAGAAGAAGCAAAGATTATTTAGAGAAAGTATATTTACTAAGTAATACTTAACGAATTTACAGTTTCTTTACATTAAGATTACAGTTTGAAGTGCGATGAAAATTTGCGATTATGATAAAATTTTTTTGTGTAAACGTTACCAATTGAAGGTTACAGAAAGGAGAAAGGAATTTGATTCCTTAACAACATGATGAGAAGGTTATTAAAAAATTTATCATTGATTTTTTTATTATTGGGTTTTTCATTAGTAGTGGTATCTTGTGATAAAAACACAATAATCCCACCAGATGGCGGAGGCGATAATGGTGGGAATAATAACGGTCAAGACGACGATAGTTGGATAACAGATTTAACCGTTAGAGATTATAAAGGGGAAAATGGTGTTGTATCAGCGGCAAACCCTTATGCAGCAAAAGCAGGTTTAGATATTTTAAAACAAGGAGGCAATGCTTTTGATGCAGCAGTAGCAGTATCTTTCGCTTTAGGAGTAGTTGAACCTAACGCGTCAGGACTTGGCGGAGGCGGTATTCTAGTCGCTTTCAATGCCAACAAAGGTGAATATTTATCTTACAACTTTAGAGAGTTCGTTCCAGAGTTAGGAACAGCTTCTAGATATGGAAGTGATGCTAATACTAGAGCGGGGATTATGTCTAGTGGAGTTCCAACGCAAGTTGCGGGACTTTTAAAAATTTTAGAGGATAATGGTGTTTTAACAAGACAAGATGTTTTAGCTCCAGCAATTAAATATGCAAATGAAGGTGTTGTTATTACACCAGAGTTAGGTAAAACAATTCAAGACAACGTTGGTAAGTTAATGATTTCTAGAGATGAAGTTCTTGGTGTCTTCTCTGATCCTTTTGGTATTTTATTTAAAGGAGAAGGGGAAACTTTGATTCAAAAAAACTATGGAAAAGCTTTAAGTTTGATTAGTGAATTAGGGGCATCAGGGTTTTATGAAGGAGAGTTAGCTGACGCTATTGTTGCTTTACAAGAAAAGCATGGGGGAATTATTACTCATGATGATTTAGTTTATGCGATGAATAATTTTCCGCATATTGAAACACCTCTTGAAGGAACGTACCGCGGTTATGATGTTATTACTGCAACGGCTCCATCTTCTGGAGGAGTTGTCTTATTAGAAGTTTTAAATATGTTAGAACATTATGGAGATTTATCAAAAGTTGAGCACAACTCAGTAGAATATATTCACTTGTTAGCAACCGCTTTGACGCTTGCCTATGGTGATAAACGTCAATTTGTTGGTGATGCAAGAGTAAATAATATTCCTTTAGTTGGTTTAACTAGCAAAGCTTATGCTGCAGATAGATGGATGAATTTTAATCCTGATAAAGCATTCTTAGGTAGATTCCAAGCGGGTGGGACAGATTATGGTAATCCGTGGATTTATGAACCAACTACTGGTGCAAATATGCTTCCTGCTGGTGATTTTGGTGAGAGCGCAAGTACAACTACATTCTCTGTTTCCGATAGTGAAGGTAACATTGTTTCCGTAACACAAACAATTAATCATTTTTATGGAAATGGGCATGTTGTTCCTGGATTTGGTTTCTTTATGAATAACGAATTAAGTAGTTTTAGTTTTACAGCGTCAAATGTTAACTATATTGAACCATTTAAACAACCAGTTAGTCACATTATGCCAACAATCATCTTAAAAGATGGTGACCCATTTTTGACTTTAGGTTCTCCTGGAAGTATGCGTATTCCAGCAGCAGTTATTCAAGTTGTATTAAATATAATTGATTATGGAATGGATATTCAAACAGCTATCAATCAACCACGTATTTATTCTTATGCGATGGCTAGCGATAACTTAGGAATAAGTAAGGCTGGAGAAGATCCAAGTAAATATAGAAAAGATATCTACTTAGAAAAGGCTTTTGGTTCTGAGTATAAAACAGCTTTAGAAGCTCTCGGATACTATGTTATTTATAGTGGTTCAGGAGATATTGATTTATTCTTTGGCGGTGTCCAAGGAATTCAGTTTAATAGATTTGCAGATTTACCATTACATGGAGGGGCCGATCCAAGAAGAGATGGAAAGGCTTTAGGTTATTAAAATAAAATGTTTTTCCAAATAGAATTATTATATTTTGTAGTTATGTTGGCGGTTTTTGTCTTGCTTATTTTAAAAAAACTGCCAGCAGGACTTGCACTAATTATTTCATCAATTATTGGTGCTTTGCTAGCTTTTATTTTTTCTAAAACTGACTTTTCAATTAGGCAGTTTGTTGAAGGCGGAATGAGTTATTTCAATCCTATTATTTTAGTTACTGCCGCTATGGTTTTTATTGTAATGTTAGAAGCCACAGGAGCACTTAGTTATATAAGTGTTCAAATTGTTAGAGTTTTTAGAAATTATCCTTCGTTAATGTTAATAAGCTTTATGCTTATAATAATGCTTCCGGGAATGATTACAGGTTCAACGCTTGCATCAGTAGTTAGTTCGGGGGCTTTAGTTGGACCAATTATGATTAAGTTGGGAGTACCAAAAGCTAAAACTGGCGGTATTATTGCTTTTGGGGCAATTATGGGAGAAATAGCTCCACCAATTAATATTCCAGCAATGTTAATTTGTGAAGCAGTTGATATGCCTTATCGTAACTTTATGTTACCATTGTTGCTCTTAACAATTCCTTTAGCTATTTTTGCGGTGTTATTTTTAGGAAGAAAACATCTTAGAAAGTATACCTTAGAAGAAATAGATAGTTTATTAGATACAAGTATACTAAATGAGGTTAATTGGACATCAACAATCCCATTAATGTTATTAGTGGTATTAATAGTTTTACAAACTGTCTTTCCTAATATCCTTGGGGCATTAGGGATGCCGTTAATATTTATTATTTCAATGATCCCTGCGTTTTTTGTTGGGAAAAAGTGCAATATTGTTAGAACACTAAAACTTGGAGTTGAAAAATCAATTCCTGCAATTGTCTTACTAGCAGGGGTGGGAGTATTCGTTCAAACATTATCATTAATTGGTGTTAGAGGTTATTTTGTCGTTAATGTTTTAAGTTTACCAGGTTGGTTAGTTTATGTAGGAATGGCGGTATTTGTTCCATTATTTGGTGGGGTATCAGCATTTGCTTCGGCTTCAGTATTTGGTTCAGCATTCGTAATGGCTGCACTAACATATAATCCGATCTTTATTATTGCAGGTGTATCAATGCTAGCGGCAGTAGGTGAGTTTTTCCCTCCAACAGCAACTGCAACAACATTTGCGACCGATGTGGTAGAAGAAACGAATTATTTAAAATTAACAAAGGCTACTTTGGTGCCGATCTTAGTTGCGATTGTCTATGCTGTCCTTTTTGTAACAGTATTTGCGAAGATATGGAATTAGTGAGGTGTAATGATGACTATTTATGATGTGATTAGCTGGGTTTATATAGCCTTTTTGGTAACTGTTGTAATCTTTGCTGTATGGCATTTCTTTGAGACTAAAAAGGTTATGAATAAAATCGGTGCTGTTTTAGTTGTTGTACTCTTTTTACTAAGAATATTTTCGATTAAGTAGAGGTATAGAAAATGGAATTTATCAAAAAAAATAGATTAGTAATTATTAATATACTAATACTTACAGTGGGACTTTTAATATTTACATTCGCGACAATAAGTTTTAAAAGACATGAGAAATATCAAACGAGTTATGTTGTTAGAGATAACGTGACGAGAGTGGAAATGTTAAGTGATTATTCGCCGCATTTAAAGGGCACTAAAGCAGATACAGAAATTTATGTATTTGAAGGTTCTGAACCTGGAGCAAGCATGTTAATTTTAGGTGGGACCCATGGTAATGAGCCTAGTGGTAACTTAGCAGCTACAGTAGTTTTAGAAAATATTGAAGTAGATAAAGGGACGATTTATGTAATTACGGAAACTAACAAAAGTGGTCTAAGTAATACGTTGGCACAAGAAGGTGTTGTTCAGTTCTACAATATTGAGACTGATTTTGGTGAAAGAACATTCAAGTTTGGAAGCAGAATGACTAGTTTTACAGATCAATGGCCCAATCCGGAAATATATGTTCACCCACAGTCAGGACAAAAACTATCAAGTAATGATGCAGGTAATTTAAATCGAGCTTATCCTGGGAAGTTAAAAGGTACTTTAACAGAGCAAATAGCTTATGGAATTATCGCTTTAATTAATGAAAACAAAATAACGATAACTTTAGATATGCATGAAGCATCACCAGAGTATTTAACTAATAATGCTCTTGTTGCTCATAATAAACCGGAAACGCAACAAGTAGGAGCGAAAGCCCTAGTTAATTTGTGGCTAACTGGAGTTAGCGATATTACCTTAGAAACATCGCCAGTGAATTTAAGAGGGTTAAGTCATAGAGAAATTGGTGATTATACAGACACGTTAGTTTTTTTAGCAGAAACTTCTAATGCTTCACAAGGAAGATTAAGAGGAGCATTTACGGAACAGTTAATTTTAACTGGTAAAGATAAATATTATGAATATGCTAAAAAGATTGGGGTAGATATTTATGGAGAGCCAACAACAATTCATGAGAGAGTAGGCAGACACGTTGCCACTATTGAAGCCTTGATCAAAGGTTATAACGAAAATGTTGGAAAAGAAGAAATTATTATCAAAAATCTTCCAAGCTTTAGTGATTTAAAAGATAACGGCGTTGGAAGTTATTTATTAGAAGTTAAAAAATAGGAAAAGAAAGAGGAAAAAAAGATGAAAAAATATTTATTAGTTTTAGTAGCGCTACTAGGGTTAGTATTAGTAGGGTGCAAAAAAGAAGAAGATGATAACGGCGATGGTAATGGCAATGGTAATGGCAACGGAAATGTTGTTGAGATCACAAAATATGAAGGTTTCTTAGATGCTGACAATATTTACATTACAACGATTGGACAAGCTGACCTACCAATCGCTGAAAACTTACTAACTGGTGCTGGATTAGTTGTTAAACAACATAATGATGATGATGTTTCTGAAGCAAATGTAGTTTCAAACAATCTATTAAAAGCAAGTGATGTTGAAGACCAAGCAATTGTTATTTTAGTTATTGGTGCTTCAGGTAAAGGTTTAGGAGATGCTGGAACTAACTTAGATGCAGAATTAGTTAGAGCGGATGAATTTATTGCAAAAGCAAAAGCAGATAAGATCAAACTTGTTGTTTTCCATTTAGGTGGTTCAGGTAGAACTGGTCAAACTAGTGATCCAATTATTAATAAAACGATTCCAGCAGCTAAATTTTCTGTAGTTTTAAATGCAGCTAAAAATGAAAAATTCATGGAAATCTTTGTAAATGCAGCTAAAGACAAATCAGATTTATTTGAATTTTCTGCTGTTGCTGAATTAATAGAAGGATTAAAAGTTTTAGTACCTTAGTCGATGAAAAAAGTTTTATTGTTATTTCTTCTTTTATTTCTAACAGGTTGTAAAGATCATGAAATAGATGGAGACGGTAATGACAAAAATAAAATTGAAAGAGAAATAACTGTTTCAGAGGGAGTTATCTTAAAAGATACTCCTTATGAAACAAATACTTATCATTATACTACAAATATTGAGGGCCCAAAAGTTGTTTTAATTGGGGGAATTCATGGAGATGAAGTTGCTGGATGGACAGCCGCAGAGATGTTTGTTGAAACAAATAACTTTGTAGGTGAAGTTTTACTTATACCAAAAGCTAATAGTTTAGCAACATATTTAGTTCAAAGATTTCCAGGATCAAATGATAATGGTAATTATAATGGTGAGAAATATAGTGATTTAAACCGAATTATGCCAGGAAAGAAAGATGGAACAGTTACGGAGAAAATTGCTAATGAAATCTATCAAACAATCATGGATTTTAATCCTGATTTTGTTGTTGACATGCATGAGTCGATTAGAAATTATGCAGATTCAAAACCAAGATTAGGAAATTCAATTATTTATGAAAATATAAAAAGTAGTATTGTTGTAATGCAATTAGTTGAGGAATATAACAAACTTTTTACTGAAGAAGGAGAATTACCTTTCATTTATGATAATAGTCCTCCGCAAGGAAGTTTCAATTATCATTTTGGTAATATCGAAGGATTTTACACTTTTACAATTGAGACAGATCGTCAACTTCCTTTGGAAAAAAGAATTACTCAGCAAATCAATATAGTAAATACATTTTTTGAACTTATTAAGGAGGGGAAAATAAGATGAGACAAAAAATTAAAATTTTGACAAGCCTTTTAGCATTAGTATTCTTAGTTGTTGGTTTAGCTTCATGTGACAATGATAAAGTAACTATTACTGCTGAAAGCAAAGTGGAAGTTTTGGTTGGCAAAACTAAAGAAATTGAAGTAACTGTTAAGCCAACTAATAAACTTGGTGAATTGGAACTAGATGTTTCTGATTCTAAAATTATTAATGCCAATCACAAGGATGGAGTAGTTTTAGTTAAAGGTTTAAAAGAGGGTTCTGCAACGGTTACTTTAAAGTTAGGTAAAGCAAAACATGTAATAACTGTTGAGGTTAAACAAGCGGTTGTGAATTATGAAGAGAAAACTATTTTAGAGTTATTAGAAAATGGGATGAATAATGATCCTGTAAGTATCTCTGGTGTTGTTTTTGCAATAGCTAGTACCGGTTTTTATTTAGAAGATAATACAGGCAAAATTTTTGTTAACTTACTAGGTAATGAAACAGTTGCTCTTGGAGACAAATTAACTTTAAAAGGGGAATTTGGCTTAATTAACAATTATCCTAGACTTAAAGCTGCTGTGATTGCTTCTAATGATGGAACAACTACAGATTTTGGAACAAACGTTTCTAAGAAGACAATTCAAGAAGTTGCTGCTCTAAACCGTGAAAATAAAATTGGTACTTATGCTAATCTTTTTGAAATAGTTGGTACTATTATAAAAGATGTCGGAAATATTTATAAAATTATGGATGAAGAAGGAAAAACTTTAATATTTAGCGATATTTCTAATCTTGATATTTTAGAAGCTAATGTTAATAATCGTGTTGAGTTAACAGTTGTTTTACATGATTATAATGTTCCTCAACAAAGTTGGAGAGTATCATTTGTTGGTCAAGAAGATGATGTAGTTTCAAAACCACTTACATTATCTGAATTAATTCCACTTGTAAAAACGCAAATTAATAAAGAGTTACCAAGTGAAACTTATGGAGTATTAGTATTGCCTGTTGAACATCCAACAATTCCTTCACTTCAATATGAATGGAGCGTAGATACTAATAGTTTCTTAACAATAACAAACAATAAAGCGGTAGTTGATGTTAATCATTTTAAAGTTGAGGGTGCTGTTGAAGAAGAAGTAACTCTAACATTAAAAATTACTATTGGCGAGCAAGAAGAGTCATTAACATTTACTGTTAAACTAATGCCAATTGTCCAAAGAACAGTTTCTGATTTATTAGAAAACACACCTGTAGTCAACAATAGTTATGTAGTGGTTAGTGGTAGAGTGTTAGCATTTGCTAGAAATCAATCTCTTTCTATTCGTTCATATGTTATTGAAGACCCAGTAACTAAAGAAGTAGTTACAGTAGATTTTTCGGATACAGGAAGTTTTATTTTAAATTCATCAGATGTATTTAATTCAGTTAAAGTTGGTGATGATATTGTTGTTCACGGACAGTATAGAAACTATTCAAGAGAAACTTTACAAAACGTAACTGAGATAGTTATTGTTTCTAGCGGTAATGAAGTGGTTCATGATTATGATAATGCGTATGTCCTAAATACTGAAGCTAGTTACAATGAATTTGGTTTAAATTATGAAAAATATATTAATAAACTTGTAAAAATAGAAAACCCATACTTTAACTTTTCAACAAGTGGTACTCCAACTCAAACAAACTGGGTAGTTATTAACCATAATGAAGTAAGTGGACAAGTTTACGATAAACAAGTTAATAAATTAAAGTTTGCTTTCTTACTTGCAGCACAATCAGAAAACTTAAACAATGATAATTGGATGGATATGTTCAATATTTCATATGTAGGTCAAGAAGCATTATTAAATGAAAATACTATTTACGCATATGCTTTATATGTGTCAGCTACTTACTTGGCATTTGTAATACCATCAATTGATGCAATTGAAATGTCATTAACAGAAAAAGTAGAAATACTATTAGAATCAACGTTGCCAAAGAGTGTGAATCCTGGAGACATTATTACTTTACCTGAGTTAAAAGAACATGTAACAGAAGGTATTACTTGGAGTTCAGACAACACAGTTATTAATGTTGAAAATGGCTTAGTTGGTGAAGTTTCAGAAACAACAGTAGTTACTTTAACAGCAACATTTATGGCAGGTAGTGATGAAGTTACTTTATCATTTGAAGTTACAGTTTTACCTTTAGAAACTATTAATGTAAGTGAGATTTTAGCTATCGCACAAAATGGTTATAGATTAAGAGTTAAAGGTCAAGTGGTAGGTTATTTCTCAGATGGTAATGCTAGCGGAGTTAGAGGATTAGTAATTAAAGACTTAGTTACTTCAGACATTGTTTATGTAAATGATCCAAGTGATAAACTAGGAACTTACGCTAATTACTTTGATATTAATGATGATTTACTGGAAATTGGTGATATTGTTGAAATTGAAGGAATTTTCACAATTACAGACGTAGCACCAATTAGAAGAGAATTTGTAGTTAATGACAATACAATTATTGAAATTAAAGAAAAAGACCAAGAAATTAACTTCCCAGAAGAAAATATGGTTGTAATTTCAAGTCAAGCTGAAATGGTTGCTTTCTTTGAAAACCCACAAGTTGGAGTTGTTATTAAGTTTGTTGGAACTGAAGAAAACCCATTCGCATTTGGTGGTTCAACAAATAATCCTATTGCGACTATGAACCATAAATTCTTCTATAACATAAGTGCAAAAGAAAACAATGATGTTAAATATCCAAACAGTGGTGGTAAAGTTGTTTCATTTAGAAATGAAAATAACAGACCTAACGGTGGAGAATATTGGTGGACAGATTTATTTGATTTACCAGAAAATTCATTTATTGGACCAACAAAAGATATTCCGCCAATTGTACGAACGGGTGTATTCTATGCAGTGTTTGCAGCAGAAACAGGAACATACTTACAAATGGATTTAATTAACGTAGAAAATATGTCAGTTATTCCAATTGAAAGAAGAGTTGAAATTGTTTTAGGTAGAGAGTTAACATTAAGCGTTGACGCTGGTGGAACACTTGAATTACCAAAATTAGAAGACATAATAGACGGTGGTATTGTTTGGACTTCAGAAGATCCATTAATTGATCCTGAAACTGGTCAAGTTGGCTTCTCTTCAGAAGGTGGATTAGTAACATTAACAGCAACATTCTTAGGAAAAACTTTAACATATGAAATTACTGTTTTACCTAAAGATAAAATTTATTCAGTTACTGAAGCTGTAGAAACATTAACAACTGGAATTGAAGCTAAGTTTAGAGGTGTTATTGTTGGTTTCCATTGGAATGGTTCATCAACACTTGGAGCGAATACACATGGTTTAATCTTAAAAGATAAAACAGGAAATGATGTTATTTACGTTACAGGATTGCATGGAGTTTATGGAAGTGATAAATTTGTTTATACACTAGACAATGAACATGTTTTAGCTAAGAGTGATGAAATAGAATTAACAGCTACGTTTAACATTAATACAACTAAAGGATTTGTAGGTAGAAAAGAATTAGTTATTACAGATAAAGTAACTGCTAATATTGAAGTTTTAGAAAGCGATGTTTCATATCAATTCAATTTAGAAGAAGCAGTAGTTATTACTGATAAAGAAACATTAACAGATGTAGCAGAAAACTTACCTTATGGTACGTTATTAAAACTTGAAGGAGCACTTAGTTTTAGAAGTTCGTCATCTACTTATGGTGCGGGAATAAACTTCGTTCCAGCATTTACACCAGAAAGTGGGAACACAGTTTTAGTAGATTATAATCACGCTACTACTTATCAAACAGATAGACCACAAAGATTTAGTGTTAAATTTGATGGAAACGTTCCTAACTTAGGAAGTAATTGGTGGGAAACATTATTGGGATTAAATAGCACTAACTTTGGTGGAACAGGAAATACAGCTCATCAATATGAAGAAGGATTTATTTACTTCTATACTGGTAGTGCATTACCAACAGCAGCTACAGCAAACGGTTATATTCAATTAGTTATACTAGATCCAAGTTGGGTAAATGTTGAAAGAATTATAAATTAAAGAGTTATCAAAAAGAGGCGCCAAATGGTGCCTCCAATTTTGTTAAAGGTAGGTATTATATGAAAAAAATAGGTGTGTTTGACTCTGGTTTAGGTGGATTTGCAGTATTAAGACATTTGGCAGAAGAGTTTCCCAATATTGATTTTATTTATGTCGCAGACTATGCATATAATCCATATGGAACGAAAGAGTTTAAAACTATTGAAAATAGAGTAATTGAGATTGGTAAGTTTTTAATAAATGAAGGTGTTGAAGCAATTATTATTGCTTGTAATACAGCATCTTTGCATGTTCATAGTTTAAGAGCAATTACTAATTTACCAGTTATCGAAGTAATAAGTATCACAAGCGATTATGCTTTAGAAAGATCACAAACAAAAAGCTTAGCTGTTTTTGCGACTAACAAAACAATTGAAATGGGAAGTTATCAAAACTATCTTGGTGATAAAGGTGCTAAAGTAATCGGAATTAAAGCTAGTGAGTGGGTTGATGCGATTGAATCAGGTGAATTTATGATGGAATCGGGCAAAAAAATTATCTTAGATAAAGTTTCCTTATTAAATAAGGAAGAATTTGATATAATAGTAATGGGATGTACTCACTTTGAATTAGTCAAAGATATTATTTTAAAAGAACATCCAAATTATCAAATAATTACTAGTGAAAAACCAACAATAATGCAGTTGAATGAACTTATTAGCGTTTCAGACAAAAATAAGTTTGGGGAAGTAATAATCTATACAACTGGAGAAGTTACTAAAGATTTAATTGATAAAATTGAGATTATGAAAATCACTTATGCTTCTTTAAATGAAGTCAAAATATAAAATGGATAGAGTGGTAAAATGACTAAAAAGTTAATCTTAATGCTACTTTTGGTTCTAACATTAACCGGTTGCAAAAGACCGATTATTAAAGAACCACCGGAGTATAACAATGATGTTTTTCCTAAAGAGTATTATCAAATACTAGCAGATAAAAAAGTCTATTTAACATCTTTTGGACAATCAATTGATGTTGATGATTTAGATTTTGCCATGCGCAGTGTTGATGGTTTAGAATATAAGAGAGATGACTACTTAGAAGTTGAGGATATTAGTGATGACGCTGTTTTAATAATAGTGGTTGGATGTAGTGTAAAAGGACTTTTAGAAGCAGGTATCTCGATTAGTGAAGAGAGTTTAAGGGCCTTAGCAATATTTAACCAAAAAGAAAACAAAAATTTAACTATCATATCTTTTCACATTGGCGGACCTTCAAGAAGAGGGAGCACTTCAGATGGTTTAATTGAAGAAATTTTTAGCAAATCTGATTTTAACATATTTTATAGTGAAGGAAACTTTGATGAGAAATTATCTTTGATTTCTCATAACTACAATGTTAAAGCTTTTCGCTATGATTCACCGAATCAATTGTTAGTAGTCTTAAAGAACTTATTCTTTGGAGAGGAAATAAGATGATTTTAAAGGTCATTTTCTTAGCTTTAATTGTGTTATTTATAGGATATCTTTTTTGGGAAAGTTATTATCATAAAAAACTCAGAAAAAAAATCCCTTTAGTAATTCACGTTAATGGAACTAGGGGGAAAAGTACAACAACTAGATTAATTGATGCAGGTTTAAGAAAAGCTGGTTATAAAGTATTTACAAAGACGACTGGGACAAAACCAATGTATATCAATACTAATAATGAACAAAAAGAAGTCAGAAGATTTGGTAATGCTAATATTATTGAACAATTTAAGATTTTAAGAAAAGCAGTTAAAGAAAATGCTGATGTATTAGTAATTGAATGTATGGCGATTAGTAAAGACTTGATTAGAATTACGGAAGACAAAATGCTTCATAGCAATATTGCTATTATTACTAATGTTTATAACGATCATCTAGATACAATGGGGGAAAGTTTAGAAGAAGTGGCTAAAACCTTAGCACTTGTTACTCCAACTAATGGCAGTTTAATTATTAGTAATAATCAATTTGAGAAACTATTTAATACTTATTGTACGAAGAAAAATTCTAAACTATATATTTCTAGTAAATATGAAGGGGAGAATGTTTTTGATACGGAGTTAGAAAATATTAATAATGCTTTAATGGTGGCCAAACTACTAGAGATTGATCAAGAAATATTTGTTGATGGTATGAAAAGTTATCAAAAAGATCCTGGAGCTTATCGTGTTTATAAACTAGGGGAAACAAGACTTTACAATGGTTTTTCAATTAATGATCCTGATTCGACTTTAATGAAATATCGAGAGATTAAAGAAAAGCTTAATGATGGAGAGTTGACTTTACTCTTAAATACTAGAAATGACCGTCAGTATCGCACTTATCAGTTTATCAAGCTAATTGGAGATCTTAAGCCTCATAAAGTTTTTCTTACAGGTAGTAATTTTCAGTATATCATTAGAAAATTAAAAAAGTTTGATATTGAGGTTATTAAATATAGGGAACTTAATGATTTGAAAGAAGAAAAAGATGTCTTTTTGATAGGTAATTTTGCCGGAAACGGCGAAAAGATTTTAAAAGAATTGTCGCTTTTAGGAGAGTTAGTATGACAGAGATAATTGTAATTGGAATTATTGTAAGTTTAATATTTTATGAACTAACGGGTATTTCACCAGGGGGAATTATTGTTCCTGGGATTTTTGTTTTATATTTAAATCAAATTGATAGAGTGATTTATACTGTGATAATCAGCATTTTATCGGTATTAATTGTAAGACTAATTTCTAAATATATAATTATCTATGGTAAAAGAAGGTTTGTCGTTTTTATAGTAGTGAGTATTTTGCTAAATTTAATTGTTTCTTTAGTATTAAAGACGGCTTCAAATCAATTAATTGTTATATCAATTATTGGTTATTTAATTAGTGGAATTATTGCTAACGAGATGTATAAACAAAGTATTAGAAAAACCTTACCTGCTATAGCTATTGTGGTGATCTTTTTACAAATGATTGTGATTTTATCTGGAGGGAAATTATTTTAGATGAAAAATCATTTTGTGCTTTTATATCTATGGGCATTCCTTTTAATTACAGCGCTTTTAGTTACAAGAAACAGTTTTGAAATTGTTCCTAGTGAAGATTATGATGAAAAAGTTAAAGCGGCTGAATTAACGAAGGTAGCTTTTGATGAAATAAAGCTTTATAAAGGAGAACTGAATATTGAAATCTCTAAAGATGATTATGACTCAACTGGCTTAATTGGTGATAGATATACACCAATTACAACAACTATGGGAACTTTAGAGTCAAAAAGAACTTCAACAAACCATAATTTTGCTGCAGCAATTATTGATATGCTTGTAGAAGGTGGAGTTAAAAAAGGGGATCAAGTAGTAGTAGTTTTCTCCGGTTCATTTCCTGCTTTAAATATTGCGACAATGGCAGCAATCGAGATAATGGAATTAAAACCATATATTATGGCTTCACTTGGGTCTTCTAGTTATGGAGCTAACAATATAAAGCTTACTTATTTACATATGGCAAGAAGATTAAAAGATAAAGAAATATTTACAAACTTCATTGATTTAGTATCGTTAGGTGGTTCAAACGATATCGCATCAGAGTTCGATATAGAAGTAAAAGAGGAATTAATAAATTATATTTCTAGTCAAAATGTTGATTTTCTCTATGAAGAGAATTATCAAAAAAATATTGACTATCGTGTTAAAAAAATAAAAGAAAATGTACCTAATAATAAAATGTTAATTAATGTTGGTGGTAATTTAGTGTCTTTAGGACAAAATGAAGAATCACTATATCAAAAGAACGGACTTATAAAACAAAAAAATACTTTTTCAGTGTTAACGCCTAGTAAAGATAAGGGGTTAATTCAAAGAAGTTTAGATAAAGGCACACCTGTGATACAACTTTTAAATATTAAAAACTTAGCTCATAAGTATCAAATACCTTATGATAAAAGAGGAGATGTAGAAGTTGGTCAAGGATTAGCTTACGTGGAAAGTAAAACAAATATCTTAATTCCAATTCTAGCAGTTATCTTTACAATAAGTTCAATGATTTATTATAAACGTTATTATAAGGGTAAGGAGGTAGATATACATGCGTAAAAAAATATATTTTGTAGAAGATGATAGTTCTATTTATGGACTTATCGAGGCTACTTTACAAGTATCAGAATATGATTTCCAAGGTTTTGCCAATCCTTTAGACTTTTTAAAAGAACTCTCAGTTAAAAAACCAGATTTAGTGATATTAGATCTAATGTTGCCACATATGAGTGGGTATGACGTTTTAAGAGAAATGAGTAATGATTTAGAATATAAAAAAATACCGGTAATGATCTTATCGGCAAAAACAACTGAACTAGATAAAGTTAGAGCTCTTGACAATGGAGCTACTGACTATATTACAAAACCGTTTGGTGTTTTAGAATTTCTTTCTAGAATAAAAGCAATTTTTAGAAGAGAAGACCAAATTAGAAAAAACAAAGAAATTATAATTATTGGGGATTTAAAGCTACATATTTTTAATCATACATTTTATGTTGGGGAAACAAATGTCTATTTAACATTAAAAGAGTATGAAATAATGAAGTTGCTAATGCAGTTAGCTAATACTGTTGTTGATAGAGAACAGTTTCTTGATCTAGTTTGGGGTTTTAAAACTGAAGTTGAGACGAGAACTCTTGACATGCATATTAATAAGTTAAGAAATAAAATTGCTCAAGCAACCGATAAAGAATATATTGAAACAGTAAGAGGCGTAGGTTATATCTTAAAGGGGTAAAATGCGAAACGAAATTGTTAGAAAAAACTTAATACTAACTGCAGTAACGTTAATTGTTTTCTTTTTGGTGAGTATTTATATTTCTTCATATTTTAATAAAAAGGTAATTGAAGAGCAATTAGTTAATGTATCTCATGTAGTTAAAAACCAAGTTGAAGGAACGGTTAGTGAAGAAGAACTTAAAAAGGTAGTTAATTTTTATTCTTCTCATCAAGATTGGTTAGAAGTAAGTGTTATGAACTCTTTAGGTGTTATTTTATATAATAGTGCTCAAGATCTTGAAGGAAAAACTGTTAGTGAAGAAGATCTAGCTTTATTTGATAGCTTAACCGGAGAACATGATGTTTTTCAATCTGGCAATATGCTTTATATGATTATAAATGTCAATGATGATATTTTTATAAAGACTTCGATGGTTCTTACAAATCAAACAGGTTACATTTTGAACCATTTATTTATATTTTTGTTTTTATTAGGAATTACATTTATGGTTGGATATATTTATAACGCTAATATAGCAAATAATGTGATTGATGTTTTTACCAATATTAAACATCAATTAAAATCTATTAATGATTACTCTTTTGACTATAATAAAGTTGAGAGTAAATATGAAG
The DNA here is from genome assembly GCA_964481475.1 of uncultured Acholeplasmataceae bacterium. Lineage (GTDB taxonomy): Bacteria > Bacillota_I > Bacilli_A > Acholeplasmatales > UBA5453 > DUQU01. The sequence continues at coordinate 25,194 of CAYZTG010000003.1, read as the reverse complement.
AAGTAAATGAATCATTATTGGAAATCAATGAAACAGCAGAAAATATTGTCAGTTTAATTAAAACTAATAAACAAGAAAAAGAGAAGTTGGATTATTTAATAAATAAAATTCAGCAAGGTATATTTGTAATAAATAGTGATGCAGAGCTCTTAATTAGTAATGAGTTTGCCAATAAGACTTTTAACATTTGTGGCGAAGGCAAATTAATAGATTTAGATCACTATTGTAAGAAAACAATCTTACCTAATCTCTCAAGAGTCTTGAAAACTAAAAAAGATGTAACTTTTGAAGTTGTTGATTCGCAAAATGATTTAATTTATTCCTTCCATAGTTATTATCTAAATACTAAATGGGATATTAAAGATGAGAGGATAGGGATTGTCATTACAGTAATACTTGATGTAACTGCTGATCGAAAAAGCAATGAACTTAAAAATGAGTTTATTACTAATGCCGCGCATGAACTAAAGACACCTCTTACTTCAATAATTGGCTATGCAGAACTATTAACTCACGATTTAGTTAAAGACCAACAACAAGCCAATAGTTATTATAAAAAAATATATGATGAGTCTATTAGTATGAATTTAACTGTAGAGAACTTACTGTTTTTAATTAATTTAGAAACAATTGAGAATATTAATTTGGATGAAGTTGTTAACTTAAGAGGAATTATCAATAATTCAATCATTAAATATGGTATTAATATTAAATATAAAAAGGTTGAGATTATTGAGAAATATGGAGATAGTTTTGTTAAAGGGAATAAGTTGTTGCTTTCTTATTTAGTAAATAACCTTTTAGAAAATGCGATAAATTATAATAACGAGGGCGGCTTTATTGAATTAGAAACAAAAGAAGATGAAAACTATATATACTTGTCAGTTAATGATTCTGGAAAAGGTATTGATAAGAAAAACTTGAACAAGATCTTTGATAAATTTTATAGAATTACCGAAGAAAGAGTTAGAAATCCTGGAAGTACAGGAATTGGTCTTTCCATAGTAGCAAGAATAGTTAATATTCATGATGCAACAATTAATGTTGAATCTGAAGTAAATAAAGGTACAAATTTTAAAATTAAATTTAATAAATATAAAGGAGATAAAGATGCAAAGTAAAAAAACCATAGTAATTGGTGTAATTGGAGCGGATGTACATGCGGTTGGAAATAGAATAATCGAGTACACTCTAGAAAATGAAGGATATAAAGTTGTTAATATTGGTGTGTTATCTTCACAAGAAGACTTTATTAATGCAGCAATTGAGTCTAACGCTGAAATGATTTTAGTATCATCTTTGTATGGTCATGGTGAAATTGATGTTAGAGGATTTAGAGACAAATGCGAAGAGGCCGGCATTGGCGATATTTTACTATATGTTGGAGGAAATATTGTTGTTGGTAAACAAGATTTTTCAGAAGTTGAAAAACGTTTCTTAGCAATGGGATTTAATCGAGCATTTCCACCAGGGATGCCAATTGATGACGTTTTACACTTTATAAAAGAAGATTTGAATGCATAATCATCTATTATTAGTTGATTTTGGGTCAACGTATACAAAGTTAACTTTGGTTGATTTAAAGAAAGAAGATGTAGTAGCAACCGCTATGAGTTACTCTACTGTCGAGACTAATATTAAAATAGGGTATCAAAAAGCTTTTGAAGAAATCAAAAATAAAGTTAATGGTAAATTGAATATTAAAGAAGTAATTGCTTGTTCTTCAGCTGCCGGAGGATTAAAGATGGCAGCGATTGGATTAGTTCCAGAACTAACACTAGAAGCTTCTAAAAGGACTTGTATGGGAGCTGGAGCAAAAGTTGATTTAGCTTTTTCCCACCAACTTATTTCTAGTGATATAGAAAAAATTAAAAATAATAATATTGATATTATTTTGCTTTCTGGAGGAACTGATGGTGGGCACTATAAGACAGTTTTACATAACGCGGAAGTTTTGTCTAAAGCTAATTTAAATATTCCGGTTGTTTATGCTGGAAATAGAGCTCTTCATGATGAGATAACTAAAATGTTTACAGAAAATAATGTTGATTTCACATTGTGTGACAATGTTATGGGTGAGTTAAATGTTTTAAATATGGATAGTGCCAAGAAAGCAATTAGGGAAATATTTTTAAAAAAGATTATTTCTGCGAAAGGTATTAAACAAATCGAAGAAGAAATTGATCAAGTTATTCTTCCCACACCTGAATCAGTTTTATTAGCCGCAAAATTGTTAGCAGAAGGTTATGATGATGAAGAGGGATTAGGCGAGCTAATGTTAGTGGATGTTGGTGGCGCTACAACAGATATTTATTCTATGGGAGATGGTTTGCCTACGAAAATTGAAATAGTCCAAAAGGGACTTAACGAGCCGTTTGCTAAAAGAACTGTTGAAGGGGATTGCGGAATGAGATATTCAGCACCCGGTGCTGTAAAATTAATTTCTGATAAGGAAAAAAGGGAGTATTTGAAAAACGGTTTTGATTTAGAAGAAGAAGCGCAACTAAGATATAAAAATCCCGAAGTATTACCAGTTAGTGAAAAAGATTTTATTGTTGAAGAAATTATTGCTAAAGCTTGTGTAAGAGAGTCAACTTTAAGACATGTAGGAACTATTGAAAAGTATATAACTCCGCTTGGTGTGATGTATTATCAAACAGGTAAGGATTTAAATAATGTAAAACTAGTTATTGGGACTGGGGGAAGTATTATAAATAGTCCTAATAAGTGGGATATTTTAAAAGAAGTAGAAAAGAAAGAAGTTTTGGATTTAAGACCAATTAAACCAAACTATGCAATAGATGACGAGTATTTATTTTCCACAATGGGATTACTAAGTATGAAAGAGCCTCTTATTGCATTAAAAATATTAAAAAAACATTTGTTATGGAGAGAAAATGATGAAATTAAGAAATAAAAAATGGACTTTAGAAGAGTTTTTAGAAGTAAGAAAAGAAGTATTAAAAACATGGAAAACTGGAAATGATCCTTTGTTAGATCTTGAAGTTGCAGTAAAAAGATTGAAGTCAATTCCTGAACATAAAAATTTTGCGGTTGCTTTAGAAAAAGCAAAAGAAAACGGCGAAACATTAATTCAACCAAGAGCTGGTGTGGCTCATTTTCCTGAACATTTAGCTTTATTAACACATTTACAAAATGCTGGAGCAGACCTTCTTCCTTCAACAATTGATTCTTATACGAGACAAAATCGTTATGAAGAAGCCGAACAAGGTATTATTGAAAGTGAAAAAGTTGGCCGTTCGATGCTAAATGGTTTTCCAGCTGTAAACCATGGTGTAGCTTTATGTTCAAAGTTGCAAGATGAACTTAACTTACCACTACAAGCAAGACACGGAACGCCAGACTCAAGATTACTTGCAGAAATAATTCATGCTGCTGGTTGGACATCTAACGAGGGAGGGGCAATTTCTTATAACCTACCTTATGCGAAAAATGTTAGTTTAGAAGATACAATTAAATATTGGCAATATTGTGATAGATTAGTTGGCTTTTATGAGGACAATGGTGTTAAAATAAATAGAGAACCATTTGGACCTTTAACAGGAACAATTTGTCCGCCAAGTATTTCAAATACAGTGGCAATTATTGAAGCTTTATTAGCAGCAGAACAAGGTGTTAAAAGCATTACTGTTGGTTATGGTATGGGCGGAAACTTAGTTCAAGATATTGCTGCAATGAGAGCATTAGAAGAGCAAACAAACTTTTATTTAGAAAAACATGGTTATCATGATATTTTTGTAACAACTGTTTTTCATCAATGGATGGGTGGTTTCCCAGAAGATGAGTAATTAGTTATAGTTCCGCTGTAGCTAAATTTAGTAATGCCACAAAAATGATTACTAAAACACCTTTAGAGTCAATTGGTATTCCTACAAAAGAAGCAAATGCTATGGGAATTAAAGCATCTAAGTTTGTTACTCAGTTACTTAAAGATCAAAAATTTCCAGACTCTAAAGAACTAGAAGAAGAAACGTTACAAGTTAAAAAAGAAGTCGATAGTTTATTAGATAACGTCTTTAAAGCAGGTGAAGGTGATTTAGCTGTTGGAGTAGTTAAAGCATTTGAAAATGGTCTTATGGATATTCCGTTTGCTCCAAGTAAGTTTAATGCAGGATTAATGTTGCCAGCAAGAGATAACGAAGGTAAAATAAGAATATTAGATTTTGGAAACTTAGGTTTCACAGAAGAAATAAAAGATTTTCATAACAAGAAATTTGCTGAAAGAGCAAAAAATGAAAATAGAGAAGTGTCATTCCAAATGACTGTTGATGATGTTTATGCAGTAAGTAGTGGTAAATTGGTTGGAAGACCTAGAAAATAAATAAAGGAGCGAGAAAATGAGAGTTAAAGATGTAATTTTTACAAAAGGATTGACTGGTTTCTATTTTGATGATCAACTAGCAATCAAAAAAGGGGCAACACAAGATGGTTTAGTTTATGAAGGAGAGCCTCTAACAGAAGGTTTCAAAAGCGTTAGACAACCAGGAGAGTCTATTTCTATTCAAATTATTTTAGAAGACGGACAAGTTGCTGTAGGTGATTGTGCAGCGGTTCAATATTCGGGCGCTGGCGGGAGAGATCCACTTTTCTTAGCTGATGATTATTTAGAGTTTATGAATGATGTAATTAAACCATTAATTAAGTCGAAAGATTTAAATTCATTTAAAGAAAATGCTGAATATTTTGATAAACTAGTTGTTGAAGGCAAAAGGCTTCATACTGCGATTAGATATGGTGTTACTCAAGCTTTATTACATGCAGCTGCTTTAATTAACAAAGTAACTATGGCAGAACTTATTAGAAAAGAATATAAGATTGAATCTGATGTATATAAGAAAGTTCCTATCTTTTCACAAAGTGGTGATAACCGATATGAAAATGCTGATAAAATGATCTTAAAAAGTGTTGACTTATTACCTCACGCCTTATATAACAGTACAGCTAAATTAGGTGCTAATGGGGAAAATATTTTAGATTATGTTACTTGGTTAAGTAAGAGAATTAAGCAATTAGGTAAAGAAGGATATCATCCAACTATTCATATTGATGTTTATGGAACAATTGGCATGATTTATGACTTAAATGTTCCTAAAATAGTAGAACTATTAATCAAATTAGAAAAAGCAGCAAAACCTTTTGATTTAAGAATTGAAGGACCAATTGATGCAGGTAATAAAGAAGACACAATGATTCTTCTTAGAGATATTAGAATTGCTTTAGAAGAAAAAGGTTCTAATGTTCAAATTGTAGCTGATGAATGGTGTAATACTCTTGAAGATATTAAATACTTTGCTGATAATAAAGCAGGTCATATTCTTCAAATTAAAACTCCTGACTTAGGTGGAGTTAACAACTCAATTGAAGCAGCACTTTATTGTAATGAAAAGGGTCTAGGTAGTTATATTGGTGGAACATGTAATGAAACAAATATTTCTGCTGAAAGAACTGTTCATTTAGCACTTGCAACAAACGCAACACAAATATTGGCTAAACCAGGTATGGGTGCTGATGAAGGAATTATGATTATTAATAACGAAATGAATAGAGTACTAGGATTAGCAAATAGAGGTAAATGAAGATGAAAAAAGTTAGCGTTGCGGGTACAACAGATAGTAATGATTGCCAAATAACAATAAAAGAACATCAAGGAATCCAAATTGAAGTTGAATCTATTGTTAAAGAATTCTTTGGGGATCATATAGAAAGTTTAATTAAAGGCAAACTAGCAGAATTAAATATTAATAATGTTCATGTAAGTGTTGTAGACAAAGGAGCCTATGATTTTACGATAATATCTCGATTGATGACGGCGTTAACTAGAGCGGAGTTAATGTAAATGAAAAGAAGTATACTATTTATTCCTGGAAATAACCCATCAATGATACAAGATTCATATATTTTTGATGCAGATGGAATTATTTATGATTTAGAGGATGCAGTAGCCTTTTCACAAAAAGATTCAGCAAGAATAATTGTTAAATCTTTTGTTGAGTCCGGATTAATTGAAGATAAAGAAGTAATAATTAGAATTAATGATATTGACTCTAAATATTATGAAGATGATGTTAACTTAATTGTTTCTAACTATATTGATACGATTATGCTTCCTAAAGCAACAGAAGCATCAGTCTTAGCATTAGCTTCCAAACTTGATGAAATTGAAGAAGCGAAAGAGATGTCTAAGAGAATAAAAATAATACCTATTATAGAATTAGGACAGTCTGTTTTAGAAGTTGAGAGAATTGTTCCTCATCAAAGAGTATCTGGCGTTTTACTAGGAGCAGAAGACTTATCATTTGATTTGGGAATAATGCGCACAAAAGAAGGAGCAGAAATCGAATATGTTAGAAGTAAAATTGTGATTGCAGCAAAATCATATAAAAAAGATGCAATCGACACACCATTTACTGATGTTAATGATGATGAAGGGTTATTAAAAGATGCAAAAAGAGCAAAATTATTAGGAATGAATGCCAAAGCTTGTATTCATCCCCGTCAAGCTCGTGCTATAAACGAAGTTTTTTCGCCGAGCACATTTGATATTGATTATGCTAAAAGAGTTTTAAAAGGGTTTGAAGAAGCCCAAAAAGTTGGTTTAGGAGTATTTAGTTTAGATGGAAAAATGATTGATAGACCAATTATTGAAAGAGCGCAAAATGTTATTTTAAAAGCAAGATATTTTAAATTGGAGAGAAATAAATGAAAAATAGTTTAAATAGAGATATTCCTAAAGGTTATTTACCCTTTGTTAATAGTGAACACTATAAAACATTACCAAATAAAAATGTTTCGGAAGTATTATCAACTAAGACTACTAAAGAAGTTGGAACAATTAGTGAAATAATTGCCAAACTAAATTTAAAAGATAACATGACATTTTCTTTCCATCATCATTTAAGAAACGGAGACCATGTTTTAAATAATGTTTTAAGTGAAGTATTTAAAAGCAATCTTAAAAATATTCATTTAGCAGTTTCATCAATCTTTCCGGTTCATGAGCCGCTAGTAAATTATATAGAAAATAACCAAGTTACTAAGATTTATACTAACTATTTGAATGGCCCAGTTTCAGATGCCATTCTTGCCGGTAAATTAGAAGAATTACTAGTAATGCAAACTCATGGTGGTAGACCAAGAGCGATAGAACAAGGTGAAATTGTTATTGACGTAGCTTTTATGGCAGCATCTTGTGTAGATAAAAATGGTAATGCAAGTGGAAGACATGGGAAAAATGCTTTTGGTTCGATAGGTTATGCAATTAGTGATGTTAAGCATGCGAAAACAGTTGTTTTGGTTACAGATAATTTAGTTGATGAGCATCCAGGTGAATATGAAATTGACGGTAAGTATGTTGACTATATTATTGTGATGGATGAAATTGGAGTGCAACAAGAAATTGTCTCAGGGACAACTCAAATAACTAGAGATCCTGTTGGTTTAAAAATTGCCAAAGATGCAGCTAAAGTTCTTGATGAACTTGGCTTAATTAAAGATGGTTTTAGTATGCAAACAGGGGCAGGTGGCGTTTCTCTAGCAGTTGCCAATGAAGTTAATTTGATTATGGAAGAACGGACAATTACGGGATCGTTTGTTTCAGGGGGAATTACAGGTTATTTTGTTAATATGCTTAAAAATCATTTAGTAGAAAGACTTTATGATGTCCAATGTTTTGATTTATGGGCAGTGTACTCTGCACAAGTAAATGAAAATCACAAATTAATCTCTGCTTCTAAATATGCAAATCCATTCCATGAAGATCCTATTGTTAATAAACTTGATTTTGCAATTCTTGGCGCAACAGAAATTGATCTTAATTTTAATGTTAATGTTACAACCGATTCTTATGGAAATATTATTGGTGGTTCTGGGGGACATGCCGATGTTGCGAATGGCTGCGGAGTAACAGTTATTGTTACACAACTAGTTAAAACAAGAATTCCCATTATTAAGGAAAATGTTAAAACAATTACTACTCCAGGAGAAGATATAGATATTTTAGTTACCGAAAGAGGAATAGCAGTTAATCCAAAAAGACAAGATTTAATTGATAAATTAAAAGAGACAACGGTTAATTTAAAAACTATTGAAGAGTTAAGAGACCAGGCTTATCAATTGACTGGTGTCCCAAGAGAAATACCTTCTTCAAAGGAAGTTGTTGGAGTAGTTCAATACCGTGATGGGACAATTATTGATAGTTTATATAAGCCTTTAAGGAATAAATAATGTCGCTTATCTTAGATGATAGAGAAAAAAGGTTTTATAAAGTAAAACAAATAATAAATGAATATAATACTGCAATAGTATTAAAAGCTAATATGCCAGGAGATGAAAAGACTTTTAAAGAAGTTTATTTGCTTTTGGCTTTTTTTAATAAGAAAGTCTTAAATAAACTTAAAAAAACGAAAAGTGAATTTTACAATTCGCATGATGGTCCTTATTATATCTACTATGATTTTAAGGAATCAGTTAGTAAATTAAAAAAGAGTTTTATTGATTTAGAAGATAATCATCCTTTAGGAAGATTTATTGATATTGATGTTTATAGTAAAACTAAAACTCACACAAGAAAAGAGTCTAATTTACCGCAAAGAAAATGTTTGTTATGCGATAAAGAAGCTTGGGTATGTATGAAAAATATGAATCATACGGTTGCTGAGTTAAAAACACATATAATTAAAACTAGTAATGATTATTTTAAAGATGATCTCAAAGAAATAATCGTTCAAGCATTTCTTACTGAGTTAAATGTACATCCTAAATTTGGTTTAGTAACACCCTTTTCTAATGGCTCGCATCTTGATATGAATTACAAAATAATGGTTGATTCTCTTAGTGTAATTTTACCTTATCTATTAGATATTTATACAACTGGTTATACTACAATAAATATTAAAAAGGGTTTTGATAAGATTAGAGAAATAGGTATTAATGCTGAGAAAGCGATGTTTAAAAGTACTAAAGGAGCTAATACTTATAAAGGAGCAATCTTTTTAATTGGTGTAATGTTATATGCTTTAGGTTATTATCATCAAAACCAAAACTTGAGTTATCAAGAAATAATAAAATCAATTTCAAAAAATATTTTAGCCGAACTTGAGGGCATGGCGAACACTTATGGTATCTATGCTTATCAACAATTTGGAATGTATACAATTAGACATGAAGTCTATTATGGTATCCCTTCAGTTTACGAAGCAACAAGTTATTTAGAAAATTTTAATGAAATAAATAATGAATCTTTAACAATGACTTTAATTCATATTATTAAAGGTAAGAAGGATACAGTAGCTTTAAAGAGAGCTAAGACAATGGAAGATTATCTTAAATGGGTTGATAAAATTAGTTCAATAACGAAATTTAACCAAAGACAAGTTGAAGAGATTAGTGATGAATGCATTAACAATAATATGAGTTTTGGTGGTAGTGCAGATATTTTAATTGCAGTGATGTTGATGTATTTTATTAATAAAAAAGGTTATCTAAAATAATTTTATAAAAAAAAGCGGATTGTTTTAAATCCGCTTTTAATTTATTTATTATACTTTGAATATTTATTAATACCTTCTAAAAGTAAATCATTTCTGTGGGCATCGTAAGTTACGATAGCAGGAAACTTGACTACTTCAAAACGATGGATTGCTTCAGGGCCTAGTTCAGGGAAAGCGATGACCTCGCTTTTTTTAATGGATTCACTAATTAAAGCTGCCGCTCCACCAGTTGCTGATAAGTATAAGCCCTTATCTTCTAAAATATCAAGAACTTTTTTATCACGGGGTCCTTTACCAATTGAGATATTAAAGAAAGGCATTACTTTTTCTAAATAAGCATCCATTCGATAAGCAGAAGTAGGTCCCGCAGAACCAATTACATCTCCAGGTCTTGTTGGGCTAGGACCAACATAATAGATAACGTTACTTTCAGGTTTAAAAGGTAATTCTTTGCCTTCAGTAACTAAATCAGCCATCTTTTTGTGGGCAGCGTCTCTACCTGTATAAATTACTCCAGTAATGTAGACAACATCACCGGCTTTTAATGTTTTCAAAGTTTCTAAACTAATAGGTGTTTTAAGTTCCATAATATCCTCCTTATAAAACTATTGATTTATGTCTTGCGGCATGGCATTGAATATTAATTGCTACTGGCAAGCTTGCAATATGGCAGGCACCAACGTTGATTTTGACAGCTAAAGCAGTTACTTTACCACCAAATCCCATTGGTCCAACACCTAAATCATTAATTTCTTTTAACCATTCTTTTTCGAGTTCTCTAGCGATTGGGTCGGTTGATTCATCAAAAATATCACGCATTACAGCCTCTTTAGCCATAATTGCACTAGTTTCAAAGTTTCCGCCAATTCCAATTCCAACGATTATTGGTGGACATGGTTTACCACCACTCTCAAAGATTGTATCTAAAACTAATTTCTTAACTCCTTCAACTCCATCAGAAGGAATTAACATCTTAACTAAACTCATATTTTCACTACCAGCACCTTTAGGAGCTACAGTTATTTTAACCTTATCACCTGGAACAATTTTAGTATGTAAAACGGCTGGTGTATTATCACCTGTATTTACTCGATCAAAAGGATGTTTCACAACTGATCTTCTTAAGAAATGACCAACATAAGCTTCTCTAACACCTTCGTTTACCGTCGCAGTTAGATCACCTTCAAACCAAACCTCACTACCTATTTCCATCATCACAATAGCTACACCAGTATCTTGACACATTGGTACAGCTTTTTTCTTTGCTAAAAGGTCGTTATCAATGATTTGTTGTAAAACACTTTTTCCCACATCGGATACTTCTTGTTCTAATGCTTGTTCTAAAGCTAACAATAAATCATCATTAACATTCCTTGCAGCATCAACTAATAAATCTCGCACAGAATTTTTGATTAATTCTAATTCTATTTTTCTCATGTCATCACCCACATATCATTTTATGATATAAACTATTTTTTTTCAATCAATCTAGCACCTTTTGTTAATAAATAACAATTAGCAAACAATTTATTTATTAAAATTTTACATTATTACTAATAATTTACAATCGTTATTCAAAGGCTTTACATTAGTGATAGATAAAGATTTTGATTATTGGTAATGTAAGATGTGATTTTAATCTAATGGTGATGAGTAATTATTTCGCGGTTGCGAATAATAATAAAAAAAATAAATAGGAGAAAGAAAATGAGAAAAAACTTTTTAACAATTAGCTTTATTTTAATAAGCATTTTTTTAGTTTCTTGTGGTCAAAAAAAGTACGAAGTTAAGTATGATCTTAATTATGGAACACAAGAAATAGAGTCTGATTTTGTTGGCGAAAATGAAGTATTAAATGAACCTAATGAGCCTACGCGAGAAGGGTATAGATTTTTAGGGTGGTTTTTAAACGGAGAGAAGTATGAGTTTATTGATCCCGTTACAAAAGACTTGATCTTGGTGGCTGAGTGGGAGGAGTTAGTTAAAACTTATAAAATTACTCTCTCAGAAGGGGTCTTGGCTAACGTTACAAATCTTAATAGTGTTGCTAAAGATACTAATGTTAAATTAAGTGTGACTGTCCCTAATAACTTTACTATTAGTTCCTTTAAGATAAACGGGGTTGAAAGAGTAGAGGATTTAGTAAACAACATACTTGAAATTATAGTCAAAGAAGATTTAGAAGTAGTAGTTACATTTGAAGAAATAACGATAAGTGTTTTTACAATTACTTTTACACGAAGAGATGGTTCAGTTATTGATACAGTTGAGGTAGAAAGAGGAGAAAAACTTGCTATTCCACCTATTCCTGAGTTGGATGGATATGAATTTCTAGGTTGGTACTTAGGCAATACTAACTATGATTTTGAGAGCTTAGTGACACGAAGTTTTACTCTTGTTGCTAGTTTTGGTAGAAAAGCTCTTTCAGTAGGTGAGGTTTTAAAAAGAGCTAATTATGGGGAGATAAGTACAGTTGAGGGATTAGTTTTAAATGGTGGATATAGTACTACTAAAGCTTTGCAAAATATTTATATTCAAGATTTAAATAGTGGTCAATTGGCTATTTTAACAGGAATAAATGTTTTAGGTTCAACTATCCAAATTGGTGATTTAATAAGATTCGATGCTGTCTTAACAAAAGTTGAAGAAGGCGCTGAAGTTGGAAAAGTCTATTTAGCATATGATTCTGGTATAAGTGTCGTTTCAAGTGGAAATTCTCTTTTTGATTATAAAGAGGACGTAATAGAAATTACTAGTCATGAAGAGATGTTGGCCGCTTTTAGTGAAGAAAAACTTAAGTATGGTCAAGTCTTGTTTATTAAAGGAACGTATTATTATAATTCCAATTGGACTAACTACCAAGTTGGTGGAAATCAAAACGCAAGAATCCATCTTAATGGTTTAGCTAATACAAAAGAGGACATTACTTATGGTGGAAAAATCGTAGTTTTAAATGATAATGGTAATAGAGTGTTATTAGGAGAAGATTGGTTTAGTGAAATACTAGGAATGTCTCCAGATAATTATCCGGGAACAGGTTATCCAGGAGTTAAAAAAGAAGGCGGTTTTTATGCAATTTTAAAAAATTCGACAGATGCTTTTTATTATTTAAGTGTACTAACTCCAGATGATTTTATTGAATTAAAATATAATGTTACTTTTGATTATTCCTTTGAAGAAGAGCATAAGGTAGAAGTTTTTGAAGTTGTTAACAATAATACTGTTGATGAACCTACAACGCCAGTAAGAGATGGTTATGAGTTTTTAGGTTGGTATTTAGATGGGTTTTTATTTGATTTTGAAACACCAATTAGAAATGACATTGTTTTAGTACCAAGATGGAAAACAATAGGAGATATTTCAGAGGAAAATAAAGTTTTTGTCCATTTTGAATTAGATAAAGAAGGTTTAAGTATTGAAAGTTTGGAATTAGAAAAAGGCGACTTTGTTTCTATTCCAGATAAGCCAATCTATCAAGGATTTGTCTTTGTGGGCTGGTATATAGATGCTGTGGAGTTTGATTTTAGTCAAGCGATTCTTGATGATATTGTCTTAACTGCTAAGTGGGAAGTATTATATAGTTTAACTGATATGATTAAGGAAAATAACTATGATGAGTCATATTATGTAGAAGCTTTAGTCTTAAGTGGTGGATATAGTAATTCAGGTGTTTTAGAAAGAATTTACCTTCAAGATAGTTTAACAGGCGAAACAATGTTATTAGATGGTTTATTAGGTTTGGGAACTTTATATAATATTGGTGATTTAATTATTTTTAAAGCAACTTTAAAACTAGAAACAAGTGGTAATTTGATTAATAAACATTATTTAGAATATGAAAGTGGTCTTGAAGTTATTTCTAATGATAATGAACTATTAGATTATTATAATAAGGCGATTGTTATTGAAACACATGAAGAGTTAGTTAGTGCATTTAGTGAAGAAAACATTAAATATGGACAAGTTTACGCAATTACAGGAACTTATTACTACAATTCAAACTGGGCATCATTTCAAACTACTGGTAATCATCATGCAAGACTTCATATGAACTCAACAGCTAATAGTAAGAATGGATTAGAAGTTGGTAATGGAAGAATTCTAGTATTAAATGATAACGCAAATAAGGCTAATTTAGGAACGAACTGGTTTGAAGATATTTTAGGTATTACTAAAGATAATTATCCTGGAGTAAAATACCCTGGTTTTAGTAAAACAGGAATAATTTATGTTTCACCTCATAAAACAGATGCTAGTTTTACATATCTACAAGTATTTAAGCAAGAGGACTTTATTTTTGGAAATATCGTTGAGTTTGATTATAATTATGACTTAATTAAGACAAGTGAAATGGTTATTGAAGGTAATAAGTTATCAAAACCTTTAGATCCGATTAGAGACGGTTATGAGTTTTTAGGTTGGTTTTTAAATGATAATGAATATGATTTCGAAAAGGTAGTTGAAGGGCATTTAACTTTAGTTGCTAAATGGGAAGTTGTTGGGCAAGTAAAAGAGTATGTAGTAAACTTTATGGTTGATGAAGAGTTATACCATGAAGAGTTTGTTAATCAAGATGATGTTGTAAGTAGACCAATTAATCCAGTTAAAGAAGGCTTTATTTTAGTGGGTTGGTATATAGATGATGTGGAGTTTGATTTTAGTCAAGCGATTCTTGATGATATTGTCTTAACTGCTAAG
>CAYZTG010000003.1:0-10887 GCA_964481475.1 uncultured Acholeplasmataceae bacterium | reverse complement strand
TAGAATATGAAAGTGGTCTTGAAGTTATTTCTAATGATAATGAACTATTAGATTACCGAAAAAATGCTATAGCAATTACGAGTCATGAAGAATTTGTGAAGGCATTTGGAAACGTTGATATTAAGTATGGTCAAGTTTATGCAATTACAGGAACTTATTATTATACTTCTAACTGGCTTGCGTTTCAAACAACAGGAAATCATCATGCAAGACTTACTATGAATAGTGGTGCAGCAGTAACGGATGATATTAGAGTTGAAGGGAAGAAAATAGTAGTTTTAAATGATAACGCAAATAAAACTAATTTGGGAACGAACTGGTTTGAAGATCTTTTAGGTATTACAGTTGATAATTATCCAGGAACTAAGTTACCAGGATTTAGCAAAACAGGAGTTATCTATGTTTCTCCACACAAAACAGATAATAGCTATACATATTTACAAGTTTTTAGTGTAGAAGATTTTATTTTTGGTGAATAAGATGAGAAGAGTTATTTTATTTGTTTTAACTCTATTAGTTAGTATCGCTTTAGTTTCCTGCAAGAATAAACAGGTAGAAGAAAAATGTATAGTAAGTTTCATAACGGGCTTTGATGATTTAGTTGTTGAAAAGCAATTGGTTGTTAAAAATGAAAGGGCAATTGAACCGCCGTTATTAGAAAAGATTGGTTATGAGTTTAAAGGATGGTTTATTGAAGACGATAAGTTTTCTTTTTCTACTAAAATTAAAAAAGACTTAGTTTTAACTGCGAAGTGGGAAGAAGTAAAGGTTGTTAGAGTTAGTTTTGATTATGGTTATGATAATAAAATTGATGTTGAAGATGTTTTGATTGGTTATAAAGTAAATGCTCCTAGTACTCCAATAAGAGATGGTTATGAGTTTGGGGGATGGTATTTCAATCATGAAGAGTTCAATTTTTCTAATGAAGTTTATGTTTCGATGTCTTTAAATGCTTTATGGAGAAAGTCCTATGAACAAGCAAAAGATGGAGAAGTAAAAGTCTTTTTTGAAAACTATCAAACTGACAAAGCTTTTATTAATGTTTATCAATCATTTGATATTTCAGGAGAAAAAGTAACTAGAAATAGTGATGGTACATATACTTTAAAACCTGGCGTATATTGTTATTCTTTAAGAAATAAGGCGGAAATGTATTATGTAGAGTATGATAAAGTTTTACTAATTACAGAAGAAAAAGTGCTTTTTTCTAAAGAAAATAGTACTAGTTTATATATTAATTCTTACGAAGGGTTAAGAGCTAACACCGGTTCTGAAAGGGATGGTCCAATAACTCTTTTAAATGATGAGATTACTGCTGAAGATGGTTTAAGAGGAACAGGAAATTTAACAAGTTATAATGACATTGATAAGTACCAAACGCCTGCTTTAATGAGATTAGCTAAAGGAAAGACTCACCAATATAGTACAATTTATGAAATTACTTCATTTTTAGAGGAGCTTTTAGTAGGCAATTATGCGTACAATAAATATATGTATTTATATGAAGTAGGTTATTCTGAGAAAAATAATTTCCCCATTTATGGTGTTTTATTTACAACAGCAAATGTGAAAGGTTTAGGTTTTGAAGAAGCTTTAAAAGTTGCCAGTTTAGATGCTGTGAATAATCAAAAAGCGAGAATAATGCATATGGCTAACGTTCATGGAAGTGAACAAACTCCAGCAGAAGGAGAGTTAGCAATTATTTATCAATTAGCAAAAGGAACTTATGTCGATGGAGTTACCTCAGCAATTGGATCAATGGATGAACTTTTTGACAATGCTACATTTTTTATTGTTCCACGTATAAATGTTGATGGTTCACATGAAGTAACAAGATTTCAACAAACTAGGCAAATTGATCCCAATAGAGATAAATTAATTTTACAAACACCAGAAAACATAGCAATGGCAAATGTCTATTATCATTTTATGGCTGACTTAGTTATTGATGGTCATGAATTAGTTGGGGATATTTCTCTAAGAGAAAATGGTTTCCAAAGAAGTGATGTTCAGTTAGGGACTAAAACTTTTAATACAACAGGTAGTGAACTAGCGATGTATAATAATAGTCAATTAATTCCTTATGCTTTTCAAAAATTAGCTCAAGAAGGTTTCATTGCATTCCCTTATAATTCTTCAGCTGGAGTCGCTAATGGTTCTTCCTATCATTCTTTAACTGGTGCGCTGAATGTCTTAGTGGAAGTAAGAGGGACCGCGATTGGATTAGATTATTATCCTAGAAGAGTTTATTCTTATGTAACTGCTGTTAAATCATTAACAGATAAAGTTATTATGGATGCTAGAAACTTTAGTTTTGATTTAAATCTTTCAAATAAAAATTATCGACTAAATGAAACTGTCGATGCTTATTTTGATTTAACAAAAAGTGATTCAGTTTTAGGGATGGTGGAAAGAAGAAGACAAGATTTAAGAAACGGTAACTTTATTTTAAATCTTGAAACGACTAGAAGTGGTTTAACAGGTTATGGTGATACACTTGATATTGATGGTGTTGGTACAAATGGAAGGTTTTATTATGATGGCACAATTAGTACAGAAAATAATATTAGAACCTTAAACTATCATGATACTATCGCTTCATCAAGAGATTTACCTAAGGGTTATTTTATTGATGCGACTGCCTTTTATGCAAGGTCAGGCATTGGTGCTAGTAACACAACACTAAAAGAGATTTTTGATAATCATCAAATCGAATATTATTATGTAAGAGACCTCACTAATCTAAGCGTTAAGCAAATAAAGATTACAGAGTTTGACACTTTCCCAAGAAGATTAGCGGCAAGTAATGCTAGTAAAACAAGTGTTGAAATAGTAGCTAATACTAAAGAAATTGATTTAGAAACTAGCTTTTCAGAAGGAGCTTATTATATTCCAGTAAATCAATTAAGGGGACTGCTTGTAGCTTATTTGTTAGAACAAGATATTATTGATACTAATCTAGGCGATGATGGTGATTTAGGAACTAATAATAGAAATGCTCATCATTCTTCACTTTATGGAGCAGGTTTTCTTACAAAAGATTATCAAAACAATTTACCGATTTATAAGTTTTATGGAAATTCAAATGATCTTATTGAGAATAAAACAACATTAGTAATTAAAGAAGGTGCTAATTATAAAAATGTAAACAGTCCTTTAATAGGTGAAATAAATCAAGAATTAAAGCTAGATAATTTATATTTTAAAATAACTGCTTTAAATGGAACAAGTGAGTATCTAAAAATTACTCAAAATATGATTGAAACATATGATAATAAAGTTGCTGGTTTGCAAATAATTAGATTTACGAGTAGTGAACAAAAAAATATTTCTGTAACTACTTATGTAAGAGTAATAGATAACTTAGAAGAAAAAGGCAATGTCATTTTTGTCCGTGAAGATGGTAATGATCAAAATGACGGTCTCTCAGATTTGAAGGCAGTTAGAACATTAACAAAAGCTTTTGAGTTACTCTTAAAACATGACCTTAGCGGAGCTGGAACGATTATAATTAGTGGTGCAGTAAATCATTCAGAACTTTATGATGTTTTACCACATCATGAGGGCTTAGTAAAAATAACTAGTCTTTATAATGATGGAGATAAGAGTGTTGATTATCGAAAAAGTGGTGCTGTTTTTAACTTATATAGAAATATGTTATTAAATGGGCCGACAATTTTTGAAAACATTACTCTTAGAAATAGTTCGGTAGAATTTTCAAGATTATTTGTTGCTCAAGGGCATTTGCTTGAAATGGGAGAAGGAGTTAAAACTTTAGATTCTAATGGTTTTTATCCGTCAATTGCTGGTGGTAAGTATAAAGGGTTATTTGAAGGTGATGTTAAACTTATTGTAAGAGATGGAGTTTGGCGTAACTTAATTGGCGCTAATTATCGTGGAGTTACAGCAGGTAATATTGAGGTGGAGATTTATGGAGGAACGTATTTAAATATGTTTTATGGTGGAGTCTATCAAGCTGATTCATCTGATGAATCATTACCTAATGGGTTTGTTAATGGGAATATTTTACTGACAATATATGATGGTGACTTCCGCATAGGTGTCTATGGAGGCAGCAATTATGGCGATGTTTATGGTGACATTAAAGTAATAATTAATGGCGGGAAGTTTGATAGAACTGTAGTTGCAGATAGTAACCGTGGTATTACAACAGGTAATAAAGAGCTAATTTATAAGTAAGTAAAGAATAGAGAAAAGAGTCCTAAATTTAGGGCTCTTTTTATTAAAATAGACATTCCTTGAAAGACTATTTACCTTAGCAATGTTAAATGTTTACACTGCCTTTACAAAACGAGATAGAGGAGGACTTTTCATTATGATATATTTCGTATGTACAAGCGAAATATAATAAATTATTTAAAAGATTTATGTTTTTAATATTTATGTATTTTAGGGAAAAGGGAGAAAATATTAATGAAAAAAAATGTTTTAAAAGTATTAACTACAGTTTTCATACTGTCCTTTTTGCTCGTAATTGCTGGTTGTAATGATAAGAATAATTTATCAGATCTCAAACAACAAGCAATTAATGAAGTGGAAAGGTATGTTAATGAAGAAGATTATTCAGCAGAAAATGTGATAGTCATTAAAGGAATAATTGCTGAAGCGAAAGTTGATATTTATGAAGCCAAAACTTCTAAAGATATTGATGCTATCGTTTTAAAGGCAAAAGCTGATCTTGACAAAGTTGAAAACAATGCTGGAGTTTTAGAAGAACATAAGTCTAAATTGGTTAAACAATTAGAAGCTTATGGTGATGAGACAAATTATAGTGCAGAAAAATGGTTAGAGTTACAAGAGTTAATTACTACAAAGAAAACAGTAATTAATAATGCGACTACAATAGCTTTAGCTAATCAGGCTTTTAATCAAGCTATGGCAGAACTTAATAAGGTTTATAACCTTGATGTTGAGTATGCAAAAAACAGGTTATCAACAGTTGAAATTCCTAAAAGAACAACAGAAGATTTTACAATAATTGAAACTGAGGTGGGTTCAGAATATTTAGTTAATTGGACAGTAATTCAAGGAACAGGTATTACGCTTGAAGGGACAACCGCTAGTGTTATTAGAACGTTTGAAGATAGTGATGTAATAATAAAGGTTTCATTCTTAAAAAACCAAAATGTTGTTTACCAAGAAGAATTCATTGTTACGATTGTTAAAAAAGAAGAAGTTTTAGCGAATGTTTCTGATCTTAAAGATTATAAAGTGGGAGAATCAGTATTAGTTACTGGAGTTGTTGTTGGAACGACTCATAATGGTAATATTGGTGGGGAAGAGGTAATTATTAAAGATTTAGAAACTTTCGCATATATAGGTGTTAGAAAGTTGCCTGGGACATTTCCTGTATATACTGTTAAAAAGGGAGATATCATTGAACTTGCAGGTTTTTTGAAATCCTCACTTACAGTAGGTGAATTAGATAAAGTTTATCTTGAGTATGATGAACGTTTAACTATCAAATCACAAAATAATTTGATTACTTTTGATTTAGAAAATGCTTTAGAAGTAGCTAATCAAGCAGATTTAGTTAACTTAATAACTGCTGGTCCTTCTTATCAATTTATTAAAATAACTACGAATATCTATAGCAATAAGTATGGTTCTGACTATAATACTTATTATAATAGATTTACTTTAGATAAGGATAATAACTCATTAGCTAAGATTCAAATTGATGGTAAAACAGCAGTAATTAGAAATAGTCATTCGTCAAACAATATTGGTAGTGGATGGACAGATCTTATGTTTGGCTTAAATGAAGAAAATTATGCTAAAACACCAGCTGCTTTCCCTGGAATTGAATATAAGGGTGAAGTTTATTTAATGTATACTGGAGGCAATTCATATTATCACCAATTTGTTATCTTAGATATTGAACATATTATTCCTGCTATCGATGAAACTTTAGTTGAAGCAAAAGAGGAGGCAGTAATTAATTTAAACGAACATGTAGATAGTTTAGTTGAAACTAATTATACTAATGAGAATTGGTCGTTAATTACAAATGAACTACTAAGTGAAGGGCTTGAAGCTATTAATAATGCCAAAACACTTAAAGAAGTAGAAAATGCCCTTAATAAAGCAAAATCTTTAATTAATAATGTAGAAGTTATTGTGTCAGTTACTTATGATGTTGAGTTTGTATTACCGACAAAAACTATTTATCGTGCTAATGAAGAACTTGATTTAACAGGCGGTAAAATTATTTTTAAACTTGATGGTGTTGTTGAACATGAAACAGAATTATCAACACATCTAATTACTGGTTTTGACACAAGTTCACTAACTGAAGAACTTGTTTTAACTATTACTTATACATTTTCAGGAAAAGAATATACAAGTTCATTTTTAATTGATGTTGTTGCTTATGATGTTAGTGAAGTAAAAGATGCAACAGTAGGTACTGAATCAATCTTTAGAGGGTTGGTTATTGGAACAGGACATAACGGAAACGTTGGTGGAGACGAAGTAATTATTAAAGACTTAGAAACATTTGAGTATATAGGGATAAGAAAGATGCCAAATGGATATCAAAATTATGATGTTTCTAAAGGAGATATTATTGAGTTTAGAGCAACTGTTGTTGAAGCAACTACAAAAGCAGAAATAGGTAAAAAAGTATTGTCCTATATTAGTGATTTAAAGGTGGTTTCTTCTAATAATGAAGTATTATTTGATTTAGATAATGCGTTAAAAATTAACAATCAAAGTGAGATTGAGAATTTAGTTAATAGTGATAATTATTATAAGTTTGTTAAAATAACAACTAGTATTTATAGTAATAAATATGGGACAGCCTATGATACATATAATAATAGATTCACTTTAGATCCTAATAATAATACCCTTGAATCAATTAGAATAAATGGCTTAACTTTAGCCCTTAAAAATGATTATTCTAAAAATAATATTGG
The DNA here is from genome assembly GCA_964481475.1 of uncultured Acholeplasmataceae bacterium. Classification (GTDB taxonomy): domain Bacteria; phylum Bacillota_I; class Bacilli_A; order Acholeplasmatales; family UBA5453; genus DUQU01. Next base: position 3,946 of record CAYZTG010000003.1, on the reverse strand, counting down.
TCAAGACTGGACTGATCTTATGTTTGGTATTAATGCAGAAAACTTTGGTGATGTTAAAGCAACTTATCCAGGAATAGAATATGAAGGGGAAGTTTATGTCTTGTTTTTAGGGGGGAATGCTTATTATTATCAGTTCATTATTTTTGAAATGGAACATATTTTACCAACTCCAGGCAAAAAACTTAATGAGGCAAAAGCGGCTGCAGTAGTTGAACTAGGTGAATATCTCCTTAGTTTTGATGAATCAAATTATACTAAAGAAAACTGGGAAGTATTAAATGGTTCTGCTTTTGATTCAGCACTCTTACTTATTGATGGAGCAAATACAGTTGAAGAAGTTGCTTCTTTATTAGAGGAAGCAAAAGGTGTTCTTAGAAATGTAGAATCAATTATCGTTTATGATGTAGAACTAGTTACCCCAAATAAAGTAAAATACTTCGTTAATGAAGAACTTGATTTATCGGGTGGTAAGATGGTCTTTAAATTAAATGGGGAAGTCGTTTTTGAGGTTGAGTTAGTTTTAGAAATGGTTACTGGTTTTACTAGTGAACAAGAAACTGTAAAGTTAGAGTTAAATATAGAGTATTTATATGCGGGAGAAACATACACTTTAACCTTTAATGTTTCAGTTGTTAAAAGACCACCGGTAAATGTTAGTGAAGTTAAAGATTTTTCTGTTGGAACTGAATTGGTATTTACTGGATTAGTCGTAGGAACTACTGGTAATGGAAATAATAATGGTTTAGAAATAATAATTAAAGATTTAGTTACTTTTGAATATATAGGTGTTAGAAGTATGCCAGGAACATTTCCCGCATATACCGTTAGTAAAGGCGATATTATTGAATTTAATGGAACAATTGTAAAATCGGCAACAGCTAATGAGATTGGTAAAGTTCATTTAAGTTATCTTTCAGATTTAGTAATTGCATCTAGTGATAATGAAGTTGTTTTTGATTTAGAAAATGTAATTAAAATTGCTAATCAAGATGATTTAATCAACTTAATTAATGATGGACCTTCATATCAATTTATTAAGATTACAACAAATATGTATAGTAATAAATATGGTGCTACACATTCTACCTACTACAACAGATTCACCTTAGATCCTAATAATAGTAATTACGATTCAATTAAAGTCAATGGTCTTCCACCGGTTCTTAGAAATAATTATGTATCAAATAATATTGGTGAAGGTTGGACTGATTTAATGTTTGGAATTAATGAAGAAAATCACGAAGATATTGCTGGGACTTATCCAGGAATAGAGTATAAAGGTGAAGTTTATTTAATGTATACTGGGGGTAATGCATATTATCATCAATTCGTTATATTAGATATTGAACATATTATTCCCGCAGAAGTAGATCCTTTAACTGAGGCGAAACAAGCGGCTGTTGCTTCTTTAAATGAACATTTAGGAACTTTAGTAAAAGAAAACTATACAGAAGAAAATTGGGATTTAATTAATGGTGAGCTTTTAACTAATGGACTTTTAGCTATTAATGAATCTGAAACTGTTGAGGGAGTAGAACAAGCACTTTTAGAAGCAGTTCAAGCATTTAATGAAGTAGATAAGATTTAGGTATAAAGGATATTAATAATTGAAAACCTCCGCTTGGAGGTTTTTATTATGGAGATAAAGAAAAAGACCTAATCCTCTAATCCAGAGATAGGTCTTTTTCTTTAAAAAGGAGCAGTTAATAACTAACTTATAATCAAAATTAATTACTTTTAATTAAGAAATAAAATCATATATTGTTGGTTATATGTAAAACTTCCGTTGTACCATTGGTGGTAAAACAAAGTTGCCGCATGCGTATTATAACCATCTTGATAATGATCCCAGTTGTCTGATGAGTCTGCTAAGACAATTACATCATCATAAATGTTATCAGTCCCCATATCATCATAGCCAATTATTGCTTGCCAGTGTCCACTATGAGGTCTCCATGAGATAGGTAAAGGTCTATTTTCAGAAAGATGGCTCTTAACCCAAGTAACAAATGATTCATAGGTACTAAAGATCATTGAATTTTCATCTACATAATTTGCCTTTGAATAAGATTTTGCCTCACCTTTAAAACCTAAGTCTTGAGCTAGATTTCTTAAACCGACACTACCAACACCAGCGTTTTTAATAATCGCATTATTTATTTCTTGATATCTTTCTACTAAAAATACTTCGTTATAGGTATCTGTATCAACGCCATAATAATTAAGAGCAGCTAGTAAGGTTGCTATTCCACAAGAAGAGGCCATGGTTTGTTGATAAGCCTTATATTGAGGGAGAATTAATCTTGTTTCTGTACTTTCCATATTATAGTAATCAATAAATTTATAATAATTTGAATGAAGAACATCTGCTTCGCCGTTTTTATAGTTAACTTTTCCATAAAGTGCTTCATTAGTTGAGCCACCGAAGCTTCCATCAGCATTTAGTATTAGGTGTCTTTCTGGGACAACTTGTGTTATTTCTCTTACTTCCTCAACACGGTTAATAATTCTTTGAGTTTCAGGGTAAACAACTAAACAATCAAACTGGTCAGTGAAGTTCCCTGATTTAGAAACATCTTGCCACCATCTAAAGATTCTTCCAGAAGTAAAGACTGTATAACCATCTTGGAAATGATCGTAGTTATCATTTGGTGTTCCAAAGATAATTACTTTATCGCGTACATTAGTAGTTGTTCCCATTGTGTCTAAACCAACAACAACATTCCATTCAAAATCAATATTATCTTGGTATCTTAACATAATGAATCTACCATTGTTTAGATGGTTCATCATCCATTTATTAAAGTTATCTATTTGATCAGCAGTAGAACTTCCTACATTTAGATATCCTCCAACTACTGCAGTGTAACCAACTTCATTGAACAACTTCTTTAGGCCAGCAGCGTCTGTTCCATTTCCATAAATTTCAGAACCGTTGAGATCTTCATACATATTTACAAGATTAACTTCGTTATATTCATTTTGAACATCTTCACCAAAGTGATTTAAGATCATTAATGCAGAAGCAATTCCACTTGTATCCTTCATCGTTTGTTGATAAGGCTTAAAGTTAGTGAAAATAGTACGTTCATTGGTTGATTCCATATTATAATAATCGTTAATCAAGTAGTATGGCGTTTCTAAATTATCAAATTCACCGTTCAAAGGCGCCCCCGCCCCGTATAAATCAACGTCAAATGTTCCGCCAAAATCTCCATTTTTATCTAAAATAAGATGTTTTTTAATCTCTTTTTCTTTGTCTTCATTATCATCTGGTTTCAAAGTCCCCGAATCATCTGGCCCCTTAATTTCATCACTATCTTTATTACATCCAACAATAAAGATTGAAGTTAATAAAAGCGCCAAAAAAATAAAAAATTTCTTCATTTTTTTAAATCCCTCCATTTAATATAATTATTTATTTAATACAATAGTATATTATCAATATAAGAGAGAGCTAACAACATAACTTACAATACATTTACAAAAGCTTTACATCTGTTTTTGAAGAGCTAATACATATAATTAGTAAATATAATATAATTAATAAATAATAATATAAATTTAGGCAAGTTAGATTGTTGAAAGGATATTTTTTTAAAATAATTAACTTTATCTATTGACAAGAGGAAGTCTCTATTATAGAATGATAAAGGTTGCCAAAAAATACATTCCAAAATTCTTAATATTTTAAGTAGTAAAAAAAATAGAAATTAATTTTGTTGACAACCCAATTTTATAATGTTAGAATGTATGAGCGCTTGAAAAAGTTCTAGTTCTTTGAAAACTAAATATGCATAAAAAAATAATAACGAAACAAACAAATTCTTATTGAGAGATTAATAAAGAAAAAAAAGAAGCTTGAGACAAATTTGAAATAATAAACTTAAGATATATTATGGAGAGTTTGATCCTGGCTCAGGATGAACGCTGGCGGCATGCCTAA
>CAYZTG010000002.1:45219-89762 GCA_964481475.1 uncultured Acholeplasmataceae bacterium | reverse complement strand
AATCAGGATGAACATGAAACCAAGGTTTATGACTAGAAAAACCGCCATAAATAGAGTCATCCCAACTAATCACTGTTCTAGCATTATCTCTACTTATTAATGATTGCTTATAAATAGCTTCTTTTTTATCATTATCATTTAAGTCTTTATTATTTAATATTTCTTTAATGCTAACATCATCAAAATCAGCACTATTTTTAAAGGGATAATTACTCATCCCAATTTCTTCTCCTTGGTAAACAAAAGGTGTTCCCCACATAAAATAAAGCGTAGTCGCCAACATTGAACCAGACAAGAAGCGCTCGTCTTTATTGCCATACTGACTTAACAGCCTAGGAAAATCATGATTCATCCAGTAAATAGGTAGCCATGACTTCTTGTATAAGTCTGTTTGCCACTTATTAAAAACTTCTTTTAAGTTTTTTAAATCAATTGATATTTCTTCACTTTCATTAGTAATCTCATTGATATTATTACTCCAAATGTGGTCAAAATTGAAGGCCATCTTCAAAGACCCATTCTCTAAATTGGTATATTTTAAAGCTTCTCTAGTTGTTGCTTCGCCACCTACTTCTCCAATCGTTACGATATCATACTGAGAGAAAACTTCTTCATCAAACTCCTTTAAATATTCAAATACCACCTCTAAATTTGAAAACTGTCGCCAATCTTTTTTATATTTATCTTTACTGACTAATCGGGAATCCTTTAATTCGCTTTTACCTAAATGAGCAACAGCGTCAATTCTAAAACCATCTACTCCTAGATTTAGCCAGTACTTCGCTATCTCTTTCATTTCTTCTCTTACTTCTTTATTATTATAATTTAAATCAGGCATTTTCTTGGAAAATATTTTTAGATAGTACTCATTAGTTAAATTGTCTTTTTCCCAAGCTGAACCTCCAAAGAAAGAAGCCCAATTAGTGGGTTCTTTAAAAGTTCCATCTCCTTCTTTTCCTTCACTCCAATAATAATAATTACGGTATTTGTTATTTTTTGATTTTCTCGATTCAATAAACCAAGGGTGTTCATCTGAGGTGTGGTTCATTACAAAATCAATAATAATTCTTATTCCCCTTTGGTGAGCTTCATTAATTAAGTTCTTAAAATCATCGAGTGTACCATAACTTGGATCTACTTCTTTAAAATTAGCTACGTCATAACCATTATCATCCATTGGTGATAAGTAAAAAGGGGTAATCCATAAAAGATTAACACCTAAGTAGTTAAAATAAGCTAATTTTTCTCTAATACCATTGATATCACCAATTCCATCATTATTAGAATCTTTAAATGATCTAAGATAGATTTGATATCCAATAGCTTCTTTCCACCATTTCTTTTCAAAAAACATACTGCTCCTTAAAGGATGCTTAATAATTCCTTTGGTTCATTGATATAATACTTTGGATTTAAGGCACTTAAATCTGTTTTAGTTCTAAAGCCCCACAACACTGCAACTACATCAATTTGGGCATTTAAACCAGTCATTATATCTACCTCTGTATCACCAACAAAGTAAGCTTCGTGAGCTAATACATTTAGCTCTTTTAAAATTAAATTAGGCATTGCTGGTGAAGGTTTTCTTTCTAATCTACCTGTACCTACTACATAATCAAAAGTATTTGGAAACACTTCATTAATTAATTGCTTTGTAATATTATCTTGTTTGTTTGAACAAACAGCCAATTTATATTTCCCTCTTAGTTCTTTTAATAATTCATAAATTCCTAAATAAGGCTTAGTATAAACCTTACTATTTAGAGAATATCTTTGATCATAATACCCATATGCTTCATTATATTCTTCATCCGTAAGTATTTTTCCAAAACTCTCATTAAGTAAATGTCGTGGCCCCGAACCTAAAAAGTATTTAACTTCTTTAGTAGTTCTAGAAGGATAAGAAAAATGTTTTAATGCTTCATTGACACTATTTGTAATATCATCTATCGTATCTAAAAGTGTCCCATCTAAATCAAAAATAATTAATTTTTTCATTTTTTACCCTTTCGATAATTTTCTTATAAATTGGTAACATTTCTTTTTCACTAACATAATTATGTAGTTCAGAAATGTTAAGCCACTTTAAGTTTTTGCTTTCTTGAATATTATTAGTTAGTTTTTCTGAAACTGAGGCCTTAATGGCATAAGTGATATTGTAGTGCTCATGAGCAGAGACTACCTCACCATTTTTAATATGTCTATTTACTGGTAATATTTCTAAACTAACCGGTCCCTCTTTAATAAATTCAATATTTTTAAGACCAGTTTCTTCAAATACTTCCTTAATAATCGATTGTTTTAAATCTCTACTACCATCCATATGTCCACCCATCCAAGCGTAACTTTGATAAATGTTATGAAACATAAACAAAACTTGTGCATATGTTTCATCAAAAATAACTGCTGAGACGGTAAAGTGAAAAAACGGAAACCTATTAAGTAACTCATCTTCAAAAATTTGATAAGCCATTAGCATTAGTTTCTGATCATTTTTCTCAAATTCATCTAGTGGTTGGTATTTTTTTAATTCTTTTATAATCATTGATACTTTTCCTTATTGTTTTTTTATTTTAATCGTGTTATTATAATATCGTTAATTTGCAGCCTTAGCTCAGCCGGTAGAGCAACAGACTCTTAATCTGTGGGTCCAGGGTTCGAACCCCTGAGGCTGTACCATCTAATAAATGTCACTTAAAGTGACTTTTTTATTAAAAGAAAGCACCGCTGATAACAGTGGTGCATTTTTATTTACTTAATTTAACTACTAAATAGCCTTGTTCAAAAGCTTCTGGATAAGGATATGACTCTTCGCGCATTCTTTTAAATTGAACAAAGACTAAATCCCTTTCGTAATCAATTCGTGTAATTACACCCATATCTTTTTCATTTTTTACTTGTACCTTCTCACCTATAATGTGACTTTCATCATGCCATGCCATAAAATCAGCTCCTTTTACCTTCTTAATTATACCACTTATCTATTAATAATTAAAGGAACATCCAATTCCTTTTTCAAACTACCACCATGGTGCGCAGCCATTTTAGAATTTTCACTAAGATTAAACGCCTTATTGCTTGTTGCTATAGCTAAATAATCTCCTAAAAATGTTTTTAATAAATAGTTTTCTCTTCCAAACCCAAAAATATTCTTCCTTAAAGCTTTTTTAGTTTTGATTAACTTAAAATCTGTTTTAAAATACTTATTGAAAAGTTTTTTAAACTGGCTTTGATAACCCTTTTTAACAAAAAAAGTCATCGCTCTTCCTTCAATCGAAGGATCTCTTTTTAATGTTTTAACAATCTCTTCATACTCTCTTAAATTAATAAATTCAATATCTGTAAAACCATGATCTGAAATAGTAATAATCAGTGTATCGTCGCCAACTTCCTTTGTAAATTGTTCATACAAGTCATTGATTTCATTTAAATGGTTTTTAATCTTTTCATCTTTTGTTCCATATTCATGAATTAAAGAATCTAATAGGGGATAATAAAGATAAGTTAAACTTTTTTTGCTAAATGTCTTCATTAAGGCCCTATCTAATTGTTGCTTAAATGTTTCTAAATTACTCCCTTTAATTGGCTTTGTATATATTTCTTCAATTTCCACGTTAGGGTTTTCTTTATTAACAAGTGTTAAAAAGTTTTGATAGTTCAATTGTCTCATTAAGGGGATTTTAGTTTTTTCAAAAGTTACACTATCTTCTTCTAAAAAGACAGTTTCTATTAAATCATCTAATTCATTATATTGAGTCCAGCCCAAAAACCCTGTCTCATATGGCATTTTAGCCGATAAAAAGGCATTTGTTGCTGCGACAGTTGTTGGCGGAAAGACACTGGAGATTGTTGTCTTATAGTGTTTTCTTAAAAGCGCATCTTCACTTAGATGCTCGTTTAAGATGTTAATGCCCATGCCATCAATTAATATTACAACTATATGATTATATTTTTCTTTTAAATAACCATCTAAAAGCGGTTGGGTATTATGAAATGTTTTTACTCCATAATAGTTTAAAATAGAATTTGAAACACTAACTAAACTATTTTTATAATTAACTTTAATCACCTAAATACTCCTTTTGATAACAATATCTTAAGTCATTTGGTTTAGGGCCAATATAAGTATCTCCACAATAAATAAACTCTAGCCCTTTTAACATTTTTTGCATCGGTATATTTGCAGGGTGCGTATCTATTTTCAAATCTTTCTTATAATGATTCATGGCGTAATTGATCAGACTTTTACCAATTCCCTTTCCATTAAAACCATCTTTTATGGCGATTCTGTGAACAACAATATATTCTTTATCATTTAACCAATTTCCTAAAATAACATCATATGTTGGTTCATGATCTAAAACTGTCATTGTTCCAACAACTTTTTCATCAATTAAATAAACATATAATTGCTTATTATTAATATCTTTACTAATGATGGCTTCATTGGGGTATCCCTCTTGCCATTGATTTACATTTAATTGTCTTAAGCGACTTTTAGCTTCTTCAATTATTTCTAAAATAGCTTTTATATCACTTGTTTTACCTAATCTTATCATATTATCTTCAAAAAACTTTCCATATCTTCTTGTAATTGTTTTGCTAAACCTAGTTTATCAACAGGATTTACTTTGTTTGTTTTAAAAGTATAATCTATTTTCCAAATATTACTAGAAAATGTATGCTTTATTAAAACATTAATTTCATTAAATTGCTGACTAATTATGATACTATCTGGCAAATTATTTTTAATAATTTCTTCTTTTATTACTTTTGTTTTTTCTACGTCGTAATATAGATAAACTACCGAATTTTCTTTAAGCAATTCGCCTTTTTTTATTTCATAACTTTTCAAAGGAGGGACTTGATATGTGCTCATTAGATCATAATCAAATAATAGTTTAATAAAATCTTCTTTACGAATATTAAAAGCTCTGCTTAAGGAAATATTAATTGTTTGCATAAATTAACCTAAAGCAACGTCTAAAATCATCATCATTATAAAGCCTAAAATAAATCCCCAAGTTGAATAATGGGCACCCGTAATTGTTGAGCGATGTCTTGCTTCTGGGACTAGTTCTTCGACAACCACAAATAACATCGCTCCCGCTGAAAATGCTAAAGCAAAGGGAAGGATTCTAGTTGTTATTCCGACTAACAAAGCACCGATTACTGCGAATACTGGTTCAACTATTGCACTCAGTTGCCCATAGTTAAAAGCTTTTCTTCTTTTTAATCCTTCTTGTCTCAAAGGAATAGAAACTGCTGCACCCTCGGGAAAATCTTGAATTGCAATCCCAATCACAACAGCAACTGCTGCAACCATTGCTGCATACTTAGAAGGCCCATCAACTAAAGCTACTGCCCCTATTGCTACTCCAACGGCTAATCCTTCTGGAATATTATGAAGTGTTATTGAGAAGATTAATAACCTTGTTCTAGACCAAGAAGTTTTAATCCCTTCTGGCTCATTCTCACCAAAGTGGACATGAGGAAGTAATTTATCAAAGAGATATAAAAAAACAACTCCAGAAATTATTCCTAGCGAGACCGCTAACCAAGAAATATAACCAAGACCACTAGCATATTCCAATGCAGGAATAATTAAACTCCAAATTGATGCAGCAATCATGATTCCTGAAGCAAATCCTAAAATTAATGCATAAAACTTATCATTAATAGTTTTAAAGAAAAAGACTAACCCAGACCCTAGCATTGTAATAAACCATGTAAATAAACCACCTATTAAAGCGACAAGCCAAATAGGTTGTTGTAAAAACCAATTAATCATATTTTTTACCTACAAAAACATTACACAATAGAGTGGATAAGTTACTAATTTTTCAGAAACCAAAAGATTGTTCTTTGATAAAGCTATCCCTGCTTTTAAACTATGATTTAAAAATAGTGATTCCATTGCTTTTGATTTTGTATTATCTGCATTATTAACTGATAAAGCAGTAACTTTATTATCGTAGTGAATCATAAATTCCATTGTTAATGATGTTCCTTTCATATAATAATAGAGGCGATAGCCTCGTTTAGCTAATAAGTCAGCAATAGTTTGTTCTAAAACAGCATCATTTAAAACATTGAGGTCACCATCTAATAATTGTTGTTTATCTTGTAGTGACATTTGCGCCGATAGAAAGCCAACGTCTTTGTAATAAACTTTAAAAATATCATATCTCGCAATATTCGAAAAAGGATACGCTAAACTATTTATTTCAAAGGAAATATTAATAATATTTGAATCATATAACCAAAGAACCGATGATTCAAACTTTCTCGCATTGCCTTTATCTTCAACAACCCCATATTGAAATTTCTTATATTCCTTTATTAATTGCTCATAAATTGAATCATAAGCTAAGATTACTTTGTTATACATTGGTTTACTTAAAAACTGTTTTGCATCACGTTTAATTTGGTTAAGCCGGTGAAGTTGTAGTCTTCCAACCTTTCTGTAGTCATGTTTATTAACAAATTCATCCACTACTTCTGGCATCCCTCCAACAATCATATATTCCCTAAAAAGATCAATGAATTCATCATGAATTGCACTAGGAATTTCCGTTTTATGATTAAAATGTTCTTTTACTAAAGCAATTCTTTCATCTGAAATACCATTTGCCCAAAAAAACTCTTCTAAATCTAAACTATAGAGATATAATTCGGTTTCCAAATTAGAAAGGGTAGGATCAAACTTTTCATAATTAGCTTCCGAAAATGAGGAGATTAAAATAATATCAATATTTTTTTCTTCTTTTAAAATATGTGCTGCTTTACGGGCTTTTTCGCATAAATGAACTTCATCCAATATTAAAATTGTTTTTCCTTCAATCAATTTATGAGGAGGAAGTTTTAAATTCATTTGTTTCAATAAATTACTAATATCCAAACTTCCCATAAAAATGGATTTTAGTAAGGGACTTTCTTCAAAGTCAATTGTTAAAACATAATCATAGTTAGCTTTAGCAAACTCTTTTACTGAAGTTGATTTCCCGACAAATCTTGGTCCTTTTAGAAAAAGGATTTTTTTATCACTGCTATTCTTCCACTGGAACAAATCATTTTCTATTTTTCTTTTTAACATATTATCACCTAAGTTTAGTATAACATGTTAATATCACCTTGTAAATAAAAAATGCATATTTTTTATACTAATATTTATGTGTTTTTAATCACTAAAACAACTAGTCTCAAACATGAAGTTAGGGATCTAATCAAAAAAGTTAGCATAGCCTATAAAAAAAGGATTTTTAAAATCCTTATTTTAATCTTTCTAAAACAGTTTTTGCTAAATCATCATAAATAATACCAATCGGTTCATCGCTCTCATATAAATAACCTTCTTTTGGTTGATTTAAAGGAATTTTACCTAAAAGATCAATTCCTAAGCTTTCTGCAACTAATTCTCCGCCACCTTGGCCAAATAAATATTCTTTTTCTTTTGAATACTTATTATAATAATAACTCATATTTTCAATTACGCCGATTAATTCATGACCTATCTTTCTTGCTCCTAAACCTGCTTTTAAAGCAACGTGAGAGGCATTTGTATGTGGAGTCGTAATAATAATCATCTTTGTTTGCGGAGCATACTGGTTAATATCAAGGGCAGTATCACCTGTTCCTGGAGGTAAATCAACTAAAACAAAATCTGTGTTTTTATCCCAATCAACACCATAAAAGTAATGGTTAAGTAATTTACCTAACATTGGTCCTCTCCACATTACTGGTTTTCCTCCTTCAACAAAAAAGGAAGTAGAAATAATTTCAATATTACGAGAACTAGGTGGCACCATCATATCTTCTGTTGTTCCAGTAGGCTTTGCATCTGCAATACCGTAAATATCAGCGATTGTAGCTCCATAAACGTCAGCATCAATAATGCCTACTTTTTTACCTAGTCTTGTTAAAGCATAAGCTAAATTGGCAGTCACCGTTGATTTACCAACTCCCCCTTTACCAGAGGCAATCCCTAGATAAATAATTCTTTTTTCCCCTTTAGGGATGAAATCATTTCTTACAAATTCAATTTTTATTCCGGGAAACTTATGCGTTATCTTAACTAATTTAGTTAAAGCAATTTTAAAATCCTGTTCATCTTTTGTTCCTAATTGTTTTAAAGCAATTATTACCTCAACAACACCAGTTGGTCCAATCGTAAGCTTTTTAAGTGCTTCTACTTCACCAAGTGTTTTTTGGAATCCCGGATCAATTAAGTTTTCAATATCTTTTTTTAGTATCTCATAATTTGTCATTTTATCACCTTTATCATTATACCCTTTTTGTGTAATTTTAAGAAGCGATTATGCTTTACTTCTTTTGAAAGCCTTTTTAATTCTCTTTAAAAACTTATCTGTATCATAAGAAAGTATTGAAGTTTTATAGACAGGAATAATTAATTTATATGCTAAGAAAGAAGTTCCCATTAATAAAACTAAACTGATTAAAGTTTCAATCCAATTATAAGTTCCTGCTAAAAATAATCCTGGAGTCATAAAAGGGGAAAAGAAAGGAATATATCCTAATATCTTGATAACGATATTTGGGCCTGCCATTGAACCAAAGATTGCTCCATAAAAGCCACCTAACATTAAAAACATTAAAGGTGATTGAAAGGTTTGGAAATCTTCACTTGAACTGGAAATTGCAGCTAAGAAAGCCATAATAACCATATATAATAAACCACCAAAGCCAGCAAATAGTACAATAAATAAAATTGCTAGTGGTAACTGTTTGATAATTGCTTGAATGTCTCCTAAAGGAATTCCAAATCCATTAGCTATCGAAACATCAAGACCTTGCATCCCACTACCAAAAACAAAGGTAGATAATAATCCTCCCACCACTGCATAAGCGATCATTAAAACCATTTGAGCCACTAAGAAAATAAAACTAGTTAAAATTTTAGAAAAAAAGTGTTGTTCAGGAGATACATTCGCTAGTAAATACTCAATTGCTTTTGTTGATTTCTCTTCAATAATTGAACCACCTAAAAATTGGACACCAAAAGTTATTAACATAAAAATTGGAATTGATAAAACCATCGAAATGAAACTTAAGATTTGTCTAGCTAAATTAGCATCATCAACTTCTTCAAAATCAAGTTCAATTGGTGTTGCTAAAGCTTCTAATTCTTCTGGAGTTAATTTATCTTCTAATAAGTAATTATATTTAAGTTGTGATAAGTAAGTTTGAATTTGCGTTCTTATAGTAAGATTAAGATCGGCTTGATAAATTTTAGCACTTAAAATATTATCTACTTTACTAACGACTAAGACGTTATTATGGTTGTTTTCTGCTTCATCAAAAGAAGTAATTTCTTCAAAAGTAATTTTCCCCATCGAAGCTTGAGAAAAATTCTCATCTAGAAATTCAAGTTTAGTAATAAAATCAGGATCATCGGTCTTATTAAAAACATACATTGTGACATCTGCTTCCCCTTTATCAAAAGCTGCAATAATATGATTCAAATTTGTGACTAATAAAAGTAAAACAAAAATAACAATATTAGCAATTAAGAAAGCTTTTGATTTAAATCTTTTTTTAACTTGAAAACTTAAAAGATATTTAAACTTGTTCATATGCTTCACCTACTTTATCAATAAATATTTCTGATAATTTTGCTTGCTCAACATCAAACTTTTTTACATTTTTAAGTGTTTTAACATACTTAAAAACACCATCAGCATATTTTTCATCATCAATTTTTATAACCCATTGATTTGCATCTTCCCTAACATCTGAGACACCTTCAATTTCCTTTATCTTAGACGCATCCAAACCATCAGCAATTACTAAAATATTATGTTTTTTATAATTAGTTTTAATATCATCAATTCTACCTTGAATTACTGGTCTGCCTTCTTGTAAAACAATTAAATTCTCGCAAAAGCTCTCAACATGGTCTATTTGATGTGTTGAAAAAATAATCATTGAACCTTTACTTTGAAAATCGCGAATTACTTCAACAAATTTTAAAGTATTCAAAGGATCTAACCCCGAAAACGGCTCATCCAAGATAATTAACTTAGGATTATTAATAATTGTTGTAATAAATTGAATCTTTTGTTGATTCCCTTTAGAAAGAGTATTAATCTTTCGGTTCTCATAATTCTCAATATTAAATCTTTTTAACCAATAATGCATTCTTTCTACGATCACATCTTCTTTTAAAGACTTTAATTTACCATAGTGAATAATCAGTTCCCTTACAACCATTTTTGTAAGTAGTGACCTTTCTTCAATCATATAACCAATTTGATCCACATCTTTATAAGTGATTTTATTGCCGTTTAAAAGAATTTCTCCTTCAGTTGGTTCTAAAAGACCCATAATCATTTTAAATGTTGTCGATTTGCCTGCACCGTTAGTTCCGAGTAATCCAAAAACTTCCCCAGGCCTAATTTGAAAAGATAACTCTTTTACAGCTGTTAAAGAACCATAATCCTTTCTAGCATTAATTACTTCTAACATTTTTACCTCTTTTCTTTAACTAACTTCTCTAACATCACTAAAAAGTCATTTATTATTAAAGTTGTCTGTTCTCTTTTACCATATTCTCGGTAAGTTATCGTATTATTTTCAACTTCATTATCACCAATGACTAATTGAAAAGGAACTTTTTTAGTTTGATGTTCTCTAATTTTATAACCTAGTTTTTCCTCTCTATTATCAACTTCTACTCTAAATCCAGCTTCTAATAAAATCTCTTTCACTTTATTAGTATACTCACTATGATAAGTTAAGTTAACAGGAATTAAAGCTATTTGAACTGGTGCTAACCAAAGAGGTAAGACACCTTTAAATTCTTCTAATAAATAAGCAACGAATCTTTCCATAGTTGAAACAATACCTCGATGAATTACTACAGGCGTATAAATGTTTTTTCCATCTTCGCCAACATATGTTAATTCAAATCTTCTTGGTAATAAAAAGTCTAGTTGGATTGTTGAAAGTGTTTCTTCCATACCCATTGCGGTTTTTACTTGAACATCGAGCTTTGGACCATAGAAAGCAGCCTCTCCGATTGCTTCAGTGTAAGGTAGTTTTAAACTATCAACTACTTTTTTTAAGATTGATTCTGCTTCATCCCACATTTTATTATCGTCAAAATATTTATCTTTATTTTCTGGGTCACGATAAGAAAGCCTTAAGCTATAACTTGTAATCTTAAAATCAGCATAAACTGCTAACAACAAATCAATTACTCTTTTGAATTCTTCTTCAATTTGGTCAGGCCTTACAAATATATGAGCATCATTTAAAGTCATTTCTCTAACTCTTTGTAAACCACTTAATGAGCCTGATTTCTCATAACGGTGCATCATTCCAAGTTCAGCAATTCTTATTGGTAAATCCCGATATGAATGCATTTTGTTTTTAAAAACCAACATATGGTGAGGACAATTCATCGGTCTAATAACAATAACTTCCCCATCTCTTTCCATTTTTGGAAACATCGAGTCTTGATAATGATCCCAATGTCCACTAGTTTCATATAATTCCTTACTTCCAAGAATTGGTGTATATACATGATCATAGCCTAAGCTAATTTCTTTGTCGACAATATATCTTTCAATAACTCTTCTAATGGTTGCTCCATTTTTAAGCCAAAAAGGAAGACCTTGTCCTGCCTTTTGATCTAACATGAAAACTTCGAGTTCTCGCCCTAGTTTACGGTGATCTCTTTCTTTTCTCTCTTCTAACATTACTAAATGCTTATCGAGTTCATCTTTACTAAAAAAACTAACTCCATATACTCTTGTTAGCATTTTATTATTACTATCCCCACGCCAATAAGCGCCTGCTAAAGAAAGCAACTTAAAGTGCTTAATAACACCTGTTCTATTAACATGGCCACCTCTACAAAGATCAGTAAAATTTCCTTGTGAATAAACTGTTAATTGTTGATCTTTTAATCCTTCAATTAGTTCAAGTTTATATTTATCATCTTTAAATAAAGTTAGGGCTTCTTCGTAACTTACTGTTCTCCCAGAAATTTTTTCGTTTTGCTTAGAAAGTCTGTTCATCTCAGCTTCAATCTTTATTAAATCACCAGATGAAATATCTTCATAGAAATCGACATCATAATAAAAACCTTCTTCAATCGCAGGACCTACCCCAAAGTTGGCCTTTGGATAAAGATTCTTGATTGCTTCTGCCATTAAATGTGCAGTAGAATGGTTTAACATCTTCCAAGCTTCTTTATCTTCTATTGTTAGAATAGTTAAAATCCCATCTTCCATAATTTTAAAATCATTTTCAATGAGCCTTTCATTTAATTTTGCTCCAATCATTTTTTTAGATAAACTTATGGATAATTCCTTTGCAATTTCAAAAGGAGTAATTCCTTGTTCTTTTTGAATAACAGTTCCGTCAACTAATCTTAAATTAATCATCTTTTCCTCCTAAATTAAAAAAATAGCCTTAGAAAAAACATCTAAGGACGAATTGATCGCGGTACCACCTTAGTTCTAGTATATACTAGCCCTCTTTACCTTTAACGCAGATTTACGGCTTACTTTTAATAAGCTGCTCTGAGGTAGTAAACTAAATTGACTGTGGCTCGCACCATCCCACATCGCTTAAGATATTTAGCCGTTTATCCTCTTCTTCGCAATTTCAAACTAATTATAAAACTTTTAAAGCTATCTGTCAATATTTTTATATTGCTCCTCACTAAACTTAACTTCTTCAGCAAGTTCAGTTATTCTTGTTAATAATCTAACTGCATTGTACTTATCAGTATCTGTTTTTTCATCAATAAAATGAGTACCTAATGTTTTCAAATTCAAATTCGAAGAAAATAAAACTGGCAATCCAGAAGATAATCGATGTTCAATAATTGGGCCAAAAACTTGGTCTCTAAACCATAGCGACATAAAGGCACTTCCAATATCATCAAAAACAACTAAATCTGCGTATTTTAAATGTTTTACCCTTGCTTCAACAGTATTATCATTAATCCCACCATGAATCGCTCTAATCAAATCAGGAATATAGGTAAAAACAGTTTCAATATCTTTTTTAGCTAATTCATTAGCAATCGCTGAAAGAAGGTATGTTTTACCTGTTCTGTTTTTTCCATAAAAATATAATCCTTTAATATATTTACCTTTTTCAAAGTTTTCTACAAAAGCTTGTGCTTTTAATAATACTCTTTCTCGGTCTGAATTCAATATTTCAAATTCCTTAAAACTAGCTTTTAATATATAATCACCATAATATTTTGCATCCACTTTTTTCGCTTTTTCCAAAAGTTCTAGTGCTTCTTTATAAGCTTTTGAATATTGATATTCCACTCTTATTGGGTCAAACTTTAAAATAGGTTCGTATTTATGATTCTTATCGTTAGGTTTAAAAGCTTTCTTTTCTTTAATATATTGATAAGCAATAATTAATTCGTTATCTTTCAAATCCAAATCCTTTGTTTCTGGAAAGGATTTAATTATACTTTTTAAATTTTCCATTTAATCATCTCCTAAACTATTTAAGATTTCATCTAACCAAGCAGGCTCATCAATATTACTTTTCTTCACCCTTTTGTTGTTTGGTGTATCATTATCAATCCCTTGTAATAATTTATACGCATCCTCACTAGTCTTAATTCCTCTACTCAACCAATTTGCTAAGACCTTTTCTAAATAGTTAATAGAAGGTAAGTCATCATGATATTTAAGAGCAGTAATAATTACAGCATTAATAATTCCAATATCAACGGCATTTCTACTAACAAAATCTCTTATCGTATCCAAAGCAAAGGAAATATTAGTCATCTTGTTACTATAAAGAGAAATAATATCTTGCGGTTTTATTAGTGATAAATCAATTGAGTCTTTGCTTTTTTCCTTTTTTGAAAACTCAATTTCACCGTAATTATTTTCAAAATAAATTCTTGAATTAAGAGCTAAACGTTCATAAAAAACAGTTTTATTTTCTTCATCATAAGCATCACTCAAAATACTTGCCATTTCGTCATTAGTAAACTGATAAACATACATAATTGAAGAAATTTGGTCAATAATCCTTTTCGTATAAATTCTCTTTCGTTTGATTCTTGGTGGTAAAGTTTCATAAAGTTTCTCAAAATCAAACTCTTCTTTCAAGATTATTCCTTCACCATTTTTTCTACTTAAAATAAATTTATCGCTTTCAATAACCGATAAATCTTTTACACTAAACACTTCATCAAATGCTTTAGTTTCATTTAAATATCCTTTTAAAGAAACTTCTCTAACTGTAAAAAAGTCAAATAAAACACTAAAGTTTTCTTCACCAATTTCACTTTTTAAATATGCACCTAAAATTCCATGAGTAAAAAACTGTTTTGCTTTTAAGGGCATTGACAATTTAAATAAACTTATTTCATCTTTTACAAAAGCGGTTAATAATCCCACAGCTTCTAACTTTTCTTTAGCTTTCTTAAAACTATTTTCTTTAAGATTTAAAACATCTAATAAAAATGACATTGAGAGTAACTTGCTTTTTAAAATGTTTCTATCAACTAAATTAATTAGCATCATATAAAGACCAAAAGCTTCATCACCAATTAATGGTTGATATAGAAGTGTTAAAACTCTTGTATCTTCACTGGAAATAAGCCCATGAGTAATTATCCAAAAACTTTTTTTTCTCATCTTTTTAAAATCTTTAGTTCCCTTCTTAGTCTTTCATATAAATCTTCGATAACTGTTTTACTTCTTCCAAAATCAAAATAAATCTTTGAGTTAATAACAAAGTCAATTGCAGTTTCTCTTCTTGTTAAAGAAATGATTCTTACATCAAGTGTATCTCTTTTTCTTGTAAAAATAAGTTCACCGTACTCTTCTGACTCATACTTTAAAGTATAGCCAAAGTTTAGACAAACTTTTTTAACTGCTAAACTACACTCTTTATAATCATTAATAAACCAGTTCGTTACTAATCTCTCGTCCTTAGAATTGTCACTTGTTTTATAAATTGCCATTATTAACCTCCATTATTTCTCTTAATATTACTTCTAATTGCTTATTTGTTTCTTCTTTACTTCCACTATTATTTACTAAATAATTAACATTGTCTTTTAAAAACTCTTGATTTTTTTGTGTCTTTAAAATATCTTCAATCATTGACCCAGTTAAATTATCTCTATCTTTAAGTCTCTTAACAATTACTTCCTTATCGGCAATTACACCAATAACTAAATCAACATCTTTATCAAAACCACTTTCATATAACAAAGCCGCCTCAACAAATGTAATTTTATTAGTTTTCTTAGTTAAGCTCTTTATTTCACTAATAATAAGTGGGTGAAGATAATTTTCTAATATCTTTTTTTTACTTGGTTCTTTAAAGATTAATTCCTTTATTTGCCCTTTATCTAATCGATCATCTTTACTATTAAACATAAGTTCGTTAATATTGATAATATGTTTCTTAACTTTCAAAATATTTTTATTAACTTCATCAGCACTAATCGTCGGAAAACCGTTTGTTTTAAAATAATTTAAGACGGTACTTTTTCCACTACCTATGGGTCCTGTTATTCCAACTATTAGGTTGCTATTTTTGACACTTTTCACAATAATAAACCATTCTTCCTTGAAGCTTTTCTTTTTTAATAATTGTTCCACAAACTTTACATGGTTTTCCTGCTTGATCGTGGACTAATAAATTTTGAGTAAAGTAACCAACCTCTCCACCTGAACTGAAACTTCTAATTGTTGTGCCACCTAGTTTGATTGCTTCATTTAAAACAATAATACTTTGTTCGATAATTTCTTTCACATTATCCTTAGATAATTGGTTTCCTTTTTTAAAAGGACTTATTTTACTATAAAATAAGATTTCATTAGCGTAAATATTTCCAATTCCTGCTAAAATACTTTGATCTAGAAGTAATGTTTTAATATTTCTAGAGGAAGCCTTAATTAACTCGTAAACATCCTCTAATTTCGCTTCAAATGGCTCTTCTCCTAATTTATTAAGAGGCGGACTATTAAAAGGATCTGCTTTAACATAATCAAAAGTTCCAAATTTTCTTACGTCATTATATTTAAGTATTTCATTACCAAAATGAAAAATAATATGATCGTGTTTAGTAATTTCTGGATGTGCTAAATATTTACCTTCCATTCTTAGATGGCTAATTAAAAAGCCTTTGGATAAAGTGAAAATAATATATTTTCCTTTAGCATTAACTTCCTTAATTGTCTGACCAATTAGGATTTTCTTTAGATCATCACTCATTAAAGGGTATCTAATTTCAAGATTTGTTATTTGTTTATTTTCATAAGCTTTTAAAAACTTAACAACAGTTCTGACTTCTGGTAGTTCAGGCATTATAAATCAAACCAACTTTCTCCGGTTGAAACATTTACCTTTAAAGCGACAGCTAATTTGGTTGCTTCTTCCATAATATCTTTTAATACTCTTTTAATTTGTTTTTCTTCATAAAAGGGGACTTCTAAAATTAGTTCATCGTGGACTTGTAGTAATAACTTAGATTTCAAATTGTGATCTTTTAAATATTTTGCGAGTTTAATCATCGCTACTTTAATAATATCAGCTGCACTTCCTTGAATAGGAGCGTTCATCGCTGTTCTTTTACCAAACTCTCTTATCGCAAAAACCGGACTACTCAATTCGGGAATATATCTTCTTCTTTTTAAGATTGTTTCAACGTAACCTAAATTAGTTGCACTTTCCACCATATTTTCCAAAAAGACTTTAACATCAGGATAGACTTCAAAATACTTATTAATAAAATCTTGGGCTTCTTTTCTCGTAATATTTAAATCTTCTGCCAAACTAAATGAACCCATGCCATAGATGATACCAAAGTTAACCGCTTTCGCTTTTCTTCTTTCTTCTTCATTAACGTTTTCTACATTAAAGACTTTTTTAGCAGTTTCTGTGTGGATATCTTTATCTTCATTAAAATCCTTTAAAAGCTGTACAGATCCGCTCATATGAGCCAAGACTCTCAACTCAATTTGCGAATAGTCAGCACCAATTAGTAAATAGCCATTTCTAGGTATAAATAACTTTCTAATTTGACGACCTTCTTCTGTTTTAATGGGAATATTTTGTAAATTAGGCTCAAGAGATGATAACCTTCCCGTTGCCGTTAAGGCTTGCGCATAAATTGTATGTACTTTACCATCACTAAATAATGTATTTTCAATCCCTTCAATATAAGTTGAAAAAAGCTTTGCTAATTGTCTATATTCTAATATAAAATTAATTATTGGATGATCATCAATTAATTTAGTTAACACTTCAACATTTGTTGAGTAATTCTTTGTTTTTGTTTTCTTACCAGTTTCTAACTCCAAATCAACAAAAAGTACTTCTCCTAATTGCTTTGGAGAGTTGATATTAAACTCTTTACCTGCTAATAAATAAATTTCCTCTTCCAAAACTTCTAAACGACTCTTCAAATCCTTTTTGAGTTCTTTTAGTAAATCATGATTAACTAAAATACCTGAAAACTCCATCTCAGCCAAAACATAAGACAGTGGTATTTCCACATCATTTAATAAACTAAGTTGCCCATTTTCTTTAAGTTCTTTAAGAAGTTTTTCTCTTAGTGCATAAATTGCCTTAGCCTTCTTAACTATATGTAATTCATAAACCTCTTTATCCGGTAAGGCTTTTTTTGCTCCTCTACCATAAATAGTTTCTTCATAATCAACATCATCATATTGCAGTGTAACAGCGTTTATTTTAAACTCTTGTTTAGTTAAGTGTGGTTTATTAATATAACTTGCCAATAAAAAATCATATTCAAAGCCCTTAAGATAAATATTATGCCATAACATTTTAACTGCAAATGCTTTTAAATCATAGGTGTATTTGGTTAGGTCACTTTCTAAATAATTCTTAAATACCGATGAGTTTAAAGCAAAATCCTTATCAATAAAGTAATTAGATTTTCCGTCACTTAAGCCAAAACCAACTATTTCAGACAAATGATAATTATCATCAAAAAGTTCTAGATGAACTGCTAGTTCATCTTTAATTACTTTGGTTAAATCCGTTTCATTATTAATCACTTTATAAGTTATTTCCACTTTATTCTCAATAGGGGTATCAATTTTTTTTACAAAACTATGCAAATCCATTCTTTGGTAAAAACTAATTAGTTTATCTAGAGAAGGATCTCTTTTTATTAAATCTTTTATTTCCAAATTAGTTGGAACAGCTGTTTCTATCTTTGATAAAAAGTATGATTTTTCCGCAATTTCTTCACTGTTTCTAATGTTTTCACCTAATTTGCCAGTAATGTTATGCTTGTTTTTAAAGATGTTTTCGAGACTCCCATACTCCTTAAGTAATTTAATCGCTGTCTTTTCACCAACTCCGGGGATTCCTTTAATATTATCTGAACTATCACCCATCAAAGCTTTTAAATCAATCATTAAACGATGATCAATTTCATATTTAGCAAAAAACGATTTTGGTGTTATACTTTCGATCTCAGCAATTCCTTTTTTAATTAATTTTACAGTGATCTTATCACTAACTAATTGTAATAAATCTTTATCAGAAGAGTAAATGTCAACATGCATCTCTTTACTAGCTTCTATAGCAAGCGTTCCAATAATATCATCAGCTTCATATCCCTCAATGGCAAAATCCATTATTTGCTTATTTGCTAAATACTCATGAATGAGTGGAATTTGGACAGCCATTTCATCTGGCATTGGTGGTCTTCCTTTTTTATAATCATCACTAGCAAGATGTCTAAATGTTGGTTTACTAGTATCAAAGGCAACTAAAATATGAGTATAGTCATTTTCTAGAATTTTTTCTATCATATTTACAAAAGAAAACAAAGCATTTGTATAAATACCTTCTTTATTTTTCATCATAGGCGCTTGTCCATAGGCAGTTGCATAGTACGCTCTAAAAAATATTGAGTTTCCATCAATTAAAATGAGTTTCATAAAAACCCCCTTATATTATTCTATCATATTTTTAATTTAATTTTTCCCACGATATTTGTGGAGAAAATAAAAACCCAAAGCTGGGTTTAAAACCTGAATCGACCTTTATTTTTCCCTTTACCTTTTTTAGGTTTAACTACTTGTTGCGGGTTAAAAGTAGCATTTGGATTATTATTTATTTGCTTGGCCATTTGTGTTTGTTGGTCTAATGATTCAATTAATTTGTTGACATCACTTACTTGTAATCCAGCACCCTGAGCAATTCTTTTTCTTCGACTATATGATTTTTTAATTAAAAGTGGGTCTTGTCTTTCCTTTTTAGTCATTGAGTAAACTAAAGCCTCAATTCTCGCTAAGTGCGAATCATCAACTTCTGACATTTGCTTTCTTAAATTTTTCATGCCAGGAATAAAACCTAACACTCGAGATAAAGAACCCATTCTCTTAATCATCTTAAATTGCTTTAGCATATCGTTATAATCATACGTTCCGCTGAGCATTTTTTCCATCAAATTCATCGCTTCTTCTTCTGAAATGTTCTCAGAAGCTTGTTCGATTAAAGTGACAACATCACCCATTCCAAGAATTCTCTTTGACATTCTTTCTGGATGAAAAACTTCAAAGTCATCTAACTTTTCTCCAGTTGAAGAATACTTTATAGGAATACTAGCAATTTCTTTAATTGATAAAGCGGCGCCACCTCTACTATCACCATCCATTTTCGTAATAATAGCTCCTGTGCAACCCAATTGCTCATGAAAAGAAAGGCCTACACTAGCGGCTTGTTGTCCCATCATCGCATCAACAGTTAATAAAATTTCATCAGGATTAGCAATCGATTTGACGGCTTCTAATTCTGCCATCATTTCTTCATCAATTTCTAATCTTCCTGCTGTATCAATAATGACAATATCATACTTGTTTTCTTTGGCATATGCTAAACCGTTCTCAACGATCTTTGGTGCCTTCTTTAAACCTTCTTCATAAACAAAAATATCAATTTGTTTTCCTAAGGTTACTAATTGATCAATTGCTGCTGGTCGGTAGACATCGGCAGCAATAAACATTACCTTTTTATCTGACTTTTTAAGTAATTTTCCTAATTTACCAATTGCAGTAGTTTTCCCTGATCCTTGTAAGCCCACTGTCATTAATACTGATAAACCGGATTTTTTCAACTTAAGTTCAACAGTCTCACTACCTAAGATTCTTGTTAATTCATCTAAGACAATTTTTACTACTTGTTGGCCTGGATTAAGCCCTTTTAATATTTTTTCACCAAGTGCTTCTTCTTTAACATTATTAATAAATGTTCTTATAACTTTTAAATTAACGTCTGCTTCTAATAATGAAAGTCTAATCTCTCTCATCATTTCATCAATATCTTTTTCATTAAGAGATCCTCTGCCTGTAACTCTTCTTAAAGCCATTTGCAGTCGGCTAGATAAATTATCAAATGCCACTCTCGTCATCCTCCAATCCAATAATGTTTTTAAGATGTTTTAGATTTTTAGTTTCTAAGTACAACTTATACTCTTTCTTTTGATACACTTCTTTTTCAACTATTTTCAAATGTAGTTCATAATTTTCTAGTTTCTTAACAGTCTTATCAATTTGATCATAAACGGCATTCCTAGAAACATTAAAAAAATTTGCAATCTCAAATAAAGAATAATCTTCTTTATAATACATTTCAAAATACGCTTTTTGTTTTTTTGTTAATAATGATTGGTAAACATCAAAAAGCCGATTATATTTTTCTCTTTTTTCAATCATATTTAATCCTCAAAAAAATCACTAAATAAACCATAAATATATTCCTCTATATCAAAAACTACTAAATCATCAATCTTTTCACCCACACCAATATATTTAATAGGGATTTGATAAAGATTTTTAATTGCTAAAACAATCCCACCTTTTGAGGAACCATCAAGTTTAGTTAAAATTACACTACTAACATCAGTTACTTCTTTAAAAGTTTCCGCTTGTTTAAGACCATTTTGACCTGTAGTCGCATCAATAACTAAAAAGATTTCTTTTGGCTTATTATTTGTTACTCTTTCAATTACACGATACATCTTATTTAATTCATTCATTAAATTTACTTTGTTATGTAACCTTCCTGCAGTATCAATTAAAACACAATTATAACCGTCTTTCTTTGCTTTAATTAAACCATCATAAATTACGCTTGAAGGATCACTACCTGCTTCTTTACTAAAAACATCAACACCGGCCTTATTTGCCCAAACAGTTAGCTGTTCAATCGCGCCTGCTCTAAATGTATCACCAGCGATTACCATTACTTTGTTATTTTTTTTCAAGTGATGTGCTAACTTAGCAATTGAGGTAGTTTTTCCTGTACCATTAACACCAACAAATAAATAGACGTTCAAATCATCTTTATCATAATTTAAATTAGTATCAACTATTTCACCATCTAAATAAAGATTGAACATTTCATCAACAATTATTTCTTTTAATAAAAGGGGGTCTTTTATCTTTTTAAGTTCAGTAATTTTTTTAATTTTTTCTCCAAACTTTAAAGTCGTTTCTACTCCCATATCAGCCATTATTAAAACATCTTCAATTTCAGCAAACAAATCTTCCGTAATAGAACTACTTTCTTCAAGTATTTTCGTTATATTTCCTAAAGATTCTCTTTGCTTATGTAAAGAAGATTTATATTTATTTTGTTTATTCTTTTTACTCTTAAAAATAGAAAAAAATCCCATATTAACACCCAAGTGGTATTATATCATAGGATTTTATAAATGTCATATATTAAAGGGAGTTTATCTTTTTATAAATAGTTATTTGGGAACACTTTTTGTAAAAGTACACCTCGGTGAATCAGCATAACCCGAACAACCAATAAATGTTTCCCCTTTACGATTATATTTATACACTAAATCTTTACCACAAACAGGACATTTCTCCCCAGTTTTAGTAACTTCTCTTTTAACTGTCGGCATTTCTTTAGATGCTAATTCGACTTGTTTTTTAAACTGATTATAAAACCCCGTCAAAACTTCTTGCTTAGTAATTTCACCTAAAGCAATTTCATCTAACAAGTCTTCCATTTTAGAAGTATAATTAACGTTAATAAAATCACTAAAATATTGATCAAGAGTTTCTGAAGTTAAAACTCCTTGTTCAGTTGGTTCAAAATAACCTTTAACTCTTCTAACATAACCAACATCAACGTTTTTCTTAGTTGTTTCAGCGTAAGTCGAAGGTCTTCCAATTCCAGATTCTTCCAGTGCTCTAATTAAAGTAGCTTCTGAATAACGTCTCTTTGGTTCTGTTTGTTTTTCCACTTTAGCAACATTATCAGCAGTTAATACTTCGTTTAAAGTGAAGTCAGGATAATTGTCTTTTGATTTACTTTCATATAACATTCGATACCCTGGGAAAACTTCCTTAACAAATTTCGTATTAAATAAATGATTATTAGCCTCTAATATAACTTCTTTTTCTAAATCAATTCCCGGCTTCATTAAAAAAGCTAAAGTTCTTAAATAAATAAGTTCATATAGTTTAAATTCTTGAGCCGTTAAGTAGGCTTTAATGCTTTCTGGTGTACGATGGATTGAAGTAGGCCTAATTGCTTCATGAGCTTCTTGAGCTCCTTTTTTATTTTTTGCTTGGCGGTAAGCACCCACATAATCTTCACCATAAGTTTTTTTAATATAATCTCTAGTAAAATTAATAAATTTATTTGCCAAATTAAAAGAGTCAGTTCGCATATAAGTAATAAGACCCACAGTTTCATTACCTATTTTAACTCCTTCATATAGTTTTTGAGCAACCCTCATCACACTTGAAGCGTTCATTCTTAGTTTAACAACTGCTTCTTGTTGAAGAGATGAAGTTACAAATGGATAAGGGGAAAATTTTAATACTTCTTTTTCCTCAATTTCTTTAACTCTAAATTCCTTGCCAATTTCTTTAATTAATTGATCTGCTTCTGCTTCATCTACTAATGACTTATCGTTAGCTTTTGAATAACTTGCTTGAAAAATCTTAAAATCAGCTTCAATTAGATAATATTTGATTGGAATAAACTCTGTAATTTCTTTTTCTCTATCAATAATCATTTTTAGCGCTACACTTTGAACCCTTCCGGCACTAGTTGAATGAATCTTTCTTTGGACTAATTTTGATAAATCAAAGCCAATAATTCGGTCTAAAATTCTTCTTGTTTCTTGACTATAAACTAAGTTTTCATTAATCTTAATCGGGTTATCAATAGCTTCTAAAATCGCCTCTTTAGTTATTTCTGTAAAGTAAATTCGATTATTCCCATTATCAAGTTTTAATTCTTCTTTAATATGCCAGGCGATTGCTTCACCTTCTCTATCTAAGTCACTTGCCAATAAAACATTTTTACCTTGAGCTTTTTCTTTTAGTTTACTAATAATAGTCGTTTTACCTTTAATTGTTTCATAAACAGCTTTAAAACCATTATTTATTTCCACACCAAAACCGCCATCGCCGGAAATAGCCAAATCTTTAACGTGTCCCATTGTTGCGAAAAGCTCATAGTCGTTTGATAAATAATTTTTAATTGTTCTTGCTTTAGTTGGTGATTCCACAACTATTAATGTTTTCATATATCTTCGCCTCACACTAAATTATAATGTAAAAAAGATGCTTGTCAAGGCTTTTAATTTCATATATATTTATAAGAATATATATACTTTTCTAATATTATCTTTATCTTAGCTCTTTTAATCATTTTGAGCCATTAGCACTAATCATACCAAGATCAACTTCAAGCAATTAACCCATTATTATTTAATCACTAATACGCTTGTTTTAACTTTCAAGATAATTATCAAGGTTTTTTAAGTTCCCATGTTTAATAGGATTACAAAATAAAAAAGTTTCTTAATGTTAACAAGAAACACTAGAAACTTAAAATGATTATTTTATAAGATTCCCTCTTCAATCATTCTTTTAATTGGATTAAATGACTTTCTGTGGATTTTAGTTATCCCATGTTTATCGATAGCTTCAAGATGTTTTTTTGTTGGATAGCCCATATGATATTTAAAGCCATACTCCGGGTAATATTTATCCATTAACTTCATATAGTCATCTCTAGTTTCTTTAGCAACTATCGCTGCAGCTTGAATTGAAACGATTAAATCGTCCCCTTTAATAATTCCTAGAGAAGGTATTTCTAAGTAATTATTTAAATCAAGTGCATCTACTAAGGCAAAATCAGCTTTAACTTTAAGATTATTAATCGCCAATATCATAGCTTCTCTTGAGGCTCTTAAAATATTTATCCTATCAATTTCCTCCGGAGGAACAAAACTTACCGAAATACTAATCGCTGCCTTTTTTATTTCTTCTAATAAAATCTTCCTTTGCTTAGCTGTCAATTTTTTCGAGTCTTTTAAAACTAGATTATGATCATGTTTTAAAATTACTGCAGCTGCCACTACAGGTCCAGCAAGCGGCCCTCTGCCAACTTCATCAACTCCACAAACATTGTAAAACCCTTTTTCCAATAAATCCTTTTCAGTTAAAATCATCAAAAATAACTTCTCCTAACTTACCTGTTTTTAAATCATTTAAAAATATTTGATAGGCATCTTCTCTTAATTGAAGACCTCTTTTTTCTTGTAAGGTTTGAAAGAAGGCTTCAGCGGTGTTTTCCATAATATCATAATAGCTAAAATAACTAGGATAATTAATTGCTAAAAAATTAAACCCATATTCAGCTAGGTTTTCTTTTTTAATAATTTCTTCTTTAATAGCACCACTTAAAGCAAGGCTATAAGAAGCTTTTTCTGCTAATTTTGGCCACAAAACCCCAGGAGTATCCAAAAGCATAATATCTTCTTTTAATTTTATCCAGTCAAGCTTTCTAGTATGACCAGGCTTAGGATTTGTTGAGGCTTTTCTTCTTCCAACTAAACTATTAATTAATGTTGATTTACCGACGTTAGGGATCCCAATGACCATTACCTTTATTTGATAATTATTGTAGCCATCACGTTTTTTCTTATCCAAAAGATCTTTTAATATTTCTTTAGATAGTGTAAATATCTTATTAATGTTTCTTTTTGTTAAAGCATCAATAATTAAAAAAGGCTCTCTTGTCATTTCTTTATTGAGCTTTTTTAAATCAGCTAATGTACTTTTATTATAAAGATATAAAATTGGTTTATTAGCAACTATTTCTAAAATATCTTCATTAAAAGAGCTTTGGGGAAGTCGTGCATCTAAAACAAAATAAACTAAATCAACTAGTTTAATGTTTTCTTTCATTTCTCTTTTAGCTTTGGCCATATGGCCGGGATACCATTGAATCACTTTAACTTCCCTCCATTTGGATAAAAGCGATATTTTACTTTACCTATTAAGGCCTCTTCTCTAACTAAGCCAAATAATCTTGAATCAATTGAGTTAGCAGTATTATCTCCCAATAAAAAATACATCCCTTCAGGTATTACTCCATTAGTTTCACTAACTATTTTTTTAATATTAGTAATATATTTTGGGTTTGTAACTTCTTCCTCATAATCATCAATAATTAATATTATTTTACTTTCGGATATTTCCAAATAAGTAATCGATGAATTTGGAACACCCATAATTCTTTTTACATAATAAGAATCTTCACTATAATTATCAATTAGTCTTGTACTAACAACAACAATATCGCCTAGATAATAGCTTTGTGGGCATTGCAAAACAAAAACTTTATCATTTTCACTTAAAGTAGGATTCATCGAGTTTTGCTTTACTGCGGCAATTTTAATGATAAACATTTGAATAAATAAAAATAAGCTCACAATTATAATAAGATAAATTGTTAAATCGAATCCTCTATAAAGTTTAAAATAAAAATTAAAATTATCTTTATTATCTTTATAATAATAATAAAAAACAATAGTTGTTAATGTTACAGTAAGTAAAAAGATAACAAAAATTACTTGTAAATAGAGTGGAGTAAAGCGGCCCGCTTTTAATAAGATAAAAATTATGCTTACTATTAGCAAACTTAAAAACAAAACTAAACTAAAAATAAGTTTTTGTTTTGTTTTCTTACTTAAAACACTAGTAACCAATCCTTTTTCTTCTTCAGTTAATGAACTAACTTTAAGACTATTAAAGGCTTCTTTATACTTCATTTTAGAGGTTCTCCAAATCACGTAAAGTCATTAAAACCATTCGAGATCTCGTACCTTCACTTTTACCAACAACATTTTTGTCTTCTAACATCTGAACAATATCTTTTGCCCTATTAAACCCAATCGAAAATTCTTGTTGAATCGTGTTAATTGAACATGCATTCTTATCAATAACAAATCTTGCAACATCATTAAAAAGCGGATCTTCAGCTTGGATTGTTCTTCTTTCATTGTCTATATTGACTAAGTTTTCATGAGTAAACATGTAATCAGGTTCTAATTGGTTTCTAATAAAACTAGTTACTTCATCAATCTCGCTGTCTTTTAAATATGCACCTTGAAGACGCATTGGTCTATCAATTCCTTTTAGTAACATATCACCTTTACCTAAAAGTTGCTCAGCTCCTTGTTGGTCCAAAATAACAACTGAGTCGGTAAATGAAGAAACTCTAAAAGCTATTCTTGTATTAATATTAGCCTTAATCGTTCCTTTAACTACGTCTGTTGTTGGTCTTTGTGTTGCAACAATTAAATGAATCCCTGCCGCTCTTGCTTTAGCAGTTAGTCTTTGAATTGAAACTTCTACCTCTTGAGAAGATACTGCCATTAAGTCAGCTAACTCATCGATAATAATAACGATATAGGGAAGAATTTCAATTGTCTCATCAGTCTCAGTTAACTCATTATATGATTTGATATCTCTAACTCTTAAATCAGAAAATAAAGTATATCTTCTTTCCATCTCATCAACAGTCCAATTAAGCGCGGTAGCAGCCATTTTAGGATCGTGAATAACTGGTGTTACTAAGTGAGGCAAATCATTATAAGGAGTTAGTTCCACCCTTTTTGGATCAATCATAATGAACTTTAAATCATCAGGATGATTTTTCATTAGTAAACTAACAATAACCGTATTAATACAAACAGATTTTCCACTATTAGTCGCTCCAGCAATTAAGCCGTGGGGCATTCCAGAAATATCTTCAAAAATGTTTCTACCATCAATATTAACTCCTAAGGCTATTTTAAGTGGTTTATTTTTATTATTTTTAAACTCTGGATCATTAATAACATTACCAAACATTACCATTTCTGGCACTTCATTTGGAAGTTCTATTCCCACAAAAGGTTTTCCAGGAATTGGTGCTTCAATTCTAATAGTTTGAGCAGACAAATTCATCATTAAGTTATCTTTAATCCCACTTACGCGATTAACGTTGACACCACTATTTAGTTCAATCTCATGTCTTGTAACAGTTGGACCTTTAATAATATTAACAACTTTCCCCGGAACGTTAAACTGCTGCAGAGTATTATTGATTGCTTCTTCTTGATTTAAAAGCCATTGTGGTTTATCATCTTGATTCCTTTCAACAGTTGAAAAAATCGAATAAGGAGGAAGTGTATATTTTCTTCTTTGCTTTCTTTTGGGTTTTGTTGGTTCTTGTTTTTTAATTAATTGTTGTTCATAATTATTTTCATGATGTCTACTTACTTCTTCAACTTCAACAAACTCAGGTTTTAATGATTCCTTTTCTTTAACTTCTTGTCTCTCAATAACTCGTTCCACTTTTGCCACTTCTTCAAATTTCGTTGGAGTTTCAATAATTTGCTCAGCAATTACTTCTTCTTTGAAGATTGGTTTAAAGTTAGGTTCAGGTTTTACTTCTTTAATTACTTTATCAAATTTTGGCTCATTATTATAACCTGTAAAAGGTACTGTAATTTGTTTTTCTTTTTGTCTCTCATCGACGTATTTGCGGTTTGTTGTAACAATATCATCACCAAATACTTCTTTTCTCATTTTCCCATCAACCATTAAATCTTTAAACTCCTCATAAGTTGAACGGTCCTTCATCGGATTTTCTCTTAAAAAATCAAATTGTTTTCCAATATCTCCTGTTGATCTATTAACATATGGTGCAACAACCTCATCTTTAACATCCATTCCAAAAATAGGCGAAACAAACTCTGTTGGTTTATATCTCCTTTTTCCTGGTTGTTTTAATCCTTCTATTTTAATGAACTGCGGAATTTTAAAATTTCTTTGATCAACTTCAATCTCCGGCATCTTCTTTCTAAAAAATAATCCCATTACAACTCCCCTTTTATTTCATCATACAATGAATCAATATCTAATTTTAAATCTTTTGGTTCTACAAAAACCCTCTTAGAATATACTTTATAAGTTTCTTCACCAGTAATCGCAATTACTGCTAAAGCTATTTTTATAATAATTAAATCATATAATTTATCAACTGTAAATCTTTTAACCCAATAAGCAGGGTTAATTGCGTTTAATGTTCCTAACACAATTTTACTAATTTTTTTCACTTGGACTTCTTCAGCTACTTTTACCACTTTCATTTCGCTTACTTTCACTTTTGAATCATAAATGAATTTTATTTGTGATAATGTTCTTTGTTTAATAACTGCTAGTATCTTAGCACTTAAAAAATCTTCAATTCGATCTGAGATATAATGCGTAAGTAATAAAGATTCTTCAACAGTTAACTCAAGTAAAGGCGTTTTACTTAGTGGATAATACTTTTTGGAAATATCGTTAGCTAGTTCTACACAAATAGTCTTTAAGTGTTCAATAAAGCCCACTTCTTTTCGTAAAGATTTATTTTTAAATTGTTGTTGAGCATCCTTAATTAACAATGAAATTTCCAATTCATCGATATGAGGAGGGTTCAATTTCAACTTTCTATTTTTCCGATTAACTGAAATAATTGCGGTATACAAATAGATTAAAGCTAAAAATAAAAATCCAAATAAGATCCCTGTAAAAAAGACGATTAAATATTTAAAATCCAAATCCGGCATGTTTTTTCCTCCTTTTATTATTATATCATGTAATGATATTTATTTTAAAAATAACTTGTATTCGTTATCATTTGTTATTTTGCTATAATTGTGGGATAATAATTCAGGTGATATGATGGATAGATTTTTAATTGCCTTGGATTTAGATGGCACTTTATTAACTGATGAAAAAGAAATAACTAATACTACGAAAGACTATTTCACTGAATTAAGGCAGTTGGGACACAAAATTGTTTTAGTGACTGGCAGGCCCTTTAGAGGATGTGTAAATTACTACGAAGAGCTTAACCTTGATACGCCTCTAATATGTAATAATGGTAATGTTATTGATAACATGGGAGATGATTCTTTTCCTAATTTAAGAAATTTCATCGACAAAAGTGATGCTGACGAGATTTTCAAGTTCATAAAAGATGACTTAATTATGGCTTTTTATAATGTTGATGATAATTTCTACTCTTATAATACAAAAGGTGTTCATTTTGATTATTATCATATTGAAGAAGATACCACTATTATTGATAGAGATCTGGATCATCCTAATAATGAAGCACCAATACTAATGATGTATTTTGTTCCCCTTAGTGCAAAAGAAAAATTCGAAAACTTCATGAAAAAATTCCCTCACCTTTCTCTACGAGTATGGGGAGTTGAAGAAGGTGTTGTTTTATATGAAATACACAGTGATAACGCTAATAAAGGTAGCTCTTTACTAAAGGTTGCCCAACATTTAAAAATTAAGAGAGAAAACATAATTTCTTTTGGTGATGGCGCAAATGATTTTGAACTTATTGATTCTGCAGGTCATGGAGTAGCAATGATTAACGGAATTGAAGAGTTAAAAAAGACAACTAAACATCATACCGCACATACAAACAATAATGACGGTGTGTTGAACTATTTAAAAGAATTCTTAAAGAAAAATGCTTAGATTAAACTAAGCATTTTTTTATTTAACTTTTTCTACTTTCCAAATGTCTCGATTATAATCGCTAATTGTTCTATCTGTTGAGAAGAAACCAGATTTAGCTGTATTGATAATTGTTTTTTCTGTCCAAAGATCATGATTTTTATATAAATTATTAGCAAATGCTTGAGCATCTTTATAACTATTAAAATCTTTTAAAACAAAATACTGGTCTTTTTTAAGTAATGAGTCACTAATATCTTTAAACTCATCCTTCGTTACCTTATTAAAAAACCCATTTGTTAAAGAATCAACAACTCTTTTCAATTTAAAATCAGTCTGATAAATATCTAAAGGATTATACGTTCCCTTTTTTTCTAACTCCGTAACTTCTTCTGCCCTTAAACCAAATAAGATCATATTATCATTACTTACTAGTTCATTTATTTCGACGTTAGCTCCATCTAAAGTTCCCAAAGTTAAAGCACCATTCATCATAAATTTCATATTACCTGTTCCGCTAGCGTCTTTAGATGCAGTAGAAATTTGCTCACTAATATCTGCAGCAGGCATAATTACTTCAGCATAAGTAACATTGTAATCTTCTACAAAGGCCACTTTTAAATATTTTGAAACTAATTCATCATTATTAACTTGATCAGCAATCGTATTAATTAACTTAATAACTTTTTTTGCAAAATAATAAGTAGGAGCACTTTTAGCTCCAAAAATAAAACTTTGCGGGTGGAAGTTATTTCTAAACTCTTCGTTTTCTTTTAATTCAAAATAAAGATAAATTATATGTAAAGCGTTTAAAAGTTGTCTTTTATATTCATGGAGTCTCTTTACATGAATATCAAAAATAGAATTTGGATCAAGTTTTACATTAATTTGATTTTCAATAATCTTAGCCAATCTAACTTTGTTTTGATATTTTACATTACGATATTTTTCTTTAAAGGCACTATCATCTTTAAATTCTAAAAGATTTTCTAATGTTTGAGGATTATTGATAAACTCATCTCCAATAGTTTCTTTAAGTAAGTCTACTAAACGACTATTTGATTGTAAGAGCCATCTTCTATGTGTAATTCCGTTTGTTTTATTATTGATCTTATTTGGGTACAAACGCTCAAAATCATGAAATGTAATACTTTTTAAAATACTTGTGTGTAGTTTTGCAACTCCATTAACACTAAATGAACTAGCAATTGCTAAATTAGCCATATGAATAAGACCATCTTTAATAATGGCAGTATTATATATTTCTTTAGCATTTTTTCCAAACTTAGCTTCAGTTTCTAACAAGAAACGACGATTTATTTCTTCGGTAATTGTATATATTCTTGGCAATAATGGCTGAAACAATCTAATCGGCCATTTTTCTAATGCTTCACTTAAAATTGTATGGTTTGTAAAAGCCACACTATTTTTTGTAATTTCCCAAGCATCATTCCACTCAAAGTTTTCTTCATCAACTAAAATTCGCATCATTTCTGGAATAATTAATGTAGGATGAGTATCATTAATATGAAAAACAACGTACTTATCTAAATTCTCTAAAGTACCATAAATATTTTTATGTCTCTTTAAAATACTATTAACTCCAGCTGCAGAAAACAAGTATTGCTGCTTAAGTCTTAATATTTTCCCTTCATCTGTATCATCATTTGGATATAACATTTCAGAAATTTGTCTTAACTTTTTATGATACTCAAATGTACCACCCTTATTATGATAGATATCAGAAGCTTCTGTGTTCCATAATCTTAATGTATTAACAATTTGATTTTTATAGCCAATAATAGGAACGTCATAAGGAACTGCTTTAACATATTCTGCATCTTTATGGTGAACTTTAAGCTTTCCCGCTTCCATTGTAATTTCAATATACCCATAAAAAGGAATTTCAACAGCTTCTTCAGCTCTTCTAATTTCCCAAACATGAATATCTTTTAACCAGTTATCAGGATATTCTACTTGATAGCCATCTTCAATTGATTGTTTAAAAAAACCATAACGATATCTTAAGCAATTTCCATGAACAGGTAGTCCTAAAGAAGCACTTGAATCCATAAAACAAGCAGCTAATCTTCCTAATCCTCCATTACCAAGCCCAGCATCTGATTCTTGATGTTCAATCTCATTCAAGTTAAGTCCTAATTCGTTAAAAGCACTTTCTACTAAGTCATAAACGCCAGCGCTCATTAAATTATTAGTTATCATTCTTCCCATTAAAAACTCCATTGAAAAATAATAAACTTGACGCATCTCATGTTCTTTATTTTTTGTTTCAATCCAATCTTTGCTAATATATTGTTTTAATAGCGAACCTAAAGCTACATATTGTTGATAACTATTTGATTTTTCAAATTGAATTGCATAAATTGCTTCTATTTCATTTTTAAAATGTTCTATAAAAGTATTTTTATCTTTAAAAACATTCATAAATTAATCACTCCTAAAATTTAATACCTTTTTGATTATATCATAAATGTCTTAAACATTTAAAAAAATCATAATCTTACTTTAATTTAAAGATTGTTACAGAAAGAGGGGCGATTGTTATTTTAAGGGAATTAGCATAACCGTGTTTTTCAACTTTAATAGTCTTTAGTGGTAATCCATTATACTGATTAGATCCCCCATATTCTTCTTTATCAGAGTTTATTAACTCCAAGTAAGTTCCGCTTTGAGGAACTCCTATTTCAAAATTGTGATAGACGTTTGGGGTCATATTTAAAACTACTACGACAAAGGAACCATCATTAGCATATCTTAAATAACTATAAATGGACTGTTCACTATTATTGGCATCTATCCATTTAAAACCATCATTAAAATGATCTTTTTCATATAAAGCTTTCTCTGTTTTATATAAATAAAGCATATCTCTAGTAAACTTATTTGCCTTATCATGAGCAGGATATTTAAACAAATGCCAATCTAAAGATCTATTATTATTCCATTCAGAGAAATGGGCAAACTCTTGACCCATAAAGAGGAGTTTTTTCCCTGGATGTGTAATCCAAAGCCCGATTAGTGTTTTGTAGTTAGCAAACTTTTGCCAATAATCACCTGGCATTTTTGTAAGTAATGTCCCTTTACCGTGAACGACTTCATCGTGAGAAAAAGGAAGTAAAAAATATTCTGTATAGGCAAATGAAAAAACAAACGTTAACTCATGGTGGTGCCATTTCCTATAAACAGGATCCCTTTTAAAATAATTTAAGACATCGTTCATAAAACCCATATTCCACTTATAATTGAACCCAAGTCCTCCACTATCAACTGGTTTAGTTACGTTAGGGTAATCGGTAGAATCTTCAGCAATTAATAAGACTCTATCATCTTTGGAAAAAATAAGTTTAGAAAGGTCTCTTAAAAAAGTGATTGCACCTTCATTCGCACCGTTATTCTTATCACCTAAATAATAAATTAAATTACTAACCGCATCGACTCTAAAGCCGTCAATATGAAAATAATCCATCCAAAAAGCTGCATTTGAAAGTAAAAATGATCTTGTTGTTCCTTTAGATAAGTCTAAATTAGCCGTTCCCCAAACTTCATTTTCTCTTTTCCATTTTTCGTCATACTCAAATAAAGGAGTACCATCGAAAAAGTATAAACCATGATCATCTTTACAAATATGACCCGGTACCCAATCTAATAAAACACCAATCTTTTCTTGGTGGAGTCTATCGATTAAATACATTAGATCTTTTGGTACTCCATATCTTGAAGTTGCCGCAAAATATCCTGTTCCTTGATATCCCCAAGAATCATCTAGCGGATGTTCATAAATTGGCAGTAATTCAATATGAGTGAAGTTTTGCTCTTTAAGATGCTTGATTAATTCTTCTACGATCTCATTAAACTTAAAAAAGACTCCATATTTTCGGCGCCATGAACCTAAATGAACTTCATAGATACTCATCGGTTCTTGATAGACTTTTTTCTTTGTTAAAAACCATTCTTGGTCATTCCATTGATAACCTTCCAAATCATAGACTTTTGAAGCAGTTTTTGGTCTTTCTTCTGCGAAAGTAGCATAAGGATCTGCTTTGTATAGAATATCATTTCCAATATCAAGCGCGTACTTATAGGTTGCCCATTCCAAATTATATGGTAGAGTAATACTAAAAACGCCAGTATTATCAATTTTCGTCATGATATTTTCATTACTATTCCAATTATTAAAATCACCTACAACACTAACTCTTTTCGCATTAGGGGCGTAGACAGTAAACGTTGTAGAAATAACTTTTCCTTTATCATCTTTATTTAAAAATGAACCAAATATTCTTTTCGCATCAAAAAGTTTTCCTTGATTAAAAAAGTAAGCATCTTCTTTACTAAAAATCACCTTTCTCACTCCTTAAATATTTTATTAATTAAAGCGCCATTAAATCCCTTCCGGTATAGAGCTTCTCTAATTTTATGATTAACTTCCCAATCTTCATATTTTTGTTCATATCTTGTTTTTAATTTTAGATATTCCTTTTCCAAGGCTTTTTCTTCATCTATTTTAAAGTCATAATTACTTAATTTAGCTTCTACTTCATTGAGATCATATCCTAAATTAACCATTTTTCTTAAAATAGTTTGTTTTGTTTTATGAAGTGTTGTTTTCTTTGTTTTACTAATTATTTCTTCTAAATGTTGACTAAAGAAGTCATTTGTTTCAAGACTTAAGTATTTTGAAATAAGTTCTTTACTTATTCCTTTATTAATTAACATTAACTCTAATCGATTAAGAGCGTATTTTTTTTGATACTTTTTAATAAAACTACTAGTAAAAAGGTCATCATTTAAATAACCTTTTTTAGTAAACTCTTCTATAAGTTCATAAATAAGTTTCGCTTCTACTTCTTGATTAAATAAATATTTTTTAAACTCAAAAGTAGATTTTTGTGCAGCCAAATACTTAATCGCTTTATTATAAACTATTTGTTTTTCATTAAATTTAATTAGCTCAGATAACTTATTACGAGTAAGCTCCTTATTTTTATGCACATTAAAATGAATTAAAGTTTGCACCTCAATTACTAAAGTTTCTTCGTTGATTGTAATCTCATATTTATTTTTTACTTTTTTTACATTACTAACTTTCATTGCTAACTAGATAAGAAATCAAATTATTCAATTGGCTATCATAAAAGCTATCTTTAATTAGAACTCGGTAATAATCGATTAATTTCATTTGCGTTTCAACATCTAAAAGACCGGTCGCTTCAAGTGAGTTTTCTA
Source organism: uncultured Acholeplasmataceae bacterium (assembly GCA_964481475.1). Lineage (GTDB taxonomy): Bacteria > Bacillota_I > Bacilli_A > Acholeplasmatales > UBA5453 > DUQU01. Next base: position 54,681 of record CAYZTG010000002.1, on the reverse strand, counting down.
TTTGATATAGCTTAATAACTGTTTCTGTTGATTCTCCAAATAAACCAGCTTCATAATTAAAAGGATTTAAGTTATTTAACAAATATTGATAAGTCCTAATTTGAGAGTTTGCTTGCCCTTTATAATAAGTTACAGCATTTAATTCGCCCTTGTTATACTCTTGGATTAAATATGGGTATTCTAGTGCCTTTAGTCCTGTTTGAAGATGTTCTATAGTTGGTTCTAAACCTCCAGTAACTCTTGTTTCATCATTTAAGAGCCAATAGCCCATTGTTAAATTTAAAATATCATCCTTAGAAAAAATATCTGATAATTGGTGAAGTCCGATGCCACTTTGAAAAACATCTTTACCATATGTTTTTTCTCCAAAAACATCATAACCATATTTAAATAATGTTCCCGCCAACACTTCTGAAGCACTAGCACTATTATTATTTACTAAAGCGACAATTTCATAAGGTTTTTTCTCTTCAAGTGGTGAATAATAAGGTACCTTTTCATCACTTTTCACAGTATATAAATATAAATAGGGATTCTCATCAACAATAAAGTTCTCCAATATTTTAGTAACAGCATGTAAATAACCACCGCCATTATCTCTAACATCAATTATTAAAGAACTAATCTCTTCAGTTTCTAAATAATTCAAGGCCTCATTAAACTTCTCACTCGTATCAGTACTAAAACGATTTATTTTTATATAGCCTATTTTATTAGCAAATAGTTGATAAGATATACTTTGAAAAGGAATTACCCCAAGTGTTCTAGTAATTACTATATCAGTATTGTTTCTCTTTAAATAGAGCTTTTTCAGATCTCCTTCTTCCCCTTTTAAAGTGTTCGTTTTTTCTTCAAAAGTGAGTGAATTTAACTCTTCATCATTAACTTTATAAATAATATCTCCCACATAAATCTCTTTATCAATATCAAGTTCAATATTAATATTAGTTACTAAAAGACCTAAAGGATGATCACTAACAGTTACTCCTAAACCGACATACTCTTCTCCTCTTTCAATATCTCTTGATTCTGCCTTATAAATATAAGTGTAAGGGTCAGTGTATTCAAATAATTGCTCAAGTGTCGTAATTCTTCTTAAATTTAATGGTAGGTCCTCATAATAAAGTTGATCCAAAACCGTATAGACAATATTAACTTGGTTATTACTAGAAATGTTTAATTCCAAGTTTCCTAAATCGTCACAACTTCCAAGACCCAATAATAAAAAAATAGTTAATAATAAAGTTCCAATTTTTCTACTTACGCGTAAACCCATATCCTACCGCCTCCTTTGTTTGAGTAATAAATGTAAATGCATCTTTATCGACTGTTTCAATAATATTTCTTGTTAAATTAAGTTGTCTATTATGGATTACACAAATAACTAATTGTTTTGCTTCTCCAGAATAGCCTCCTTTAACATCAATAATTGTTGTTCCTCTTTCAATAATTTGATGAAACGCCTCTTTAACTTCGTCTGCTTTATTAGTAATAATAAATAAAGTTTGTCCCGCTCTCCCTCTAATCGAAATATTATCAACCATAATTGAAGATAAGATCACAGAACCAATTGAAAATAAAAATAATTCAATGCTTTGATAAACAAATAATCCCGCTAAAACAACTAACCCATCAGTTACTAAAAAAGCAAATCTAAAGCTTCGATGATATTTTCTATTTAAAATAATTTGAATAATATCAATTCCGCCCGTTGAACCACTATTTCTGAAAACTAAACCAAGTCCACTACCGACAACTAAACTACCTAATACTGCGGCAATTAATAATCGAAGTGGCTCTGAGATTTGGTTAATAATATATAGTTCATCAATGCCCGAGATTTCTAAAACAAATAATACTAATGGAACAAATAACGATCCGAAAATTGTTTTTAAAAAGAACTCTTTTCCTAAAAAGATTAAGCCAATTATTAAAAAGATTAAGTTTAAAATAAAGATTACTAATGAATAAAAAATCGGAATATTAGAAAACAAATTAACTTTTTCTAACAAAACTGCCATTCCTGTTACCCCACCAACAATGATATGTGTTGGTAATAGTAAAAAGTAAAAGCCCAAATTCATGATAATGATACCCGCAATTATTTGCAAAGTCTCACTAATTAATTCTTTTTTTGTTTTAATTACTTCCATAACTGCTCCTTAAATAACTATTAATAAAAAGTTCTATATCTCCGTCCATCACACTATCAGTTTGACTAGTTTCTACATTCGTTCGATGGTCTTTAACCATTTGATAAGGGTGTAAAACATAACTCCTAATTTGTGAGCCCCAACCTATTTCTTTTTGTTCCCCTTTTAACTCTTTTAACTTGTCTTCTTGTTCTTTTAACTTAAGTTGAATTAGTTTAGTTTTCAAGAGATTCAAAGCTGTCTCTTTATTTTTAATTTGGCTTCTTTCATTTTGACATGTAACAACAATTCCTGTAGGTAAATGAGTAATTCTTACAGCGCTATCTGTCGTATTAACTGACTGTCCCCCAGCCCCTCCAGAACGATAAACATCTATTTTTAGATCATCTTCATTTAAAACAAGCTCATTTTGATCTTTTATTTCTGGAATCACTTCAATTGAAACAAAACTAGTATGTCTTCTTTTATTACTATCAAAAGGGGAAATTCTTACTAATCGATGGACCCCCATCTCTCCTTTTAAATTACCAAATGCATACTTCCCTTTTATTTTTAAAGTTGCACTTTTAAGCCCTGCTTCCTCACCGACTTGATAATCAATTACTTCAACTTTATAATTTTTTCGATTTGCGTATCTTAAATACATCCTATAAAGCATAGAACCCCAGTCTTGTGACTCAGTTCCACCTGCCCCAGGATGAATCTCTAAGTAGCAATCATTTAAATCATACGGACCCTTAAAAAGAGTAATGACCTCAAATTTCTTAATTTTTTTATCTAATTCATAAATATCACTACTAAGCATTTCTAGTTCATCATCTTCCAAAGCTTTATATAATTCGGTTATTGATGATAAAGTATTTTCAAAATAAACAATATTCGTTATTTTTTCCCTGAGTTCATTTGTTTTTTCGATTGTTTCTCTTGCTTCATTAGGGTTATTCCAAAAAGTATCACTTAGTTGTTCTTGATCAAGTAAATTCACTTGGTTTTTTATTTCATCAAACTTAATAGAAATTTTTAAATTGGCAATTTTTGCTTTAAATTCAGTTAAATATTTATTAACTTCATATCTTTCCATAACAGTTTCTCCTTGGTTTATTATAGCATAAATTATCATTATTTTATATCTAATTATTTATAATTAAAATAATAGTTATCTTGCGAAATTAATAGAAAAAGACTATAATAAATTTAACTATGGAGGTTAATATGAAAAAAATTGAAAATGTCAATATTGTCTTAGAAAACAAAGTTATTTTTGGTGATATTTTTTATGATGAAAAAATAACTAAAATTATCGAAAAAGGTAAAGAGAAAACGGGCACACCTACTTTAATCGCTGGCTTTATTGATAACCACATCCATGGATCAGCCGGTTTTGATGTCATGGACTCTACAATTGAAGCCATCACTGGAATCGCTAAATCATTACTTCAAGAAGGAACAACATCTTTCTTACCTACTACAATTACAAATTCTATTCCTAATAAAGCCAAAGCACTTAAAAATATCCATACCTATTATCTCCATCATAATAACTATGCAAAAGTATTAGGTATTCATTTAGAAGGTCCCTTTATTAATCCCCTAAAAAAAGGAGCTCAACCATTAGAATTTATTATTGAGCCTAATTTAGAGTTATTTAATGATTGGCAAAAAGAAAGTGGCTACTTAATTAAAAAAATCTCTTTAGCTCCAGAAATGAACGGTGCTTATGATTTCATTAAAGAGTTAAACAAGCAAAACTTAGTTACTTCAATAGCTCACTCTAATGCGACTTTTAATGAAGTTTTGAAGTCAACAAAGTTAGGTCTTACTTCTGTCACCCATATGTTTAATGCTTTAAGTCCCTTTCACCACCGTGATATTGGCGCAACCGGAGCAGGACTATTGTTAGATGAGTTACATACTGAATTGATTTTAGATTTTATTCATGTCTCAAAAGAGGCAGCAAAACTCTTGTTAAAGACAAAAACTCCAGATAGAGTTATCGTTATTACTGATTCAATGAGAGCAAAAGGATTAAGTGATGGTATTAGTGAACTTGGCGGTCAAACAGTCTATATCAAAGATGGAATGGCAACGTTAAAGGACGGCACTTTGGCCGGTTCAATTTTAAAAATGATTGATGCTTTTAAAAATATGCTTAGTTTAGAAATATCACTTGTTGAAATTAGTAAAATGATGAGTTTGAATGCAGCAAAAGAGTTAAATTTAGCTAGTGATATTGGCAGTATTAAAGAAGGAAAAATTGCTGATTTTGTTTTACTTGATCAAGATTATAATATTATAAAAACTATTGTAAGTGGCAAGACACTTTATGAAAGGAAATGACAATGAAAATAATTATTAAAGAAAAAGCTGTTTTAGATAAACTTATTAGTGATAAAATTGTTGCTTTAGTCGCTAATAAAAAAGAGGCCAACCTAGGCTTGGCGACCGGTTCTACCCCTTTAGGAATCTATGCTAATTTGGTATTAGATTACCAAAATAATCAAACCGATTATAGTGCTATTAAAACATTCAACTTAGATGAGTATGCTGACCTTCCCTTAGATCATCAACAAAGTTATCACACTTATATGAAGGAAAACCTCTTTAAACACTTAAATATCAATTTAAAAAATACCTATTTCCCAGTAAAAGAAACATACCTCAACTATAGTAAATTTTTAAAAGATAACCCCATTGACTTACAAATTCTAGGTTTAGGCACAAACGGACATATTGGCTTTAATGAACCTCATACTCCTTTTGATTCAACTACCCATAAAGTTCGCTTAGCAGAGCAAACAAGACTAGATAATTCCCGACTTTTCGCTAATATCAATGACGTTCCTACTCATGCTTATTCAATGGGACTAAAAGATATTATGATGGCTAAAGAAATAGTCTTAATGGCTACAGGTAAAGCCAAAGCAAAACCAATTTATGAACTAATAAAAGGAGAAGTTAGCCTTTTATGGCCTTGTACAATTTTAAAAAGCCATCCTAATATTACTATTTATATTGATGAGGAAGCCGCTTCATTACTATAAAAAAAAGCTAAGATTTTCCTTAGCTTTTATTTTCTATAATTCTAATACTTTCAATGATTACTGGTTTTAATGGTTTATCATTATGATCAGTTTCAACTCCTGCTATTTTATCAACTACTTCTATTCCCTTAGTTACATAACCAAAGGATGCATAATTATTATCTAAATGCGGTGAATTTTCATGCATAATAAAAAATTGACTAGTAGCGGAATTTGGTACCATTGTTCTTGCCATTGAGATCACTCCTCTTTGGTGTTTTAGGTTATTGGCAATGTTATTTGAACTAAATTCTCCAACTATTGGTTTGGCATTATTCCTACCAATACCTCCTTGAATCATAAAGCCACTAATTACTCTATGAAATGACGAATTATCATAATAGTTTTCTTTTACCAAATTGAGAAAGTTTTCCACTGTAATTGGCGCCTCTTTATTTTCAATAATTACTTCAATTTCACCAAAATCTTTGACTTTTATTAACACAATTTCTTTCATTAAATATCCTCCCTATCTTTCAACATTATAGTATCATCTTAGCATAGTGTTTAACTTATAAGCAATAATTATATCTAATATTTTTTTAGGTTAACAAATTATCATTGTTAGTTTGCCTTAACATCACAAATAAAGTAAAATAGGAGTTAAAGAATGAGGTGTAGAGATGAATTGGGATTTAAAAGATTTTTATTTAGGATTTGATGATCCAAACTATCAAAAAGATATTAAAAGATTAGAATTATTAATTAGTGATTATTTACAATTACCTAGTTTAATGAGCCAATTAAAGGAACTAGAGGTTCTTTTAAAGTACATAGAAATTAACCAAGAAATGGTTAAACTAGTTCGCACATTAACTTCATTTAATAGTTTAACAAGATCCACGGATGTTTCTAATCAACAAGCATTGTTAAATTTAGCACAGTTATCAAAGATGCTGAATGAGACAACTCAAACAAATGTTTTGTTTACTAGATATCTATCTAGTGTTGAACTTGAAAAATATCTTAATAATGACATTATAAAAGATAATTTTTTTCAACTAAACAAAATAAAAGAAAGTTCAAAACATTTGCTTACTGAACAAGAAGAAATCTTATATAGCAAATTAAGAGAGGTCTCCTCTAGTTCTTGGTCACAAGTACAAAACTTGTTAACCGCTAAATTGGACGTTTTATATGAAGGAAAAAACATTACCTTACCAGAAGTAAGAAATCTTGCTTATGACAAAGATGAAAAAGTGAGAAAAGCTGCTTACTACGCCGAAATAGAAGCTTCTGAAAGTATTGAGGAAATGGTTGCTTTAGCACTTTCAAATATTAAAAGAGAAGTTGTGATCATGAGCGAACTTAGAGGCTATGATAATGTAATTGAGTCAACTCTGATAAGTTCAAATATGAGCTTAGAAACACTTACTGCGATGATTGATGCTATGAGAGATTTTAGACCATATTTTGCTAATTATTTAAAAGCAAAAGCAAATTATCTGGGCCACAAGAATGGCTTACCGTTTTATGACTTATTCGCTCCCGTTGGTAGTTTAAAGAAAACATATACTTATGAGGAGGCCCAAACTGTGATTGTGGAGGCTTTTGGTAGTTATAGCTCTAAGTTAAGTGGTTTTGCCTCAAAAGCATTTACTTTGAATTGGTTAGACCCCTTCCCAAAAAGAGGTAAAAGTGGGGGAGCTTTTTGTAGTAATCAACCTCAATTAAAACAAAGTAGAATTTTATCAAACTTTACTGGTTCTTTATCTGATGTTTCTACTTTAGCTCACGAACTTGGTCATGGTTATCATGGCGAAATTATTAGTGATAATACTCCTCTTAACTGGAGTTATCCAATGCCCCTAGCTGAGACAGCTTCAATTTTTTGTGAAACGATCGTAACTAATCATTTATTAAGTGAACTTACAGATGATGAAGAAAGACTTTCTGTTTTAGAAATTGCTCTTCAAGGAGATACTCAAGTAATTATTGATATATTATCAAGATACATTTTTGAAACTGAAATTATTAAACTAGCAGATGGACCAATTTCTAAAGATCAAATGAAATCAATTATGATTAGTGCCCAAAAAGAAGCGTATCAAGATGGTTTAGATCCAAATATCCTTCATCCCTTCATGTGGTTGAACAAAGGACATTATTATAGTAGCGGGCTCAATTTTTATAACTTCCCTTATGCTTTTGGTTTACTCTTTGGTAAAGGATTATATGCTATCTATTTAGAAGATAAAGAAGCTTTTATCAAAAATTATGACAATCTTCTCGCTTTAACAACTAAAGCTACAGTTGAAGATGTTGCGAAATCAATGAACATTGATGTTACTAAAAAAGCTTTTTGGATTAATTCCTTGAAGATTATTAAAAAAGACATTGATGAGGTAATTAGATTACTAAATATTTAAATAATAATTAAAAAACTGCCCTTAAATGAGCAGTTTTTTTATCTAATTAGTTATCTTATTGTTTACGCCAATTTGGCATACTTCTTTGATACTTATTTCCTTTTGCTTTAGGGCGTTTTTTCTGTAATTCGCCACCTTCATTAGTACTAGTGTTTTTAACTACTTGTTCTCTTTCAGTATTTACTCTTATTTGAGCTCTCATGGCGTACATAGTAATGTCTTTGGAAATTGAACTAGTCATATCGCGGTATAACCTAAAACCTTCTTCTTGATAAACTTGTAAAGGATTTGATTGAGCATAAGATTGGAGTCTAACATTTTGTCTTAATTCATCCATTTGATCAATATGTCTTGTCCAGTGAGTATCAATAACTCTTAATGTTATTACTTTTAAAAACTCTTTAAAAATTTCAGGAGGTACTTGTTCCTTCTTACGACTAAGTTCCGCTAAAACTATATTAATAATATCGTCTAATTGATAATTTTCTTCCTTTTTTAAAGTCCCTTTAGGGAATAGGTGACCATCAAATTTTGTATATAGGTCTTCGTTTGGATCGTTATAGACGGCCGTTACATAATTTTCAATTGTTTTCTTGACGTATGGTTCTAAATCTTCGCCAGTAATGACATTTGTTCGTTCTTGATATATAACTTCTCTTTGTTTTCTTATTACATCATCATATCTTAAAACACTTTTACGAACATCATAGTTTTGACCTTCAATTCTTTTTTGTGCACCCGCGATAAATCTCGTAAACATGCGAGATTCTAAAGGATTTGGTCCATTGTTTTTATCATTTTTATCCACTTGTAGATTTTGAATCATTTGTACTCTTGATTTAAATGACTCGCCACCAAATCTCATTAATAATTCGTCTTCAGCTGATAAGTAAAATCTAGAAAATCCTGGATCTCCTTGACGTCCAGAACGACCTCTTAGCTGATTATCAATACGTCTTGATTCATGTCTTTCACTACCAATAACAGCAAGACCACCCAATTCAACAACGCCTTCACCTAATTTAATATCAGTTCCTCTACCAGCCATGTTCGTCGCAATTGTGACGGCGCCTACTTTACCAGCATTTAGAATTATCTCTGCTTCTCTTTCGTGTTGCTTCGCATTTAATACATCATGGGGAATTCGTCTTTTTTTTAATAACAAAGATAAATATTCACTTGTTTCAACAGCGATTGTACCTAAAAGGACTGGTTGACCTTTTTTATGTCTTTCTTCAACATCACTAATTAATGCTTCATATTTTTCTTCTAAAGTTGCAAATAAGAAATCAGGAGCATCAACTCTTACAACCGGTTCATTTGTAGGAATTTCAACGACATACATATTATAGATTTCTCTAAATTCTTCTTCCTCAGTTTTAGCTGTTCCTGTCATTCCAGAAAGTTTTTTATACATTCTAAAAAAGTTTTGATATGTAATGGTTGCGACAGTAATTGTTTCTTTTTTTATTTCGACTTTTTCTTTTGCTTCTAATGCTTGGTGGAGTCCTTCAGAAAACTGTCTTCCAGGTAGTACTCTTCCTGTAAACTGGTCAATAATTAAAACAGCATTATCTTGGACCATATAGTCTTTGTCTTTGAACATAATATAATTTGCTCTCAAGGCATTATTCAAATGATGAACTAAATTAACGTTTTTAATATCATATAAGTTTTCAAGAGAAAAAATCTGTTCAGCTTTACTTATTCCTGATTCAGATAATTCAATTGATTTCGATTCAATATCAATATAGTAATCTTCATCCCTAATTGATTTAACAAAGCGATCGGCGCTTTGATAAAGATTCATGTTTTGTTTTGCTCCACCAGAAATAATTAATGGTGTTCTTGCTTCATCAA
>CAYZTG010000002.1:16356-45209 GCA_964481475.1 uncultured Acholeplasmataceae bacterium | reverse complement strand
ATTGAGTCTACTTCATCAATTATTGCAAAAGATAAACCCCTTTTTTGAGTAATATCTTCTTGATATAAAACCATGTGGTCTCTTAAGTAGTCGAATCCTAATTCTGAGTTTGTTGAGTATAAAATATCACTTGCATAAGCATCCTTTTTCTCTTGGGAACTTAAAGCTCTAATATTAACTGCTACTGTTAATCCTAAGAAACGGAAAATATCGCCTATTTCACCTTCTACTTCTCTTTTGGCCAAATATTCGTTAACAGTTACAATATGAACTCCATTGCCATTTAAAGCGTTTAAATAGGCAGGCATAACAGCTGTTAGAGTTTTTCCTTCACCAGTTTTCATTTCGGCAATATTCCCCCGATGAATAACAATTCCTCCAATTAGCTGCACAAAATAAGGATAAAGACCTGTTACTCTTAATGAAGCTTCTCTAACAACCGCAAAAGCTTCAACTAATAAGTCTTCAAGTGTTTCTCCTTTGGTAAATCTTTCTTTAAATTCAGTCGTTTTATTTCTTAAATCTTCGTCACTTAGTGCCTTCATATCTTCTTTTAAAGCATCTATTTTCTCAGCGATGGGAATTATTTTTTTAAACTCTTTGCGACCGCTATCAAAAAACTTTTTAAACATTTTATCACTCTTCTTTTTATTATATATCCTATGTTAGTTTATCATATTTATACTTAATATTATAAACAAAATTACTTTTTAAGGTAATTCTGTCTCAAAAAACGGATAGTTTGTAAAACCCCTTAATTTTCCAACAATTTTATGAGGGAAAGTAATTCTTTTTTGGTTAAAGTAACTAACACTAGCATTATAAACTCTTCTAGCAGCATACAAAGCTTCAATTTCTTCATTAGTTCTTCTTAAACACTCATTAAATTCCTGACTATTTTTGATAAGTGTTTTTTCATTTACCTCATTAACCGTTACTTTAATCAGTTCAAAAAGTTGGTAGACAAACTTTTGTTTTTCTTCAAAACCATCATTTAGATTAGGGCCTTTAATACTTTTTATACTATTAACAAGGTCATCGTCTAAATGGTGTTTTTTGACACATTCATTGAAAGTCCGAATAAAAACTTCATAAAAAGTCATAATTGAAGTATTTAAAACTATTTTAGCTTCATTAATTTCTTTTTGAAGTCTCTTAAAAGCGTTATTAGTTAAAATAAACCAGATTAGAGGTACGATTACTATTAATATTACTAATCCAATTATTAATAAAGCTAGTTCAAGTGTTCCCATCGTTTCCCCCAATTATTCATTTCTAATTAATTGCTTAAATAAATCTACCAAATCTGTTCTTTCCCAAGGTAGATCTAAGTCTTCTCGCCCCATATGACCATAAAAACTTGTTTGCTCGTAAATTGGTGAGCACAAATTAAATCTTTCCATAATACTTTTGGGAGTCAAACTTATATTTTCAATTAATTTACTAACAATTAAATCCTCATCAACAACATTAGTATTAAATGTATCTACTCTTATACTTACTGGTTCGCTTACGCCTATTACATAAGCTAATTGAACTTCACACTTTGTTGCAAGGCCACTCTTCACAATATTTTTAGCTAAATATCTAGCCATATAACTTGCACTTCTATCAACTTTTGAAGGATCCTTACCTGAAAGGGCACCCCCACCGTTCCTTGCATAACCACCATATGTATCAACGATTATTTTTCTACCTGTTAATCCCGTATCTCCTTTGGGACCACCCGTTACAAACTTACCTGTTGGGTTAATAAATATCTTTGTTTGCTCATCTATAAAATTGTTGGGAATTATTTTTAAAATAACTTCATTTACGATATCTTTTTTAAGTACATCTAAATCCATTTCTTTATGTTGAACAGAAACAACGATCGCTTCTGCCCTAAATGGTTTATTATTATTATCGTATTCTAGTGTTACTTGAGCTTTACCATCTGGTCTAAGATAAGTTAATCTTTTAGATTGTCTCAAAAGGTCAACTCTTTTTACTAGTTGATGAGAAAGTTCTAAAGAGAGAGGCATCAAGTTTTCGGTCTCGGTACAAGCATAGCCAAACATTAATCCTTGATCACCAGCACCGATTGTTCCATCGGCCTTTAAAACACCCATTTTAATATCAGGTGACTGCGAATGAATACTTGAGATAACAGCTAGATTATCCGCATCAAACCCGTATTTACCTCTTGTATACCCTATTTTCCTAACTGTTCCTCGAACAACTTTTTCAATGTCAAAGGTAGCCTTAGTTTCTACTTCTCCTGATACAAAAACTAGTCCGGTTGTAACCAAAGTTTCAACAGCAACATGAGCATCTTTATCCTTAGCCAAGATTGTATCTAAAATAGCATCTGAAATTCGATCAGCAATTTTATCTGGATGTCCCATCGTAACTGATTCAGATGTAAATAGTCTTTTATTCATCTATATATATCTCCTTTTCATAAAAAAAATTCTCCATTAGAGGAGAATAACGATTCATTGTTAGGTTTCCCCCTGGTCAAAAGCACCTTACTTAATGTAGGTTGCTGCTACTTCAATGGTGACTAACCTTAGTAGCTCTTAATGATTATTTTTATTTTATCATACTTTATGATGATTAACAATTAATTATTTAAATATAAATCCTTAAAATCATCTTGAAAAGTAATTAATCTTTCTAATAGTCTCTTATCTAGAAACACCTTAAATTCATTTTTAAATAAATCAATTGTTGTTAAGTGAGGAAAAGGGCGTTTATAGCTTTTTGTTGAGCGAAGCCCTATATAGAGTTCACTAATTAAAATAATTTGACTAATAAAATCATTTTGATTTTCAGAAATATCTTTAACAAAACTCTCATCAAGAGTTCCTTGAATAATCGTTCTTAAAATGTTATCACTCATTCTTGTAATTCTAATTCTTTTTGCGATTTGATTAGCTAAATCAGTTTTACCCTTTAATTCTCTTGATGTTAAACCACTCACTAATTCTTTTGTCGCTACTTCCTCAATCTCATTTATTTTTAGATGTATCTCAACAAAGTTGTTTAATTCAGCTCTACTCTCACGATCAAATCCGCTTACTTCAGCTAGTTTTTTGCTCATTTGAAAGACTAAATAACTATTTTGATTATCAAGAAAATCGGCTTTCATTGTTAAAATGATTTGAAATAAGTCTGTAACAGTGCTTAAGTAGTCTTCTTGAACTTCGCTTCTTCTTAAAGCTTCTCTTCTTCTTTCATCAAGTAAAAATTCTCCAATGGAAACGATACTATAAATAACGATGTTAAAAGCTATAAAAATAAATATTCTTAGTAAATAGTCGCCAAATGCTTGATGTTTGGTAAAAGCACTCAAAAACTCCCAAAACTTCATTCCTTGAAATTCACCAACCATTTGATAAGTAATTGTAAAATGAATAATTGTGATTGCTATTGCCATTCCGCCAAAACTCCATAACGTCAGTTTCTTTGATTGATACAAGCTAATCACAACTACTGAATAATAAATAAGGACATAAGCAGCTATCTCAAAGATTGAATTATAAAACCTTGCATAAAAAAGAATACTAATTAAAAAGATATAAAGAGCCATAATATACATCGCAACAGTTTGAATTGTATAATTATGTCGATCTTTAGTAATTAATTGACTAATAACTATATTTATAAAAAAAGTAAATGGAAAAAAGAGCGCCGTAAAAAGGTAATCGCTAGGTTTTTTTGTGATTGATGCTAAAACAAATAAAATTATCGTATATAAAATATTTGATAAAAAAGTAATATTTTTCAAAACTTCGTTTCTGCGATGCAAAACCTTTACTTCGCTTGTAATATCGATATCTTTTTCAAAACCAAAATAACGATCGAATATTCTTTTGAAAAATTGCTTAATTTTCCCTTTACCTAATCCCATATATTACTCATCAAACAACGTGAACTTTTCGTGAGGAAGTTCTTGTGCTAACTCTTCATTCATAACTTGAGCAACTCTAGTTGATGCTGCTGCTGCAATAGCGCCAACAATATCATCTAAAAATGTATGGACAATACCTTCTTTTCGGCCATCATCATTAAGTTTTTTAACGATTCCTGGCTTATTAACATCAATATCACCGAAGTTTGTCATTCCAATTACCCCATACAAACGAGCAACATCTAGACCTAATACTTCATCTACTCCAAAAAGACCTAAATCTTGTTCAATTATGTTTTGAATAGGACCTTCAAACATTTTCTTTTCCGCCATTTTATCTAATTCAATTGCTAATAAAACATGATGAAATATATCTCTTAACGATAAAACTTTTATAACAGATTCACGACAAATCTCAAATTGAATATTTGGGGTATACTTTGCCTGTTGATTAAAGGCAATCTTCGCGATATCATCAACTTTAACACCTCTTGATTCAAGCGCCTCAATCGATAATTTAACCATTTCATCTCTAGAATAAATAAGTTTCATTAATTTTCCCTCCCTTAATGAATTTCTTTTGTCCATTTAAGTAATCCTTACTTAACATCCTTTTCTTGCCCGCTTCTTGTAACTCCACAATTTCTAAAACACCATCTTTTGTTTTAATTAATATCTCCTTATTAACGGAAACAATAGTGCTAGAGGGACTAAGTGATATTATATCACTTTTCTTAAGTTGATAAACTTTTATTCGTGTCTTATCAATAAAAATTGACCCTCCTGGTTCATCGAGTAAACCATTTAATTGATTTAAAATTAAATCACTTTCTAAATCAAAGTTTAAAATCTCATCTTCTTTAGTTAAATTATAAGAAAATGTTACTAAACTTTCATCTTGAATTACTCTTTCTGCCGTTCCTTTAATTACTTCCGGTAAAACTTCCATTAATAAATCAGCACCCAAGTAGGAAATCTTCTTCATTAAAATAGACGTTGTATCAGTTATTAGAATGGGAACTTTTCTTTTTGCAATAATGTCTCCTGAATCCATTTTTAAAGACATATGCATTATTGTTACTCCAGTCTCTTTATCACCTTCCATGATTGATCTTTGAATAGGCGCTCCACCTCTTCTCTTAGGAAGTAGTGAACCATGGACATTAATTAATAAAGGTAAACTAAATAACTCTTTAGGCAACATTTGCCCATAACTAGCAGTAATAATAAGGTCAGGTTTAACATCTAATACTTTTTGAAAATCGTTTTTTAAACAATTTGGTTGAAAAACTTCTAAATTATTATTCAAAGCAAATTCTTTTACAGGACTCATTTGAATAATTTGCTTTCGGCCTACTTTTTTATCAGGCTGAGTAACAACCAATGCAACTTTATAATTTTTATTAAGTTTTTCTAAGATTGGTACACTAAATTCAGGTGTCCCCATAAAAACTATTTTCATTTTATCACCTATAAACTATCATCATAAATATTTATCTTATAATTATCTGTTTTATATTTTTTACTTATATAAGTAAGTAAAGCCATTATATCATATCTTTTAGGAGCTTTTATAATTAAATCAAAGTTATAAAGATTATTTTTAACTTTTATATAATCTTCACTAGGCCCAATTATCATGAGTTGAGTATTTTGCTTTTGCAAGTTCATTTTCAAAAAGTTCAACTTATTATAAATATTCCTTTCATTATTTCCTCTTAAACTAACTTTAGCAACATTATAAAAAGGTGGATATTTAAGTTTTTCTCTCAGTTTAATTTCACTCTCATAAAATAACTTATCATCATTAGTTTTAATTGAGCGTAAAACAAAATGATCTTCATTATAAGTCTGAATAACGGCTCGACATGCTTTCGTCCCCCTTAACCTACCAATATGTTGGTTTAAAAGTTGATAAGTTCTCTCATTAGCCAAGAAACTATTCATTTTTAACATTTGATCAGCCAAAAGGACAGCAACTAGACTAACATTTTCATAATGGTGCCCCTTACTAACCATTTGCGTTCCAATTAATATATCTCCTTTTTGTTCATTAAAGTCACTAAGTATTTTATTAACCATTCCTTTTTTAGTAGTAGAAACACTATCTAAAAGGATAATTCTCGCTTCTTTAAATTCTTCTTTTAATAATTGATAAGCTTGTTCAAGGCCAAAGCCAACCGGTCTAACTTTGTTTTCACCACAAACACTGCAACTTTCTTTATAAGGTTTTTTATAATTACATGAATTACAAACAAGTTTGTTGTCAACTTTATGGTAAACAAGTGACTTTTCACAATTAGGGCAACTTTCAACATAACCACAACTCCTGCACATTACAAAAGGTGCATAACCCCTTTTATTTACCAAAATAATTGCTTGTTCTTTCTTCTTTAGTGTTTCTTTCAACTGAAATCTTAAAGTTTCAGATAAGATAGAATTATTACCTTTAATTAGTTCTTGTTTCATATTAATTAATTGAACTTGTGGTTTAAAGGTTCTTAAGTCATCTAAAGAATGTTTTTTCAATATTCCAATAGACGAATCATAAATCATTTCAATAGTAGGCGTTGCAGTAACAAACATTAAAGGACATTTAAAAGATTTTGCCAACCATTCGCCAATTACTTTAGCATCATAATATGGTGTTTGATTTTGAATAAAGCCATTATCATGAGCTTCATCTAACACCACAAAAGATAAGTTTTTATAAGGCAAAAACAAAGCTGTTTTAGTTCCAAGAATTACATTAACATCATTGTTTCTAACCTCATCATACACAATTAATTTTTCTGCAGGAGTTAGTTCATTGTCATATATTCTATATCCAGAGGAAAATATTTCTTTTACTCGTGCGGCTATTAAGGGAATTAATGACCTTTCGGGAACGATAATTAATGCTTGTTTGTTTTCTTTAACTAGCTTTTTTATTATTTCTAAATAAACAATCGTTTTACCAGAGGCAGGATTACCAACTAATAAATGTTTCTCAAACTGAGAATAATCAAAATTATTAACAACATTTAATTGTGTATTATTCAAGATTATTTCATTAGTTAATATGTTTAAATAATTCTTATCTTGGATATCTTTCCTTATAAATTGCTCTTTTATCTTTTTATCATTTATTAATTTTTTTATCAAAGTTTTTGAATATTTTTCTTTGATTATATTTTGATATAAGTCTGGCGTTTTTAGTCTATTTATTAGTTTATTTTCAGCAATGCCCACAACATTTTCATCAATAACACTTAATAATTTTACTCTCCTCAAACTACTTTTACTTTTTACCAAAGTGTTTTTTATTATTATCTTTTTAGCAAGCAGATTATTTATTTCTTGATAATCTTCCTCCATAATATCTTCTAAATATAAATATTTTTCTTTTATTTTACTTTTCAGTTCTTTTGATAGGAGATTTTCATCAATAACTTCGAATCTTTTTTCATATACTGCCATTAAATTAGTGGGGACAACCGCTCTAAAAGCTTCTTCATAACTAGAAAAAGCTCTTTCTTTAATATCTTCAATTAACTTAAGTTGCTTTCTTGTTAAAGTTGGTGTTTCGTCTAACAAATAAGCTATCTCTTTGTTGGCATACTCTGAGTTTTTACCTTTACCAATAACGTAAGCCATTCTTTGTTGCCCATTAAAATTTATGACAACACGCATACCAATATCTATTTTATTTTCATAGATTTTTGGTACTAAATAATCGTAAGCTTTATCAATTTGCTTTACTGGTAAATCAGGGATTACTTTGACATACATATTTATCACCTATACTACTTAAATTATACAATGTTTATAAAAAAGACGGTAATTATTCCGTCTTTTTGTTAATTTCTTTTAAAATCTTATCAATTTTATTACCGTAGGCCAATGCTTCATCATATTTAAAGATTAACTCTGGCATTCTTCTAATATTATTAACTTTCTTAGCTAAATCTAATCGTACTTCTTTATTAATTTTTTCAAGAATTTCATTCGCTTTATTAATGTTTTCTTCTTCATCAGATAATATTGTATAAAATATTGTGGCAAATGATTTATCTCTTGATAGCTTTACTTCTGTTAAATTAAAATATGGTTGATTTTCAATTTTTCGATCTTTATTAACAATTGTTGCTAATTCTCTAAGAAATAACGATTGTAGCCTTTCTACAGAAATACTCATCTTTCGACCTCTCTATTAATAAATAGTTCAAAAATATCTCCTTCTTTAATATCATTAAAGTTTTCAATACTAATCCCACATTCATATCCTTGTCTAACTTCTCTAACATCATCTTTAAAACGCTTTAATGATGCTAATTTTCCTTCATAAACAACTATTCCATCTCTTAAAACTCTAACACCTGCACTTCTAGTTCCATAGCCATCAGTCATGTAACAACCAGCAATAGTTCCAATTCTTGAGATTTTATAAACTTCTCTAACTTCTGCTTGTCCAATGACAACTTCTTCAATCTCAGGTTCCAACATCCCTTTTAGAGCGTTTTCGATATCTTCAATTACTTTATAAATAACATTGTATAATCTAATTTCAATTTTAGATTGTTTTGCCATGTCTCTAACAATACTAATCGGCCTTACGTTAAAACCTATAATAATTGCTTCAGCAGCAATAGCTAAGTTAACATCTGATTCTGTAATCGCTCCGACTGAGGAACGAACAACATTCACATGCAATCCTTCAATGCTTATTTTTTCTAATGAGCCTTTTAAAGCTTCAATAGTTCCTTGTGTATCTCCTTTAATAATTAAATTAAGTTCGTTTAAGGAATCTTCTTGTTGTTTAAAGAGTGTCTTTAAAGAGGCTTTTCTTTGTTTTAAGATATCCCCTTCTCTTTGTCTAGAAGTTCTTTCTTCAGATATTTGGCGTGCTTGTCTTTCATCTTCAATTGAAACAAAATGATCACCGGCTTGGGGAACTTCAGTTATTCCAGTAACTTCAATAGGTTGGCTTGGCAAAGCCTCTTTATACTTAGTATTAGTACCATCTGTCATTGTTCTAATTTTACCAAAGGTATTTCCAATTACAACATTATCTCCAACTCTAAGCGTACCATTTCGAACAATTAAAGTAGCAACTGCTCCTCTACCTTTATCAAGTTTTGCTTCAACAACTATGCCAGTAGCTAGTCTCTTTGGGTTAGCTTTATAGTCTTCAATTTCAGAAATTAGAATAATAATATCTAATAATTCGTCTATTCCTTGGGCTTTTAATGCGCTTATATTAACATATGGAGTATCTCCACCCCATTCTTCAGGAGTTAGACCTACTTTTGATAACTCTGTTTTTATATAGTCGGGATTAGCACTAGGCTTATCCATTTTGTTTACAGCTACAATGATAGGTGCTTTGGCACTTTTAGCGTGATCTATCGCTTCAAAAGTTTGTGGCATTGGTCCATCATCAGCAGCAACAACAATTATAACTATATCTGTTACTTGCGCTCCTCTAGCTCTCATTTCTGTAAAAGCAGCGTGCCCAGGAGTGTCAATAAACGTAACTTTCTTTTCATTAACTAAAACTTGGTAAGCCCCAATATGTTGAGTAATACCTCCTGCTTCGCCTTTTGTAACTTTCGTATTTCTTATTGTATCTAATAAAGTGGTTTTCCCATGATCAACGTGTCCCATTACCGTTACTATTGGTGGTCTTGAAATTAAATCTTCTTCTTTATCATCAAAAACCATTTCATCAAACCTAGTCATATCGGTAATAACTTCTTCTTCAATCTGAAAACCTAAATCAAGTGCAACAAGTTCAATAGTATCTCTATCAATATTTTGGTTAATTGATGTTAAAACACCCAAACCCATCAATTTTTTCATTATTTCTGCATTGGAAATATTTAGTCCTTTTGCAACATCAGAAACAGTCATATTTTTCTTATAGATTAATACTTTGCCAACGACAGTTTCTTGTTTCTTTTTTGGCACATTCGATTTTCTAAATTCTACTTCGCTTCTTTTTCTAGATTCAGTATTTTTATCATAATGTTTATTTGCCATATTATCACTTCCTTCATTATTGGGTAAACATTTTTTTAAACCCTTCATCAATTAGACAAACAACTTTTATGTTGCTTTTACCTATCGATGTAGATAAAGTATTACTATCAAAATTAATCATATAATCGATTTGATAATACTTTGCTTTATCTGTTATTTTTTTTACTGTATTTTCACTTGCATCTTCGGCAATTATCACAAGTTTAGCAGACTTATTTTGAATTGCTTTAACAGACATTTCAACACCATAAACTAGTTTTCCTGCTCGATAAGCAAGTCCTAGGTTAGAAGGATTATACATATTTCTTTAGTGTTTCGTATATTTCATCCGGTATTTGGGTTTCTAATTTTTTATCTAATACTTTAGTTTGTTTTGCTTTTTCTATTACATCTAAAGCAAGTGTAACATATGCACCTCTACCGTTTTGTTTTCCTGTCTTATCGACAAACACTTCCCCTTCTTTATTTACAACTATACGCATTAACTCTTTTTTAGGTTTAACTTCTCTCGTTACCACGCATGTGCGCATTGGTGTTTTTTTAATTTTCATGGTTAAATTAGTCCTTCAGCCTGTGCCATTGATGTTGATTTTATGTCTATTTTCCAGTTTATTGCTTGAACTGCTAATTTAACGTTTTGTCCTTGTTTACCAATCGCTAAAGATAACTTATCATCACTAACAATCGCTAAAGCAGTTTTATATGTTGGATTAATTTGAATTACATCTAATACATCTGCTGGTTGTAGTGAGTTAGCAATTAAGTCTTTTTCATTATCGCTCCATAAAAATAAATCAATTTTCTCACCTGATAAGGCGTTAACAATGTCTTTAATTCTATTTCCGTTTGCGCCAACACAAGAGCCAATTGCATCAACGTTCGGATCATTAGATCTTACACCTATTTTAGTTCTATCCCCTGGGTCTCTTGCAAGTCCGACGATATCTACTATTCCATCTTTTACTTCTGGGATATAATCTTCAAAGATTCTTTTTACTAAGTCTCTATCTAATCTAGTAACAATTACTTTAGGACCTTTAGATTTCATTTCTACTAAAGAAACATAAATTTTAATTGTTTCTCCAACTACAAAATCATCTAAATTTGTAACTTCTTTTTTAGGTAAAAGAGTAGTAACTCCTCTTGAAATATCTAAACGATAAAAGTTATCATCTTCATCAATAATTTTAGCATTAATCATTTCTTTTTCTCTTTCTTTGAAATAATTATATAATTGCTCTTTTTCAATTTGTTTTATATTTTGATTTAAAACGTTTTTTAAATTATGGACAGCAGCTTGAGAAAACTCTTTTGGATTGATTGGTTCTTCTAAAATATCTCCAACTTTTATTCTTTTCTTAATATCTCTAGCTTCACTTAATTTAATTTGTTTGTATTTTGGATCTGCTTCTAAATCAAAACCGTCATCTGATACTACTAATCTTTGCTCGAATAATAAAATCTCATACTTTTCGGGATTTATCTCTACTCTACAAGAACTATGTCCCATACTTTTGCGAAATGCTGCTTGTAATCCTTTCGAAAAACCATCTAAAATTTGTTCTTTAGTGATGTTTTTTTCTTCAATCAAGTCATCAAGTGCTTCAAAAAATGCTTTACTAATCATATTTAACCTCCTAGAACTTTATAGCTAAGTTAATTTTGTTTAACTCGCGATAGGGAATTTCCAAAACTTTGAAACGCCCCTTTATATTTATTTTAACAAAAAGTATTTCATTTTCCACTTTTTCTAACGTTCCTACATCATTATATTTGTCTGATACGAACCTCACATATGATCCCACATGTTTAATTACCTCATCAAGTGACCTTAATTCTCTTTCTGCACCTGGAGTTGAAACTTCTAAGTAATAATCATCAGGCATTAAGTCATTTATCGCTTCTAAAATGATTTCGCTCATCTTAGCTAAAAGTTCAGAGTCTAATTGATCTCCGTCTAAACTAACCTCTAAAATAGACATCTCAAATTCTCTTTTCTTTTTTAAGTCATAAACACTCAAGTCATATTCTTTTATCTTTTCTTCTATAATTCTCTTAATTTCTTTTAAATCCATAACTACCTCAATAAAATGAGTGGATAAAAATCCACTCTAATTCTTAATATATTATACCACTTTTTTACAATTATTCAACTAGTTTTATTTTTTTACTTGCGAATGGTTCGCATTCGCAATCATATGTGTTATACTATTTTAAGGAATGAGGTAACTTATCTTATGAAAAAACTATATTTATTTTTAATTTTATTTTCAATACTACCTTTAATAGGGTGCCAACAAAAACACTTTGATATCGTTACTACGTTATTTCCTCAGTATCAAATTTCAAAAGAAATCGTAGGAGATAATTTAACAGTTAGTCTTTTGGCAGCTCCAGGGGTTGATACACATCATTTTGAACCGTCTAGCAAAAATTTAGTTGAGATAATAAATTCTTCATTATTTATATACACTTCTAACTCAATGGAGCCTTGGATAAAAGATATTGAAAAAGGTAAAGGTATATATCTCAACTTATTTAATAATATTAAGACGACAAATTTAGATATTTTAGATGATGTCCACTTCTTTTTTTCTATAAAATATCAAATCGAGATGGTTGATATTATTTTAAAAGAAATTATTGCTATTGATGGTGATAACAAAGACTATTATCTTGCTAATGCGACAACTTTAAAAACCAAACTCGCTTTGTTAAGTGAAAAATTTGAA
The DNA here is from genome assembly GCA_964481475.1 of uncultured Acholeplasmataceae bacterium. Classification (GTDB taxonomy): domain Bacteria; phylum Bacillota_I; class Bacilli_A; order Acholeplasmatales; family UBA5453; genus DUQU01. The sequence goes on along the minus strand of CAYZTG010000002.1, from coordinate 32,561 downwards.
GATTTAAAAAACCAAAACTATTATTTTATTGGTCACAATGTCTTTAATTCTTTTAATCAACAAACTAAAATCAACTTTATTGCTTTATTAGATGAGTTTACCGATGAGGTTAACCCTTCCAGCAGCGAACTTGAAATAATGTTTAATAATTTGCGTGATAATGAAATAAAAGTATTGTTTTATGACTCAGTGACAGGAATAAAAATGGCCGAAAATTTCCAAACTGACTTTGGAAAGAAAAGCTATTATATTACTATTTTACCGATTCATACCTTCCATACAGTTAATAAAGACATTTTCAATAACTTATCTTCAATAGCTGACTTGTGGGAGATTAATTACTTAAATTTGAAGGAAGGGATACAATGATCTTAGAACTAAAAGATGTCACTGTTAATTTTTTTGAAACATGTGTTTTAAAAAATATCAACTTAACTATTAATAAAGGAGAGTATGTTAATATTGTTGGACCTAATGGTAGTGGAAAAACTACTCTAATAAAAGTTTTAACAAGACTTTTAGAGCCTAATAAGGGAGAAGTTTTCTTTGGAGATTATAAATTTAGTTATGTTCCCCAGCATTTAAACAAAGCTTCTTTTATGCCTGCAACGGTTTATGAAATTTTGAAAAATACCTCAACAAATAAAGTTTCCGAAAAAGAGATTGATGATTTGTTAATAAAAATGGAAATACTAGAACTCAAACATAAAAAAATAAAACTCCTCTCTGGTGGTGAATCACAAAGAGTCTTTATTGTTAGGGCATTATTATCTAAACCTGATGTTTTAATTCTTGATGAACCCACAAGTGCTCTTGATTATAGTTTTAGATTAAACTTTTACCAATTAGTTTCCGATCTTCACTATCGGGGAATGACTATTATTCATGTTACTCATGATTTAAGTGATGGGCTAAGACATGGTTCAAGAGTAGTTCATTTAGACCATAAAATTCTTTTTAGTGGAAATTATGAAGAATATAAAGTTTATAAAAAAAGAGAGGGGCTTAATGACCATGTTTGAGATCTTCTTATATGAATTTATGATAAGAGCACTTCTTATTGGCATCTTAATGGCAGCAGGTACAGCGCTTGTTTCCAATTATTTAGTTGCTTCCAACCAATCATTAATTGGTGATGGCTTAGCCCATATTAGTTTTACCGGGGTTATTTTAGGTTTGCTTCTTAGTAATTATCCGTTATTAATCGCAATCCCCTTTTCCATTTTGGCGGCGATTGCTATCAAACTATTAATGAGATTAAAATTAGAAGGAGATTCAGCGATTGGCTTAGTTTCTAATTTTATTATGGCGGTTGGTTTTATTATCATTTCCCTTTCGAAAGGATTTAATAAAAGTGTCGAATCAATGTTAGTCGGTTCAATGTTTTCTACAACATGGACTGACGTAATAATTATATTAATCGTTGTTACTTTATTAATCATTTTTGTTGTTTTTAGTTATAAACAACTGTTTTCAATGACATATGATATAGATTATGCTAAGTTTAGTAACGTAAATGTTATCGTTTATGATTACTTATTAACAATTCTAACAGCTGTTTTAGTTGTTATTGGTGTTCAGACGATTGGTACGCTCTTAATTAGTGCGTTTATTATTTTTCCTTCAGTTTCCTCTAGTCTTATTGCCAAAAGCTTTAAACAAATGATTTTTATCAGCTTGCTAATTAATATCATAATCACGATAATAGGAATAATTAGTGCTCACTTTTTATCACTTCCAGCCGGTTCAGTAATTATTGTTTTACATGGATTATCCTTTATAATACTATATATTTATAAAAAGATTAGGAGATACGAATAATGCTAAAAATGACAAAACAGCGAACTAGAATATTTGAGTTTCTAAAAAAACAAAATAGCCCTGTATCCGTAGAAGATATTTTCCTTGAAGAATCTAAACACTTAAATGTTTCAACAATCTACCGCTCATTAGATGCTTTTTATGAGTATAATTTAGTTAATAAGTATCAACTTAATAATACTACCTACTACACATTAAAAACAAAATCTCACAAACACTATTTAGTTTGTGAGAAATGTAGTCAGATGATTGAAATTGATTGTTTTATCCATAATCAGTTAAAGACTATTGCAAATGAGCGGAATTTCGAAATTTCTCGCCATGAGCTGACAGTTTATGGCTTATGTGATAAATGTCAAAGAGTTTAATCTTTTAACGCTTTAATTGTATAAATAAAACCATATAATCCGGCAGTTAGAATCACTATTCCAGAACTAATAGTAAAATATATCTCATAATAATCAAAAGCTTTTAAAAAGCCAATTAATAACCCTAGCGCTAATCCATATAAGCTAATTCTTACTTGATTAGAAATATTATTATTAACAACAACTACAGCATCCTTTGGTGTTTTAAAAAAAATTATTAAACCAATGATAATAACTAGTAGATAGGTAATTGCTAAGTAGTAATTAAGATTTTGAACTTGAATCAACTCAATTAAAATTGTATTAATACCAAAAACTACAAAAAACAAAAACACAAATGATTGTAAAATTATACTTCTTTTTAATGTTTGCATATTTATCACCAAATCTATTTTAACAAAATAACAATATAAATGCTATTTGATTTTATGATATAATACTTTTAGGAGGAATAATATGAAAAACGCCTTATATGCAGGTTCATTTGATCCAATTAGTAATGGTCATCTCGATATTATAAATAGAGCTTCCAAACTTTTTGATAAAGTTTATGTTTTAGTTACCAAAAACGTTGGTAAGTCAACTACTTTTACTTTAGATGAAAGAGTAGAGATGATTAAAAAAGTAGTTAATTTACCAAATGTAATCATTGATAAAACCGATGACTTAGTCGTCAAGTATGCTAAATCCCATAATATTAAAACAATTGTAAGAGGGTTAAGAAACATAAAAGACTTTGAATCTGAAATTTCTTTGTATCACTTTAATAAACAACTAGAACCTGGTGTTGAAACTATTGTTTTGTTTCCTTCTCAAAGGCTTACTTATGTTTCCAGTAGCGTTATTAAAGAGTTAATTTATTTTGATGCAGATATTTCGCCTTATGTCCCCAAACAATTAATTGAAGAAATTACAAATGCAGTAAAAAAAAGATTTAACACTTAAACACTCAACATTATGTAAATAATCTGTAAATAGTTTCTTATTTGAAACTATTTTTTTTATTTCTGTTGAATATCTAGCCAATTAGTGTAAAATAAGAATAGATGAATTCTTAAAATTATAGTTTTGGAGGTTTTAACGTGAATAGAACGTTACTAAAATCCCACGAGATTGGCTTTTTTGCTTTAGGTGGTCTTGGAGAAGTGGGTAAAAATACATATGTTTTTGATATTGATAATAAACTTTTTATTGTAGATGCGGGAATTTTATTTCCTGATGATTCTTTATTAGGAGTTGATTATGTTATTCCAGATTATCAATATCTACTAGATAACCAAGAAAGAATAGTTGGTCTTTTTATAACTCATGGACATGAGGATCATATTGGTGGAATACCTTATTTACTAAAACAATTGCCTATTAAAAAAATTTATGCTAGTGGTTTTGCGATAGATTTGATTGAAAATAAATTAATTGAACATCCAAACGTTCCTTCTACTAACATTGTTGAATATAAAGCTCATCATATTTTTAAGTTTGATGATGTTGAAGTATCTTTTATTAGATTAAACCACTCTATCCCAGATATGTTTGGAATTAATTTTAAAACTAAATATGGGAATATTTTCCATACCGGAGATTTTAAGATTGATTTTACTCCAGTTGGCCCTGCAGCAGAATACGATAAACTCTCAAAAATTGCTAATGAAGGTGTTTTGTGTTTACTTAGTGATTCAACAAATGCTGAGAGAGAAGGTACAACTCCTAGTGAAAAAACTATTGGAGCCTCAATTGATGATATCTTTGCTAATATTAAGGGAAGAATCATTATCGCTACTTTCGCTTCTAATATTTACCGAATGCAACAAATTGTTGAAGCATCAATTTTAAATGGGCGAAAAATAGCTGTTGTTGGCCGATCAATGGAAAAGGCAATGGAGATTGGAATGCAGACCGGCTACATTAAGATGCCCAAAAATTCCTTAATAAGCAATGATGAAATTTCTTCTTATGGCGCCCATGAAATAACCATTTTATGTACTGGTTCACAAGGAGAACCAATGGCTGCTTTATCAAGAATAGCTGCCGGTACTCATAAGCAAATAAAAGTTCAACCAAATGATACAGTAATCTTTTCTTCTTCACCAATTCCTGGTAATCAAGAAGGGGTTAATCGCACAATTAATTTATTATATAGAAACGGTGTTAGAGTTATTGTAAATGGACCTGTAGCTGATACACATGCTTCTGGGCATGGTGCAAAACAAGACTTAATGCTAATGCTCACTCTCACAAAGCCCAAATTCTTTATACCAGTTCACGGTGAACATCGAATGTTAAAACTCCATAGAGATATTGCAATAGACTTAGGAGTGAAAAAAGAAAATATTTTAATTATGGATAATGGGGAAGTAGCTGCTTTAACTAACGATTATGCAAAAGTGGTTGGAAAAGTAAAATCAGGTGAGGTTTATATTGATGGTTTAGGTATCGGTTCTACTGGTTCTAAATTAATTAAAGAGAGAAGATTGTTATCTGAAGACGGACTTCTTTCTGTAGTAATTACTATTGATGAAAATAAAAAACTTCTTTATCAACCAACAATTGTTTCAAGAGGATTCATTTATATGAAAAGTAGTGTTGATATCATCTTAGAAATTCAAAAAATGAGCAAATTATCTTATACTCAGGCTATGTATAAAAACTTATCCTATGAAAAAACAATTGCTCAAATTGAAGATGATTTAACTAATTACATCTTTTCATTAACGAAAAGAAAACCAATTATATTACCTGTTATTATTAACTTAGATTAGAAACTTTCATTAGTTTCTTTTTTTTCTCTTAAAGCTTTAAAAACTGCTAACATCACTTTAGCATCATCTAAAGCATCATGTTCTTGATTATTATTTATCCCATAATAGAGCTTATAAGCATTAAATAATCCTAAATCATTTTCTAATTGATAATAAATCTTATGAATATCCAATAAATTAATAAAACTTTGTCTTTTAGTAAGTGGCTTAACTTCATTAATCTTATAAGATTTGTTTAAAGAGATAATATCATTGTTCCCCCAAACAATAATTTTAGGGTTATGAGTTTTAATAATCTCTTTTAAATCATTGTAAAAATGGGAATAATCTTTGCCATTATTAAAAACATGCGACTCTACTCTTAAAAAGTGAAGAGTTCTTTTGGAGATTTGCTGATACTTAGTTGGTTTAATATAATAATCATTTTCTTTAATCACAGTTAAATTGTTATTTGTTAATAAATAGCCAACTTGAACTATCTCAGCAACAAATGGAGTTTTATAATAGTGAGGCATGGTCATTTCTAAATCGATAAATAAATACTTATCAAAATTACTTAAAACGGTTAAGATATCTTCTCTAATCTCTTCTAGATCATAAAGAACTTTGGTTCTTTTAGCAGTTTTTCTTTCAATGCTAATAAAGTAATTTAATTTAAAAGCAATTCTTTTATCAATCACTTTCGTATTGTCAGTTAAAGTCATTTTTACAAAATTACCTACATCTAAATAATCCATAAATTGTTTTGTTTGTCTTTTTGTTAAATAAATAAAGACCAAAACTCCATTCATGACTACAGAGAAATAACCTTTTTCTTCATTAACACTATGTATTCTTCTTTTCATCTTCTAATTCCTTAATAATATTTTCTCTCAAATTTTCATTAATCCCTAAAGCTTTATATTCTGATATACTACCATTTCGCATCTTTTCAATCGTCTTAAAATAACTAAACAATTTTTCTTTTCGGACTTGCCCAACACCATTAATACCATCAAGACTACTAGTTAACATCTTTTTCGATCTTGTTTTTTGATGAAATGTTATTGCATAGCGGTGGACTTCATCACTCATTTTTGCAAGTAGAGTATAAATTGGCGCTCCCTTTTTAAGTTGATGTTCTCCTTCTAATGTCACTAAACTTTCTAATTGATGGCGGTTGTTTTTCTTTAACCCCACAACTAAAACATCAATTGATAAATCATCTAAAATTGATTTTGCCGCATTTAGCTGGCCAATTCCACCATCAACAATTATTAGACTAGGTAGTACTTCTTTTTCCATTAAAGCCCGTTGATACCTTCTATAAAAGACTTCTTTCATTCCATTATAGTCGTCAGTCACAGTCAAATGGTATTTTCGATAGAGTTTTTTATTTGGTTTGAAATTTTCGTAAACAACCATCGCGCCAATTGGATTTGAACCAAAGAGATGAGAGTTATCAAAAATATCAATTCTTTTTATTTCATTTAGATTAAGTATTCTAAGTAGTTCATTAACTGCCTTATTCTCTTTTACTGCCTTATCTTCATGTAATCTACTATAATGAACTAAATCATACAAAGCATTGTTGTGTGCAATTTCAACTAACTTTAATTTATCTCCTCTTTTAGGAATTGTCCAATTCTTAAACATTCCTAGCTCCGCTTCTAAAAATCTTTTATCAAATAAAATTTCATCAGGGAAAATTGACTGATTATAATATTGATATAAATAAGAAGTAACTTGATCTATCTCATCTAACAGTTTATCAACTGTTGTTGAGGTTGAATCAACTATTTTACCTTGTCTCATTTTAAGTATTTGAATTACTATTTTATTATCATCAGAAGCAAAACTAACTACATCCCTATCCTTAAAATCATTCAAACTAACTACTTGTTTTTCTGTTGTTTGAGTAATGGAGTCGATCATTACTTTATACTCTAGGGCTTCTTCATAACGGAGTTTTTCAGATGCTTCTTCCATCTTAAATTTTAAGAGATTTAAAACATTTTTTGTATCTCCCTTTAAAAAGGCATTTACTTCTTTTATATAGTCGTTGTAATCTACTTCCTGGATGCATGGTGCTAAACACTGGCCTAAGTGATAATACAAACAAGCTTCTTTAGGTAAGTTATCACACTTTCTAAAAGGATATATTCTATTTAATAATCTTGCGGTTTGTTTTGCAGCATAGACATTTGGGTACGGCCCAAAAAAAGTTCCTTGGATTGATAAGTCTCTACTGACAATTATTTTAGGATACTTTTCTTTTGTTATTACTATATAGGGATATGATTTATCATCAACTAACCGAATATTATATTTAGGAATATTTTCCTTAATTAAGTTAAATTCTAATAATAGAGCTTCTGTTTCAGTATTAGTAATTAAAAAAGAAAGATCTACAATTTCGCTAATTAATCTTGTTGTTTTATAGTTGTGAGCACCTACGAAATAACTTTTAACTCTATTACGTAAATTTTTTGCTTTCCCTACATATATAATTATTCCATTTTTATCATAAAACAAGTAGCAACCTGGTTTATTAGGTAAAGTTTGTAGTTTTTCTTTAATCAAGTTATCACCTATAGTTATTTTAACATAAAATAAAAAAGAAGAATTAAATTTCTTCTTTCTCGTCGAATATTACTTGGATTTTATTTTCTAATATTTCTTCTAAAGCAACTCCAACTGGTTTAACACATTTATGCTCTTCTAAACTAGTCCCATCACTTTGAATTGTCTTCGCTCTTTTAGCAGCGATATACGCTAATTTATATTTTGAATTAACTACTTTTAATAAAGCATCAATTGATGGATATCTCATTCCTTCGCTGTTTTTCACTTATAATCACTCTCCTAACATTTTAATATACTGATGAATTGAACGTTCTGTTTTTGCATGTTCAGCTCTAATTATTGCCAAAACACGGTCAGCAGCGTTATCATAATCATCATTAACAACAATATAATCATACTTATGGGCTAATAGAAACTCCCTTTTAGCCTTTTCAATACGTTCTTCAATTATTTTATCATCTTCCGTACCCCGAGCCTTTAAACGGTCAAACAATGCTTGTTTACCTGGTGGAACTAAAAAGATAAAGACCGCTTCTGGCATTTGATTTCTTACTTGAAGAGCGCCATTAACTTCAATTTCTAAAACTACTTCATGACCTGCTTGTAGTTGTTCTTCAACTTTATCCCTAGGCGTACCATAATAATTGCCAACAAACTCAGCCCATTCTAAAAATTGGTTGTTTTCAATTCTCTTTAAAAACTCTTCTTTACTGACAAAATAATAATCTACTCCATCAACTTCACCTTTTCTAGGTTCCCTTGTCGTCATTGAAACGGAATAAACTAAATTATGACCTTTTTTATTAAAAAGTGCTTTTCTAACAGTTCCCTTACCAACACCAGATGGTCCTGAAAGTACTATTAATAGTCCCTTTACATTTAGCTTCACGAAGTACTCCTTTATTCATAGTTATTTAATATTATAGTGTACTAATAGGTTTTTGTAAAGAAAATTAACATTTATTCTCTCATTATAGCGTTTACATCTATGTTATAATTGTATTTGGTGATTAGATGCCTTTAGATGGATATTTTTTAAGTAGATTAAAAGATGAACTTAAACAATTAGTAAACAAAAGAATAAAAAAAATTAAAATGCCTAGCAAAAGAGTCATTGTTTTTGAGTTTAATACTTCAAACACTGGTTCCTTATATTTTGATTTAAGCCCTAATCAAGCGCATGTTAAACTATCTAGTCCAGTTATTCATGATGATCAACATCCTTTTCTTAATACATTAAAGCAAAAACTTGAAAATTCGCTTCTTAAAGAGATAACTCAATATAAGAAAGACCGTGTTCTCTTTTTTGAGTTTTCAAAACAAGATCCTTTTTTAGGTTCCTTAAAAAGAACTTTAGTCTTTGAAGTAATGGGAAGAACAGCTCATTTGATCTTACTTGATGAAAATGATCTCATTATTGATTCATATCACAAAGTCTTCAATGAAGATAAAAGGTCTATCCTTCCAAAACTAAAATACGAGCCTTACTTTAGTGAAAAAAAAGAATGTAATTATGAACATCTTATCCGAATGGACTCACCAGAGCAAATATTTAATTCTTGTTTAGGTTTTTCCAAAGAATTAGCTTTTCATGTCTTTCACAACAAACTAAACCTTGATTTAGTTCCTACCACACCTATCATGTATAAAAATGAAAAAGTTCACTTCCATGCTTTTGATTTAAATGTTGAAAACAAAGAAATCTATCCTTCTTTATCAGTTCTACTAGAAAACTATTATTTATCAAATAAAGCTTCTTCTCCTTTAGAAAAATTAATTACTAGACAAATTAGCAACTTATCGAATAAATTAAGTGAGTTAGAAAATAATCTTTCTCTTAATGAAAATTATCTTTATTATAAAGACCTTGCTGATCAAATTTATTCTAGTGGAATTGACTTAAAAAGTAATTTATCAGCGTTTAATAATTATCCATTAGATTATACTAAAACGTTAAATGAAAATGCTCAAAATTTATATAAACTTTATAGTAAGAAAAAAAGATCCTTAGAACATTTAAATACCCAAATTAATCTAATAACTGATAAAATTAGTTATTTTACCGATATAGTAACTAACTTTGAGTTTCTTAATACTAATGACTTAGAGGATCTTAAAACTGAATTTAGAGAAATTGGCTTTTTAAAAACTCCTAAAAAGATCAAAACAAATTCGCCTTCATATGAAATAATTAAAGAAGATAATGCTATTTTTTATATTGGCAAATCAAGCATCCAAAATGCACATCTTTACCATAAAATTGCTAAAAGAGAAGACTACTGGTTTCATCTTCAAAACTATCCCGGTCCTCATGTTTTTATGAGGGGAGAGCTAACTAAAGAGAACATCTTAAAAGGAGCTTATTTAGCTGTAAAATATAGCAAACTAAAAAATGAAACTAATGTTTTAGTTAATTATACCACCGTTAAGAACACCAAAAGAACTAAAAATAAGTTAGGCTTTAATCTCCAAATAAGTCAATATAAAACAATTAACTATACAAAAAATAATAATTTAGTAAATATCTAAAATATTGAAGCGTAACATTTGAATAAATCTCAAAATGTTATATAATAAAATTATAAATAAGAAAGGAATGATAATTATGTACAAATTACCAAATTTAACTTATGCATACAATGCTTTAGAACCAGTTATTGATGCAAAAACAATGGAGATTCACCACACTAAACACCATAACGCTTACGTTACAAATTTAAATCAAGCTTTAACTAAATACCCAGATTTAAAACTTTCTTTAGATGAAATGTTATTTGATTTAAATAAAGTTCCTGAAGATATTCGTGGCGCTGTTAGAAATAACGGTGGTGGACATTATAATCACACACTATTTTGGGAGATTTTAACTCCAGGAGGCGCTAAGATGCCAAGTGGGAAATTACTAGAAGCAATCAATAAAGCTTTTGGTTCCTTTGAAAACTTTAAAGAAAAATTTTCTACTGCAGCAAAAACTCGTTTTGGTTCAGGTTGGGCATGGCTTTTAAAAACTGATAAAGGTTTAATCGTTACTTCCACTGCTAACCAAGATACACCACTAAACGAAGGTAAACCAATCTTAGGTTTAGACGTTTGGGAACATGCTTACTATTTGAATTATCAAAATAGACGTCCAGATTACGTTGAAGAATTTTTCAAAGTAATTAACTGGGATGAAGTAGCTAAAAAATTTGCTTAATAAAAAAGACTTAATTCACTAATGGATTAAGTCTTTTTTTTAGCTTTTTATTTAGTTTCTATTAGAGCGTAGTCTCCATCTTCTCTAAGATAAAGAACATTTACTCTCTTTGATTCTTTGTTGATAAATATATAAAAGTCATGGCCAATCATTTCCATCTCTAAAATGGCTTCATCAAGAGTTAACGGTGTTAATTCTATTTCTTTAGATCTGACTAATTGCTTAGCAAGTAGTTCATTAGAAAGAATTTCACCATTTTCAACAAACTCTTTAGCATAGACATCTTTGATACCTTTCTTTGCTAAATGATCGGTTAACTTATCACGATATTTCCTAACTTGGGCAAGTAATTTATCGCTTGTCTTATCTATCGCGCGATACATATCTTGATCACTAGTTTCACTTCTTAAAGTTACTCCTTTGGCGGGGATTGTAACTTCAACTTTAGAGTGGTCTTTATAAACTTTTAAAACAACTCTTATTTTAATTACCCAGTCTTCGTTAAAAGACTTAATCACTTTGTCTAAACGTTTTTTAACGTAATCTTCGATTGCTTTTGTTGGGACAAAGTTATTTTTTCCAATTATTTCATATTTCATTATTATTCCCCCTTTATGTAAAATATGGTGTATTGGTAATAATATAAATATCATTTGGGATTTCATCAAGATAAGTTAAAAACTCAATGGAAAGTTCCTCAATCCAAATTAATATATCTAGTTTTCTCATCTTAAGGAAAATTATTTCAAACAAATAACTTATTTCGTTATTAAATGCTGTTAAATTAAACTGGTTTTTTTCTAAAAATAGGCTGTAGATATGAAGCAAACCTAATTTTTTGGGTACAGTTTGATAAATTATTTTAATTTGATACTTTTTATTACAAGAATGACATCTATATGATTTTTTTTCTTTAAATAATGTGTTAAATGTTCTTTTTTGAAAATATGTTTTACCACAAATTAAGCATATCATCTCATCACCACATTATATATATCAATTTAGCGCACCTTTACTCTAAAGACACGCTAAATTATTATTTTTATTCTTTATATTTGTCAATAATTCCTTGAATTAAATGTTGTGGGACTTCTTCATATCGAGCAAATTCTCTTTGGAATGACCCAGAACCTTGTGTCATTGCTTTTAAATCAATAGTGTATGATAAAACTTCTGCTTCTGGTGCTTCTGCTTCAATAATTTGACTACCATCAGTTTGAGGATTCATCCCTAAAACTCTTCCTCTACGTTTATTCATATCACCCATTACATCGCCTACATATTGTTCTTTAACATGAATTTCCATCTTTAAAATCGGTTCAAGAATTGTTGGTCCAGCTGTCTCACAAGCTTTTCTAAAGGCTAATAAAGCTGCCATTTTAAAAGAAATTTCATTAGAGTCAACTGAGTGATAAGAACCGTCATATAAAGTTGCTTTAATATTAATCACAGGGAAGCCAGCTAGTGGTCCTCTTTCGAATGTTTCAATTAACCCTTTTTCAACAGCGGGATGGTAGTTTTTAGGAACTGAACCACCAAAAACTTCTTCACGGAACTCAAATATTTTCGGACTTGGCTCAAATCTAATATAAACGTGACCAAACTGTCCTGCACCACCAGATTGTTTTTTATGCTTTCCTTCAGCTTCAACTTTTTTCTTAATTGTCTCACGGTAAACTACTTTTGGTTCTTCTTGAGTAACTTCAACTTTAAAAACTGTTTTCATTCTATCAACGATATAGTTGATATGAGTAATCCCTAAGCCACCAATTAGTAGTTGGTTAGTTTCTTTGTTTCTGACTGTTTCAAATGATGGATCTTCAATATTTAAACGATTTAAGGCGTTAGAAATTTTGTCTTCATCTTGTCTACTCTTTGGCGTTAACGCAATATAGATTGTTGGTTTTAACATTTCTACTTTTGGATAAACTACCGGATTTTTAGGATCGCTTACCGTTTGTCCAGTAAAAATACCATCTAATTTAGAAACAGCACAAATATCGCCAGCATTAACTGACTCAACTGGAACTTGTTTTTTTCCTAATAATGTAAATAAAGCCCCAACTTTTTCTGTTTCACCTGTATCATGGATTGTAATTTCTTGCCCTGTTTTTAAAGTTCCACTATTGACTTTAATAAAGTTAATCGAACCAACGAAAGGATCAATAATTGTCTTAAAAACATATCCTGAAAAAGGTTCAGATGAAATTGTTTTTCTTTCAACTTCTTCTTTAGTCTTAGGGTTAATACCTTTAAGTGGTTTTAAATCATTTGGTGTTGGTAAAAACGACAGTAACATATCTATTAAATTAACCATACCAATATTTTTTGTTGAACTACCAATTAAAATTGGAGTTAATTCACCAGTTTTAACGCCTACAGCTAACGCTTCATTAATTTCTTCTTGAGTTATCTCTTCGCCACCAAAATACTTTTCTAAAAGTTCTTCGCTTGTCTCAGCGACGGCTTCTAAGATGTGTTCTCTTAAATCATCAATTCTTGCTCTTTTATCATCAAAAATTTCAACTTTTTCTTTTTTCCCATCTTTAAAAACAAATGCTTCCATGCTAACACAGTTAACATATCCTTCAAAATTATCTTCTTTTCCAATTGGAATTAAGAAAGGAACTGCGCTCTTTCCTAGTTTATTGTTAATTTCAGTTAATAATTCCTCAAACTTAACATTTTCTTTATCCATTTTTGTAATAAAAATAACTGATGGAATATTTCTTTCTCTTAAAAGAGACCAAACTCTTTCAGTACCAACCTCAACACCTTTGTTAGCATCAATTACTAATATTGCTCCCTTAACAACAGAAAGTGCTTGCTTAAGTTCATTGTCAAACTCTTCAGTTCCAGGAATATCTAAAAAGTTTAGTTTATAATCATTCCACTCAATTGGAATTAATGAAGTAGATAGACTTCCTTGTTTATCCTTTTCTTCATCCATATAATCACTAACTGTATTTTTTGTTTCCACTGAACCTTTAACTGATAAAGCTCCACTTGCATATAATAAAGATTCACTAAGTGTTGTTTTACCTGATCCTAAATGTCCTAAAATTGCTATGTTTCTAATTTGGTTTGTATTATAAACCCTCATATTTCTTTCCTCCTAATTATTAGAATTATCTCTATTTATTGTAAATAATTATATCATATTTTTAGTATCTTTTTTATAGTTTGTTTACTTTTAATAATATTTAAAAAACTATTTATTGCTCTTTGGTTCTTTAATTACTTCTGCGATTGAAGTTGCTAAGCCAGCAATACTACTTAAATTTGAAGGAACAATAATTTTTGTTGCTTGTCCTTTACTCATTTCTGCTAATGCTTCATATGCTTTAAGTGTTAAAACGGCGTCATCTGGTTTCGCTTTTTTAATTTCTTCAAGACCTCTAGCAGTCGCTTCTTGAATTTTAAAGATTGCTTCTGCCTCGCCCGCAGCTCTTAAAATCCTTGATTGTTTTTCTCCTTCAGCCTCTAAAATCGCTGCTTCTCTAAACCCTTCTGCTTGTAAAATTTTTGATCTCTTTTCACCTTCTGCTAACAAGATTGCTTCTCGTCTTTCTCTTTCAGCTCTCATTTGCTTTTCCATTGCATTTCTAATATCAGCTGGTGGTAAAATATTTTTAAGCTCAACTCTATTTACTTTAATTCCCCATGGGTCAGTTGCATCATCAATAATTGATCTGATTCTTGAGTTAATCGTATCTCTACTTGTCAATGTACCATCTAAATCCATATCTCCAATAATATTACGCAAAGTAGTTGCTGTTAATTTTTCAATCGCAAAGATTGGTTTATCAACACCATATGTAAATAACTTTGGATCGGCAATCGTAAAGAAGACTACAGTATCAATTTGCATTGTTACGTTATCTTTGGTAATAACCGGTTGTGGTTCAAAATCATAAACCTGTTCTTTTAAATTTACTTTATTGGAAATTCTGTAAAGAAACGGTACTAAATAATGAAGACCTGTATTCCAAGTTGTATGATAAGAACCTAGCCTTTCAATAACATAGGATTTAGCCTGTGGAACTATTCTAAACCCAGAAGCTAAGACAATTAGAATTACCACTATTACAACTATTAAGACTACTGTTCCTGTTGTGCTCATCGATAAAATATTAAACATTTTTTAAATCCTCCTTATTTTCAATAAATTTTGAAACTACTAATCTAACTCCTGTAATTTCATTTATTATTACTTTATCTCCTACTAAAAAAGTCTCCCCATTTTTAGGAACTGCCCTCCAATAATTACTTTGAATTTTTACCTCTCCCGGTTCATCTAAAGTAATCGTAGTCGTCACAATTGCACTTTGGCCGACCAATCTATCTAAGTTAGTTCTCTCTGGTTCTTTTTTTGATATTTTTTTTATGAAAGGTTTTGTAACAGCTATTAAAACTAATGAAGAAGTTAAAAATACTCCAATTTGCCAATAATAATTAGCCCCAAAAATACCAATAATAAGAGAAATCAATGATCCCAATGAAAACCAAATTGTCGTTAAATTGAGAGTCTCTATTTCAATAATTAGAGTTGTTAAAAAGATTATTCCCCAAATGATAATTCCGGTAATATCAATCGTAATGCTTGTTAACATCTTTTTACCTCCTATCTATATGTATCTCTAATAATATTATATAATATTTTTGTTAATCTAACAATATTTATCCTATAAATCTGTTATTTTAATAAAATTTCACTTATACCATGTGTATGATAATTTTTTAAGCAAAAGTTATGATATACTAAAGAAGGTGTTATATATGAGAAAATTAGCAATTAAATTGATACTTTGGTATCAAAAAAAAATTAGTCCTGGCAGTCAAAGAAGATGTAGACATTATCCTACTTGTTCTCAGTATGGACTTGAAGCATATCAACGATTTAACTTTTTTAAAGCTAGTTTTTTAACGCTCAAGAGAATTATTTCTTGTAACCCTTTAGTAAAACCAAAATATGATCCAGTTCCAGAAAAAAAGATAAAGATTAAAAAAGAAAAATAACCAATATTACAATTTGACTACTATGAAAACCTTGATATGACAAGGTTTTTTTAATATAGTGTTTTAAAATAAAAAAAGTGTTAAGTATCCAAAAGATCTAACACTTTTTATAATTTATTAATAATTTTTATCTTATACGTGAATTGGTTTATCAACAGCTCCTAAGGCTGCTTCTAAGTTTAATTCTGATAATGTTGGATGGGGATGAATCGTTTCGCTTATTTCATAAGCTGTCGCTTCTGAGATCATTGCTAAACTATACTCACTAATAAGTTCTGTTGCCCCATATGCATAAATATGTACTCCAATAATCTCTAAATAGTTTTCATCAACTATTAGTTTAATGAAACCTTCTCTTTCACCATCAGCTAATGCTTTACCAATCGCTGCAAGAGGAACTTTAGAAACTTTATAGTGAAGATTTTTTTCTTTTGCCTCTTTCTCAGTTAAACCAATCGTTGCAATCTCAGGTGATCC
>CAYZTG010000002.1:0-16346 GCA_964481475.1 uncultured Acholeplasmataceae bacterium | reverse complement strand
AAACTGCTGATGGTATTTTGTTATAATCTACCGGTCTTGGTTCTTTACCTAAAATATGGCTAACAGCAACAATTCCTTCATGAGAAGCTACGTGAGCAAGCATATGTTTACCATTAACATCACCAATTGCATAAATACCTTCTATACTTGTTCTTAAGAAGCCATCAGTTACAATATTAGCGTTCTCCATTTTTAAATTTAGTGATTTAAAAGCACTACTATTAGCTCTAGTCCCCACAGCCATTAAGATAAGACTACTTGTAATTTCATTATTTTTACCATCAAGTTCATAAGTAATTATATTTTTATTTACTTTAGTGACGTTGGCGCTTGTTAAAATTTGGATTCCATCCTTTTTTAGTTTTCTTGTATAAGCAGTTTGAATTTCTTCATCCATATTTATAAGAATACTCGGTAATCTTTCAATAATTGTAACTTTAGCACCTAGTGAGTTAAAAATAGTTGCAAACTCAATGCCGATAACTCCTCCACCAACAATAGTAATTGAGTTAGGAAATTCTTTTAAATTTAATAGTTCTTTTGAAGTGAGCAAGTGTCCACTTTCAAAAGCTTCTTTTGCTCCTTCTATTGGGGGAATAATTGCAGATGAGCCTGTTGCGATAATAATTGTTTTCGTATTTAATTCTTGATCGTTAACTTTAACTTTATTTTTATCAACGATTTCCCCATAACCATTAAAGACATCAACTTTATTTTTCTTAAGTAAGAAACTAACTCCATTTGTTAACTGCTTAACAATCCCATCTTTACGTTTAATAATTGCTTGCCAATCAAAACTAACTGAATCGTTAGTAATAATTCCAAAATCTTTACTACTTTTTAAAGTTTCATAAACTTTCGTTGATTTAATAATTGCTTTTGTAGGAATACAGCCATGGTTTAAGCAAATACCACCAACTATATCCTTTTCAATTAAAGCAACTTTAGCACCAAACTGAGCAGCTTTAATTGCCGCTACATAACCCCCTGGTCCCCCACCAATAATTGTAATATCATACATATCTACCCCTCCTAATTTAGTAATAATAATGTAGGATTGCCGAGTAATTCTTTAAGTCTGTTTAAAAATCTACCTGCATCGGCACCATCAATAATACGATGGTCTACCCCCAATGATAATGGTAGCATATTTCCTATTTTAATGGTATCCCCATCGACACAACAAGGTTGTTTAGTAATTTTTCCAACGCCTAAGATAGCTACTTCTGGATAATTAATAATAGGGGTTCCATAAGGAACTCCAATTGAACCAAAGTTAGTAATTGTAAAAGTACCATTTTGTTGTTCAGCGAAAGCAAGAGTTCTATTAGTTGCTTTTGTTGCTTTATCATTAATTTCATTAGCTAACTCAAATAATGATAGTTTATCTACATGTTTAACATTAGGGACAATTAATCCATCAGCAGTATCGACTGCAATTCCAATATTAATATCACGTTTTAAATAAATTTCCCCTTTTTCTGCATTAAATGATGAATTAAAAACAGGAAATTCTTTAATTGCAATTGCAACTGCTTTACTAATAAAAGCCATATAAGTTAATTTAATACCTTGTTTTTCAGCTACAAGTTTAGCTTCATTTCTAAAGTTAACTAATTCATCAACATTGACTGAATCAAATAAAACAGTATGAGGTATCATTTGTTTTGAAGTTGTCATAGCATTAGAGATTGCTCTTCTAAGACGAGAAACTTTAATTACTTCGACATCTCCTTCAGGTTGACTTAGTGAGCCCACAGTAGGTATTTGTTCTTTTGGTTTACTTTGATTAATAATATCATCTTTTAAAACTCTTCCTTGAGGACCAGTCCCGGAAACATTTTTTAAGTTAAGATTTAAGTCATTTGCAAGTTTTCTTGCTACTGGGCTGGCTAAAACTTTATTTGTGGAAGACTTATCTGTTTGTTGATAACTTGAAACAATTATTTCATCAGAAACCTCAATTTCACCAACTACCGCAGCACCCTTTTCGCCTTGTGGCTCTTTTTTAGGTTCTTCTTTTGGAGTTGATGTGGCGACTTCCGTTTCACTACCATCATCAATAACAACAATAATATCGCCTACATGAATATCATCGCCTTCTTTAAAATTAATTTTATGAATCTTGCCATGAACAGGAGATGGTAATTCAGCATTGACTTTATCTGTTTCAACAATTACTAAGGTGTCTCCTTCTTTTACTTGATCCCCTTCTTTTACTTCCCACTTTAAAATAGTACCTTCGTGAATACCTTCACCGATATCTGCAAATTTAAATGAATACATAATTACCTCCTTATGGTTTTTCCTTATGAAGTTTTCTAATATAGCTTACTACCTTTTCCTCTGATGGATAATGGTAATGTTCACCTCTTGCTAGAGGGACAGTAATATCAAAACCAGTAAATCTAACTGGAGCAGCTTCTAAATAATAAAATGCTTTTTCATTAACCATAGCAATTAATTCTCCAGCAGGGCCATACGATTTAACTGCTTCTGTAACTACCATGAATTTACCTGTTTTTTTGACTGATTCAATAATTGTTTCTTTATCATAAGGAACAATTGTTCTTAAATCAATTACTTCTACATTAATGCCTTCTTCTGCAACTATACTTGCAGCTTTTTCTACTAATCTAACTAATGCTCCCCAAGCAACAATCGTCATGTCAGTTCCTTCTTTAACTACTTTTGCTTTACCTATTGGAACTTCATACATTTCTTCTGGTACTTCTTGCCTTCCCGCACGGTAAATCTTTTTAGGTTCTAAATAAACAACTGGATCTGGATCATTAATCGCTGCTAATAACAAGCCTTTGGCATCATAAGGGTTAGAAGGTGAAACTACTTTTAAGCCCGGAACTGATGCTAAAAACATTTCAATAGATTCAGAGTGATGTTCTAAAGCTCTAATCCCTCCACCATGAGGTATTCTTACAACCATTGGTACTGAATATTGTCCTCTAGATCTATTTCTAAATCTCGCCGCGTGTGTTACTAAGTCTGTTAATCCTGGAAAAATAAAACCATCAAACTGAATTTCAGCGACTGGTAGCAAGCCATTAATAGCCATACCAACTGCTGTTCCGGTTAGGGCTGATTCACTAATTGGTGTATCAAAAACTCTTTCTTTTCCATACTTCTTTTGAAGCCCTGCAGTTACTCTAAAAACGCCACCCTCAAACCCAGCATCTTCACCATAAACGACAACTCTTTCATCTTTTTCCATTGCTTGATCTAAAGCTTGGTTTATTGCTTGTAATAATGTTAATGCAGCCATCTTATTTCACCTCTTTTAAAAATTGCTTATGTTCGTCAATTTGTTCTTTTAATTCTGGAGTTAGTTCAGCAAATGTGTGTTCGAAAATTTCTTCTAACTCTACATTAGCACCATAACTTTCTACCTTTTGGAAAGTTTCTCCAATATAAGTATCTAATTCTTCTAAATATTTTTCTTCATCTTTTTCAGACCAATATCCTTTATTAATTAAGTAAGCTTTAAATCTAATTAAAGGATCTTTTTTTGCCCAAGCATCTTCCTCTTCTTTTGTTCGATAAATCGAAGGGTCATCAGATGTCGTATGGGGTCCCATACGATAAGTGTAAGCTTCAATTAAGCTTGGTCCCTCTCCCTTCCTTGCTCTATCGATTGCTGTTTTAACTGTTTTATAAACTGCTAAAACGTCATTGCCATCAACAAGGGCGTAAGGAATTCCAAAGGCTACCCCTTTTTGTGCAAAAGTTTCTGCTTTTGTCGCAACTGCTGTAGGGGTAGAAATTGCATATTGGTTATTTTGAATTACTGAAACTACTGGTAAATCAAATGCACCCGCAAAGTTTAATCCTTCGTAAAACTCTGCATGTGATGTCCCGCCATCGCCAATTGAAAACACAGTAACTTCATCTGTCTTTTTAACTTTAGAAGCCATTGCTAAACCACTAGCAATGTTAGACTGTGAACCAATAATGACATTAACTGGTAAGTTTCTAACTCCTTCAGGTACCATTGAACCTCGCTCATTACCATACCAATATAAATAAATATTTTCAAGTTCTTCACCACGGTATAATCTAACACTTAGATCACGATACATCGGTGAAAACCAATCTCTTTGTTCCATTGCAGCTGCAATACCAATTTGAGTTGCCTCTTGCCCCATATTAGGCGCATAAGTAAGCATTCTCCCTTGTCTTTGGTATTGAAGAGCTTTAATATCAGCTTGTCTCGCTAAGAGGGCTGTTTTATACATTTTAAGTAACGTTTCCTTTTTTAGCTTAGGTTCATCTTTTTCATTAACGATTTTACCTTTTTCATCTAATATTTGATACGCCTTATCTTTTGTAGCATCATATGTTTTAAACATTGCTCGTCCTCCTTATTATTTTCCACTATTATTATAGACTACAAGGACAGTTATTTAGGCTTATTTGCTCACTAAATAATCATTTAATACTTATCTTGATTTTATCTATGGTAAACTAGTATTATGAGGTGTTATATGCTAAATATCTTAAAGCCATTATCAACTTCTCCCTCTTTCAATTTAGCTTGGGAAGAATACATTTTAAAACATATTTATAATGGGAATGATCTCTTTTTATTATGGCATAATGAAAAATCAATTATTGTTGGAAGAAATCAAAATCCCTACCAAGAAGTAAATTTAACTTACTTAGATAATCAAAAAATCCCCCTTTTTCGAAGAATCTCAGGCGGAGGAACCGTTTATCATGATTTAGGTAATTTAAATTATACTTTTATTACTAATGCTAATAAAAAAGTTAATAATTATGAATTAATGACAAAACCAATTATTGATTCACTAAATAAATTAGGTATAAAAGCTTATTTTAGCCCAAAAAGTGATATGAAACTTAATAATTATAAAATTGGTGGTAACGCTCAATTTTTGTATAAAAATATTTTACTTCATCATGGAACTATTTTATATGATACGAATTTAGAATCATTAAAAGAAAGTCTTCAAATAAGTAAATCTCATAGTAGTAAAT
Organism: uncultured Acholeplasmataceae bacterium; assembly: GCA_964481475.1. Taxonomy (GTDB): domain Bacteria; phylum Bacillota_I; class Bacilli_A; order Acholeplasmatales; family UBA5453; genus DUQU01. Next base: position 11,333 of record CAYZTG010000002.1, on the reverse strand, counting down.
CAGTTAAATCAAGGCCTTCATCAGTTATTAATATAAATCAGTTTACTAAGTTAACGTTCAGTGAATTAGTCGACTTCTTATATGAAGATATCGCCCCTAAAGCTAACTTAATCACTTTAAGCGACTATGATCTAAAAGCAATCAAAGCCTTAGAAAAAGATAAGTACTTAACTAAAGAATGGAATTATTTTGAATCGCCAAATGCAACTTTTTTTGAAGCTAAAAACAATTATAAAATTAGTTTTGAAATCAAAAAGGGCCTTATTAAAAATTCATTAATTGAATATGATAACGTGAGTTTGCCATTAATCGCTAGTTTATTAAATGATAAAATGCCAACTCCTCAAGAATTAGCATTTTTAAAAAAAGATTATAGCGAAATATATAACTTGATATTTTAAAAAAAGATGGAAAATTCCATCTTTTTATTAATATGCTCTAGCAAATAAGATTGTTTTTGTTGCTTTTTTGTTAGTTATTGGACAAACTTCATTTAATAATGGTTCATCAACAATTACTCTTGCAGAAGCTTGATACTCTTCTTTAATAATTTCTTCAGCTTCATCATTAACACTCATTTTAATGTAGCCACCTTGATTAATAGTTTCTTTAAAAAGTGTGTAATCTGTTAACGTATGAGTGTTTGAATTAACATGATTCAAAGCTTTTTTATACATTTCATCATGTATTTTAACTAAAATTTGTTCAATTTCATCTACTAAGTTATCCAGAGAAACTTTTATCTTTTCTCGACTATGTCTAATCGAAAGAGTGACTTCATTCGCTTCAATATCTTTTGGACCTATTTCAACTCTAATTGGGACACCCTTCATTTCATACTCACTAAATTTCCATCCTGGTGATTTATTTGTATTATCAAACTTCACTCTAAGGCCTTTATTCTTTAAGTTTTCATAAACATTACTGCAAACCTCTTGGACTATTTCTTGTTTAGATTGAATTGGAATAATTACTGCTTGAATAGGAGCGATGTATGGTGGAAGTGATAACCCTTCATTATCTCCATGTACCATAATTACTGCACCCAATAGTCTTGTAGAAACACCCCAGCTTGTTTGATAAGCAAACTGTTCTTTATTCTCACTATCTCTAAAAATTATTTCAAAGGGTTTAGAAAAGTTTTGGCCAAAATAGTGACTAGTTCCACTTTGAAGTGCCTTACCATCATGCATTAGTGCTTCAATTGAATAAGTTTCAATTGCTCCAGCAAACTTTTCCTTTTCCGTCTTTAAACCTGTCACAAAAGGAATTGCAAGCAGTTCTTTGCCCATATTCTTATAGATCTCTAACATTTGTAAGGTTTCTTCTCTTGCCTCAGCTTCAGTCTCATGAACGGTATGACCCTCTTGCCATAAAAACTCTTTACCTCTTAAAAAAGGTCTAGTTGTTTTTTCCCATCTCACAACACTGCACCACTGATTATACTTTTTCGGTAAGTCTCGATAGGAATTTACTATTTTACGGTAATGTTCACAAAACAAAACTTCACTTGTTGGTCTAATTATTAATTTTTCATCACTATCATCACCATCAATTTTTAAGTAGGCAACTTCTGGTGAAAATCCTTCAACATGGTCTTTTTCTTTTTGGAAAAGCTTTTCTGGAATAACTAATGGCATATAAACATTTTCATGTCCTGTTTCTTTGAATTTTTTATTCAAATAAGCTTGAATATTTTCCCACATTTCATAACCATATGGCCTATAAATAATAAACCCTCCAGTATCACTATAATCCATTAATTCCGCTTTTAAGCAAAGATCAGTATACCACTGAGCAAAATTTTCATCTCTTGAAGTTATTTCTTTGACTAATTTATTCATCACTATCACCTACATATATTGTCTTTTCATCTTTAAAATCTATTAATCTTTGTCTATATAAATTACCCAAAGCTCTTTTAAAAGCTTTTTTAGATAAATTAAACTCACTATAAATCTCATCTGGATGGCTATTATTGCCAAAATCCATTTCTTTTCTTTCTTTTAAATAATTTAAGATAAGTAAAGCATTTGATTTAATCATATCTTCCTTTTGCTTAATTAAAGTCCCATTAATGACTTCTTCGTAAACTTTCATTACTCTTACTAAAACCTGTTCTCCTAAGCGATGCTTCTCTCTTGTTTGAGTTTTATGAATAAAAATAACTTCTTTTTTTAAGGTTACTACAGAAAGACCTTCATTATGAAACTGCATTACATAAGCATCAACTTCATCTTTTTCTTTAAGTGTAATCGGGGTTTTTAAACTATCTTTTGTAATCCTTTTTGCCACTATACGACCTTTTTCTCTTATCGTCACTAATACTTTATCATTTTCTTTTGGCCACATTTCTCTATTTAATGGTAAATCATCTCTACTTAATAAAACATCTTTGCCAATTCCGTTATTCAAAAAAACACCAACATGATAATTAATTCCAACTACTTCCAAAAATGCCATTTCACCAATAGTAATGAATGGTTTTTCTAAAGTAGCAGCTAACCTGCCTTTGAAATCATGAAACAAAAAAGCAGAAACTTCTTCTCCTGGTTTAAGTTGCTTATTTAAAGAATCGTTTTTATGTAAAAAAATCTCTTCTTCGTTGTATTTTAAGATATATCCTATATCTGTTTCTCTTTCTACTTTAAAAGTATATATTAATCCTGCGTTCATCTACTCACATCCTTCCCAATTATATCACGGCTTTGCTTATAATCAATGAAAAACAGAGCCAATAATGTAATAAATGCTGTATATAAATAAAATGATTGATAACTAAATTTTTCGATGTAATAACCACCTAATAAAGTATAGACGGCTTGAATGATATTTTTAAGTGAATGAGAAATCATAATTGCTAAGGTAATATTTTTGCTAGAGATCTTTAATTTAAGATACTCAATTGAAACATAAAGCATCCCTCCAACTGTAATTGGTCTTAATACACTAGCAAAAATAATTAAAGAAATTGGAGCGTCTATTCCAAAAATAAAAAATCTGAAAAAGTTTGCTAAAACGATCGCAATCATCGTGATCATTAATTTATCTTTATGTTTCCATTTTGCTAGGAAAAATAACACAACTGCTTCGAGGATAACTTGGACAAAAAGGATTAAACCATATAAACCTGACTCAATTGCTAATGATTTAAAGTAGACACCTAAAAAAGCATCACCGCCAAATAAAAGCGCCCAGGTAATTACAAAATATATTACAAACTTAATAAATAATCCGTTTTTTACTAGTTGTTTTGGTTCAGCTTTTTCTACTAACGTTTTATCTAAATCTAAGTTAAGTGGTTTTATCCATGCTACAACTAGCGAAATTAATACAAATATACTAGCTGTAATACTAAAAATAACTGTAAAAGACGTTATCTCTAAAAGATAACCAGCAATTAAAGCCCCAAAAGCAAAACCTAATGAACCATAAAGTCTTATAGGAGCGTAATTTTTATTTTCTTGGAGAGTATATACTGCTGTGTAACCATCGAATAAAGCGTAAAATGGCTGTCCCACAATTCCTAATATAATTGTTCCAATTACTAGTAAGGGTAGTTTAACTACAAATAATAAATAGATAATAGAAACTGCCTCAATTATTGTAAGAACTTTAAGATACTTTCGGTTATAATTAATATTTTTACTTAATTTACTCCACAAAGGGTTAACAAGTGCCCCTAGTAAAGGAATAATCATCATTAACCAACCTATTTGAGATTCTGTTTTATTTAAATAACTAAAGTATAACGCAAGAAATGGATAAAAAAATCCATCTCCTAAGTATCTCATTAAATTTACTAATTTATATTTTCTCTCTTCATTCATAGTTCTTAATTTAAAACTCCGCTTGGAGGCGGAGTAATTATTCTGTTAACTTAAGTATTACTTCGTTATACCTAACTAATAATAACTTAACAATAATGTCTTCTAATTTCTTTGTTGTTTTTTCTAATTTAAAACTGTCTAATGATTCAAAGTATTCTATTTTAACTTTTTCATCAATAGAGATTGGCAAGTAACCATCTCTTATTAAACAATAATTCATTAAGAGTCTTCCTAATCTACCGTTACCATCTAAAAATGGATGAATTTTTGCAATTGATAAATGGACATACGCAGCTTTTTCAATTGCATCTCCTACGAACTCAAAATCCAAGTGATTAATTAACCTTTTCATTCTGTCATAAACTTTGACATAATCCGGCGGTTGATGAATAGAACCTTTTAAGCCTACGTTTACTTGGCGGTAAAGGCCACCAGGCATAATTTCATCTAAAATTATTTGATGAATATCTTTAATAAATTCTTCACTAATAGGAGTTTGCTTTTTCGCATGTTCATTAATAAACTCATAAGCTCTAACGTGGTTTAATAATTCTTTTTGCTCTAGTTCTGATAAAGTGTGTTCTTTAATAACTTTTTTTAATGTATAAGCTTCTTCTAAAGTAACTGAGTTGGTTCCTTCGATATGAACTGCATCATAAGCTAATCTAATTTTGAAGTCATTATCAATTAAAATATATCTATCTTTTTCTTGTTCTTTTAGTATTTCTTTTAAATGATTTTTTTCTACTAAAAGTAGTTCCTTCTGCATATTATCACGTCCTTCTATCTATTATATCAATTTTTTCATTATCTAACAATAATTATTATTAATAATAAAAAGAAAAAAGACTATTGCTAGTCTTTTAATTTTAAAATTGAACTATATTTTAACAACGTTAGAAGCTTGTGGGCCTCTTTCACCATCATTAATTTCAAACTCAACTTCGTCACCTTCAGCTAAATTCTTAAAGCCTTCGGTTTGGATGGCAGAAAAATGTACAAATACATCTTGGCCATCTTCAGATGAGATGAAACCATAGCCTTTTTTTCCGTCAAACCATTTTACTTTGCCTGTCATTAAATTGTGCTCCTTCTTTAAAACTCAACATTTTCACATGTCTATTTTGGATTATAACACATACTATCATGAATAACAAGACAACTATCAAATATATCTTAAATATAGTGATAATAAGTACTTATTTTATGATAATGGTCGGAGAGACAGGATTTGAACCTGCGACCCCTAGACCCCCAGCCTAGTGCTCTACCAAGCTAAGCTACTCCCCGACTTTTATAAACTTTTGATATAATTATAGAGCGTTCTTACACCAAAACCTGTTGCACCTTCTTCATAATAACGACGTTTACTTCTATGAGCTGGCCCAGCAATATCAATATGCAAGTAAGGTTTATCTTCAACAAAATTAGTTAAAAAGACTCCTGCTGTAATAGCCCCAGCTCCACCAGGAATTGAATTTTTAAGATCTCCAAATGTTCCTTTAACTACTTCTTTTAACGGATCAATCATTGGAAGCCTCCAAATCACTTCTCCATTACTAACACTATGTTTATAAACATCATTATACAACTTATCGCTTGTAGATACAGCCCCTGCCATATCTGTCCCTAGAGCAACTACACAAGCTCCGGTTAGTGTTGAAAGCTCAATAATATTTGTTGTATTAAGTTTTGTTGCAGCGTAATAAAGGGCGTCTGCTAAAGTTAGCCTACCTTCTGCATCAGTATTACCTACCTCAATAGTTAAGCCTTTCATTGATGAGATGATATCACCGTTTTTATATGCTTTACCAGAAATCATGTTTTCAGTTAGTGCCATTATCCCAACTACATTTTGACAAATATTGTTGTCATTTAAAGCTTTAAATAGACCTACAACTGTTGCTGATCCAGCCATGTCATTATGCATATTAACCATACTTGTAGCTGGTTTAAGAGCGTAACCACCTGTATCATATGTTACTCCTTTACCAACAATTGTCAAATGATCTTTTTTATCCTTTATTGGCAGATATCTTAAGATAATAAACCTTGGATCATTATCACTACCTTTGTTAACTGCTAAAAAAGCTGCCATATTTAAATTTTCAATTTCTTTTTTCCCTAATACTTCTACTTCGACAGCTGTTCCCTTAAATAGTTCAACAACTCTATTGGCATAACTCTCTGGGTATAAATCAATTGCGGGAGTATTAACTAGATCTCTTGTTACAAATACACCATTTATAACATTAGTTACTTCTTCAACTAAATTAGCTTCAACATTTAATAATGAAATTTCAGTCTCAAATTTTGGAGTTTCTTTTTTATAACTAAAATGATAATTTGCCATTAATAATCCTTCAAGAAAAGCAGGCATTATCTCTTTAAAGCCTCTTCCTTCTAAAGAAACTTGTTTAACTTTTTCATTGTTAAGTCTTTTAGCTAACTTATAAGCTAATGTTCTAATTTCTTCTTTGTTGTCTTTATCTAAACTCACATAAACATTTCCTTCACGGTTAAGTTTTAAATCAAAAAATAACTCATTGCCTTTATTATTGAAAACTTCAACTTCTTTCAGTTTTTCTAATACTTTATAATCCTTTTTACTATCAAACAAACGAATTTTTGTCTTATATGTTTGACCAATTGTTAAAATAATCATTTTTCTCCCTCTTTCTTAATATAAACCTATTATAGTAATTGTTTAATTATGAGTCAACCCCGTTATTACTTTTAGATAGTTGCTAAAACGATTATTTATGATAAAATATTGTTTAGTTGCCCTCATAGTTAAATGGCATAATGCAAGCATGGTAAGCTTGAGTTGCAAGTTCGATTCTCGCTGAGGGCACCATTTTAAAGGTTTAAATGCCTTTTTTTTATTACTAATGGTTAATAAAAGCGTTTCCATAGGACTTTTGCTTGACATCGTTTTGTAATCGGCTTATGATAATTTTAAATAAAAAAGTTAGAGGCAGCGGTGCAAATTAGTATTATATGGAGATGGCAATCTATGAAATATAAGAAAGGTAATCACCGCCGAATAACAATGTTAGGCATAATGTTGTTATGGGATTATAGAAAACATCTATAATACTCCTACGATTAGTAGAGGCGCTTACCAAATTTGATTTACTACTTTATTCTTATTTGATTAGTGCTCTAGGGCACTTTTTTATTTAAAAAATAAGAAAAGGGGTAAAAAGAATGAAAAAAGTAATATTAGTTTTAAGCGTCTTCTTTAGTTTAGTTCTACTAGCAGGATGTAAAACAACCAGCGAAGATGTTTTAGTGGTGGGAATGGAAGCAGATTATGCGCCATTTAATTGGATGGAAACAACAAAATCGTCTGAGTATGCCACAAAAATTGATGGTCAACCTGGTTATGCAGACGGGTTTGATGTTGTAATTGCTAGATATATAGCAGAGAAATTAGGTAAAAAGCTAGTCATTAAGGCAATTGATTGGGATGGTTTAATTGTTAGTTTAAATAATGGATCTATTGACTTAATTATTGCAGGAATGAGTCCCACTAAACCGAGACAACTCGAAGTGAATTTTTCTAATTATTATTATCGAAGTGAAAATGCTATTATCGTAAGAAAAGATAGCCCTTATGCCAGTGCAACTAAATTAAGTGATTTTGCTGGAGCTAAAGTAATCGCCCAAAAAGATACAATCCAAGATGATGATGATATTTATGATCAATTAGTTGGTTCTATTAGACAAACTCCACTTGGCAGTTACGCAGAAATAACTCAAAGTATTTTAAGTAGGGTTAGTGATGCTTTTTTAGCTGAAATGCCTGTAGCTAAAGCTGTTATAGCATCTCAACCTAGTTTAATGTATTTAACTTTTGAAGAAGGTAACGGATTTGAGATCGCCGAAGAAAACTTGCAAATTGCCGTTGCTCTTAGAAAAACTGATACAGACTTATTAACACAAATAAATAGTATTTTAGCAACAATAACGGATGAACAAAGAGAAAAGTGGATGATGGGCGCCTTAGAACGCCAACAAAACTAATGTTTATTATCTATAGTTCTACTTTTTTAAATAAAATCCTTTATTTATTACAAAATTACTATCCAATTATCTTATACGGTTTAGGAGTAACTTTTCTACTTTCAATAGTAGGAACTATAGGTGGCTTCATACTCTCATTACCGCTAACACAAGCAAGGCTTTTAAAAATAGATAAAAAACGTGATAGTAAACCAATAAAAACACTTAAGAAATCAGTAGTTTTAATCGGTAATAGTTTCGTTACCCTAATGAGGGGTACACCAATGATTGTCCAAGCGATGATTATCTTTTATGGCGTTGCCTCTCTTAATATATTTACATGGTGGAGTCCACTACCAGCAGGCTTAATAATCGTTACAATAAATACAACTGCATATATAAGTGAATCACTTAGGGGAGGAATTAGTTCAGTTGGGGTTGGCCAAATGGAGGCTGGTAGATCATTAGGATTAAATAGGCGACAAACAATGCGCAAAATTATTTGGCCGCAGGCAATTAAAAATTCACTCCCAAATATTGGAAATGAATTTGTAGTAAACTTGAAAGATACTTCTGTTTTAAGTGTTATTGCCGTAGTTGATTTATTTTATGCATTAAGACAGGCCGCAGGGAAAACACTTGCTTACGTTGAAGCCTTCTCGATTGCAGCAGTGATTTATTTAATAATTACAATTGGCTCCAATTATTTCATAAAATACTTGGAAAAGCGTGTTGGGCAAGTAGGGAGAATATCATGATTTTAAAGGTAGACAATTTATATAAAAAATACGGAGAAAACTCCATTCTTAAAGGCGTTAGCCTTACTGTGAATAAAGGTGATGTTATCACAATAATTGGAAAATCAGGGAGTGGAAAAACTACTCTATTAAGATGTTTGAACTTATTAGTCGAACCTGACGATGGTAAAATATACTTTTTAGATCAAGAAATTACTAATAAAGATACAAAAATTGATGACGTTAGGCAACAAATGGGAATGGTTTTTCAATCCTTTAATCTATTTAACAATTTAAATGTATTGGATAACTGCACATTGGCTTTAACAACAGTCTTAAAAATGCCTAAAGAGGAAGCAAAAGAAAAAGCTCTTTATTATCTAAATAAAGTTGGAATGATAGACTATATAGAAAAAAGTCCCCAAACATTAAGCGGTGGACAACAACAAAGAGTCGCAATCGCTAGAGCATTATGTATAGAACCAAAAGTTATCCTATTCGATGAACCAACTAGCGCCCTTGATCCAGTTTTAATAGATGAGGTATTAAACATCATAAAAACTCTTGCAAGCGAAGGAATGACAATGATTATTGTTACTCATGAAATGAAATTCGCACATGATATTTCTAATAAAATAATCTTTATGGATGACGGCGTAATTGTAGAGGAAGGAAATCCAGAACACATATTTTACAGTCCAATAAATAATAAAACAAAAGATTTTATTGAGATAATTAAAAGTCATTCATTTTTAAAATAAAAAAGGTTTATGCAACCTTTTTTTTATAATTTTTATATTTTTGATCAATAATAACAGCTAGTTCTTCTAATGTTTCTTCATCGTTTTTTAAAACTAAATCAGTTTTAGTAAGATTTTTTTTCTTAAAGATTTTATCATCACTAAGTAATCTAATTTTTATCTCTAATTCTTTGTCTTTTCTTTGGCGCATTCGTTCTTCTCTAATTTTCTTATCAGATTTGATTAAAACGACAAAAGCTTGATTACCTAGTAAACTAATGATAGCATTAGCCCCATTTGGATCTACAATAATTAATCCATCCAACTTTAAATCCAGTTTATTTGTCCCATAAAAGTTCCCTTGATAGTGTGTTACTTCAACAAAGCTATTTTGTAATAACAAATTATTGAACTTTTCTTTTGTAATAAAATGGTAGTCAACACCATCAATCTCGTTTTCCCTTTTAATTCTTGTAGTCGTTGTAATACACTTTTTGTATCCTTTTTTAGTTAAAATTTTGGCAATTTCAGTTTTACCACTTGCGCTTGCACCTATTAATATAATCATCTTAATCATTCCTAACCAATTTCCTATAAAAATCATATCATATTTCTGCTAAAAAATATATAATCAATGATATAATTAACATAGGTGAATTTATGAAATTTATAAAAAAGCATAAAATATTGGTTTTCTTCATCATTTGTTTTATTTTAGGTTTTATTATGATGCCTCTATTTCACGGAGGTTATATTAATAACTTCTTAAATAGTTATACTTCTGTTAAATGGTATTATCATATCTTACTTGTTTTAGGAGTTTTTTTACTTACATTAATTCTTCATGAGTTAACTCATTTTTTAACATTTGTATTTTCTGGTTTTGAAAATGAGGCCCTAATCATTTTAGTTTTTGTTTTTTATAAACTAAAAGGAAGATGGAAGCTTAAAGTAGACTTTAAACTTCTAGCCCTAGGCGGAGGACTTGCTTTCCCTAATTTAGGAATTATTAATAATGATGAGGATTATAAAAAAGCAAAGAAAGCAACTTTAAAATCTCTAATTATTGCGCCACTTTTCACCCTAATAAGTGGTCTAGTATTTTTTTCAGTTGTAGCAATCTTTTTTTATAAATATCCTTTTTTATTAGTTATTTCGCTGTACTACTTGCTTTTTAGTCTTTTCTATACTTATGCCTCAACTATCGAGACAGCTAATATTAAAGGAGATTTTAAAGCTTATAAACACGTTAAAAATGATACCGTCTTTGCCTCATTAGTCGTCTTTCAATATGCTGAGGTATCAGAATATACGTATAATAGAGCAAAAGAGATCTTATTTGACTTACCTTTAAAGAATGATCTTATTCAGGCAAGCTTTTTATCTCTCGTTACCGAGAAACAAGTTTTTGAAGATGATATTGTTGATATTGAAGTCTATAATTATCTCTATTCTTACCTTAATAAACCCACCTTTAGAAGACTTTTGTTTTCATACGATAACTTTAAGGTTGCCCAAAGTTTAATGCTCTATTTTAACAAATGTGGTTTTACTGATAATGTAGCAGAGATGTTTTCTTTATTTAAGAGGAGATTAATGTCTTTAAATATAAAGGACAACCAAAAAAGTTTTTTGTTAAAACAAACACTACATATTTTAGAATGGGAAAACAATGCTGATTTTATTAACGACCCCAAAAATATGTTAGATGGTGATTTATCATTCATTATCAAACATATACCTTCTTTTATAGAAGGTGAACTAAATAGAAACAAGGGAGTAAAGCATTTTATCTTAGAATGCAAAATATAATGCGCCGTTAGCTCAATTGGATAGAGCGTCTGGCTTCGGACCAGAAGGCTATGGGTTCAAATCCTATACGGCGCGCCATATTAGTACTTATTTTTGATTTTTATCTCAGTTTTTCATTGACAAAAGTTCTTCTGTTTGATATTATAATAATGCTGCATATAGAAGTGGGCGTAGTACAACGGTTAGTATAGGTGCTTGCCAAGCAT
>CAYZTG010000001.1:13667-98535 GCA_964481475.1 uncultured Acholeplasmataceae bacterium | reverse complement strand
CACATTGTCTGTACCTTGTTTTACCCCTTTTTTAATGATTTTAAGCGAATTTTACGGGTAAAAACATGTTAAAACAATAAAAATACTCAAGAAAAAAGATGAATTTCTGACTTATAAAAATCAGGTTCATCTTTTTTTGTTGTTTTTAATCAAAAGTGCTCGGCCGGAGTTTAACTAAATACTAATTTTGTGAAAAGTTTCAATTGTCGTTTTTCTAATAATAAATGTAGTAGAAGTTGGTAGAATCAGATGTTCCTTTAAAACCTTATCATGTTTAATAGTTCTAAAGTTTAAATTAAAGATGATATTTGTTCTGGAATTAATAACGACATTTGAGTAAAGTCTTTTGAAGTCAAAATCATCATAGTTTCCATTTAGATCTTTTAGTTCAATTAACAGCTTTTTGAAGTTTCGCATTTTTAAATCAAAATTGTAATCAATTCAAAAAAACTAATAATTTTGGTATAATAGAGCATATTATAAGAAAGTATTGTGAGATAAAATGAAGTTAAAAATAATGAGAATGGGTAATGATGGTGAAGGAATCGCTTTTTATGAAAATAAGCCGGTTTATATTTATTATGCCTTTTTGAACGAAGAAGTAATTGTTGATGTGTTTAAAAATAGAAGAGGTGTTTTTGAAGGAGTTTTAAAAGAAGTAGTGATACCTTCAGAACACCGTGTTGAAGTTAACTGGCCTCACTATATGGAAAGTGGTAGTGTTAACTTAATGCATATTAATTATTTGGAGTCATTAAATTATAAACGCTATATAATCCAAAGGTTAGTAGAAAAAAGATTACCAAAAAAAATTACTTTAAACAATACTATTCCATCAGATAAAGTGTATAATTACCGAAATAAAACCGATATACCAATTATTTATGATGACGGCAAGAATTATATGGCAAGTTACTTTAGAGGAAGTAATAAGCTTTTTAAAGTTGAGAGTTTAGTTGTTGAAGAAAAAGTATTAGAAAAAACAATTAAAGAAGTATTATTATTAATGGACAAACATAACATTAATGCTTTTAATTTTAAAAATAGAAGAGGTCATGTAGTAAGTCTTTCTCTTAGAACAAATATTCAAGGAAAAATGCAATTAACATTTATTACAAAAGAAAGATCTAATTTAAGAGCATTAGTTGAAGAATTAATTAAAAATAATCCTAATATAGTCAGTGTGTATGAAAACTTTGTTCCAAAGTATAAGACAAATATTGATATATATAATGGTAAGTTAGAACTTTTAATGGGTGATAAGTATTTAGAAATGCCACTTGATAAATATAAATTTTATTTGACACCGTTTTCTTTCTTTCAGTTAAACACATTCCAGGCTTTGAAACTTTATAACTTCATTTTAGATAATGTGAAATTTAATAAAAATGAAACAATTTTAGAGGCATATAGTGGAATTGGAACTATCGCAACATTTATTAGCCCTTTTGTTAAACAATTAGTAGCGATTGAATAGATTAAAGATTAAGTTAATGATATGAGATATAATTTATATAAAAATAAAATTACTAATGTTAAACCAATTGTCGGTGACGTTAGTAAAGTAATTGGAACACTAAATGACAAGTTTGATAAAATGATTTTTGATCCGCCAAGAGGTGGATTAGGAAAAGAAATTTGTGAAGAAATCATTAAGAAGTCGCCAAAAGAGATTATCTATGTTTCTTGTAACCCTTTAACTTTAATTGATGATTTAAAGATTTTGACTAAAAAATACAATGTCAAATCGATTACACCACTTGATATGTTTCCTCTAACTAGTCACGTAGAGAGTATCTCATTGCTTGAATTAAAAAAATAGTCCGTTGAAGTACGTTTTAGACAATGATTTGAAACCTTAAAATAGAATATAAAATGTCATTTTTTGACCATTTGACGAAGTTTCATAAAGACTAGCATTGGCTAAAGCAAACGAAAAAGCAATTAATCAATTTAATGATGATGTGATAAACTATATAATTGAGAAATATGGAAACTTTAACAACAGGTTACCAATCCAAATTGAAGTGACTACTGATTCACTTAAGAATAAGAACTAGAACTTGCGGATGCGAGGCACACATTTGCCGTGTGTCCGCTTTTTTTAGCATTTGAGGAACTCATAATAAAGAAACACAGTACCTATTTTATTCATGGAAGAGAAGAGTTATATTATTGATAATACGAGACTATGATAGAATTAAAATATAAGAGACAAAAATCATGAAAAATTGAACAGCGTTATTAAAGGGGGAAATATGAAAAAACATTCTTTTTAGTTATATTAAGTATTACTTGTTTTATACTACTAGTTGGATGTGGGTTTGATAGTGTCAGTCCAACAGCAGAACCTACAGTTGCAAGAGAGTTGTTTTTTGATGATGCAGGAGCGGGGTATTAACTCATAAAAAGATTGACTTCGTTGCTGGTGATTCTACCCACTATAGGGGAAACGTTGTAGGACCAGCAGGAATTATTAAACTCACATATACCTTAAGCAATGATACCAATGATTACTTAGAGTACAATTTTGCATTGAGATATCCGGTATCTACGGTTTCTATTGTAACCTCCATGAAAATCTTTATAAATTCCAAAGAAGTATGTAAACAATATCATTATTTAAATAAAGCGAGCCAGGGACCACTAGAAAACTATGATAGATTATTAAATGCTAGGGGTGAAGTGCTTGACTCACTTGAAGGGACTTCATTAACTTCAAACGATATAATACTTTCTTTTTTTAGTGAAAAACTAGATGTTTCAGAGGAAGTTATTATTGAGGTAATGGAGCCATGCTGGCCTGGTGGAGCTAGAGGCATTATCAATGAAGAAGGTACAATTGATCCATTGGAATATATACTATTATTAGATGAGAGTACATTAGCTGTTTCAACGAGTATTCAAGTTTCTGGAAATAGAGATTTTATTACTACTAATCACAATAAAACAGATAATAATATAATATTATCAAGTAGTGTTGGACCGTCATTAAAAGTTTATTGCAAATACGAACCTTGGACACCTAAAGATTATAAAGATTTTATGAGACCATTTTAAAGAGCCCTTGTGCTCTTTTTTTGTCTTAACAAAAGAATGATTAAAAGCAATTAAAGAGGAATTGTTTTTATTGAATAATTTTAGGATTTAAAAGAGGTATTAATACTCATAATTTAAAGGATTAAGAGCTTGTTTAGAAAATGTATGCATAATAAGTCATTTCATTTGCAATAATTGATTATTGGGGTTATTCTAGATGATGAATTAAAGGAGTAGATGAAAATGGAAAATTTAAAAATAGGAATTGTTTTAACAACAATTAGAAGTAAACGAAAATCAGAAGTTATTGGTAACTGGGTTTTAGAAAAGGCCAAAGAGTATTCTAATAATACTTATGAGATAATTGATTTAAGAGATTATAACTTACCGATTCTAGGTTTAGAAGATAAAGAAGGTATTGTCAAAAAGTTCGTTGATAAGACTGCTGAAATGGACGGATTTATTTTTGTATTAGCTGAGTATAATCATTCAGTGCCAGGAGTTCTTAAAAACGCAATTGATTATTTAGGACCTACAATGCATGGTAAAGCTGCCGCGATAGTTTCTTATGGGGCAGTTGGTGGAGCAAGGGCAGCAGAACATTTAAGAGGTATTTTAGGTCAATTGGATGTTGCAACGATTTCAAATCACGTTGCGTTATCACTTTTCTTTGATTTTGATAACGAAGGTAACTTTAAACCAATGCCAATTCACGAACCTAACTTAAAAACAAGTTTTGAAAGAGTTGAAGCTTGGTCAGGTGCCTTAAAAACAATAAGATAAAGCCAAAAAAACAAACACTTTTATGAGAAATTAAAGGTGTTTTTTTATATTTTAGTTGTTTATTTAAATAAAGTTTATATAATTATATTGTAATTTGAAAAAAAGGATGGATGCTTTTTGAAAAAATCTCTTAAAAATAAATTAAGTTTTGCTAGTGCTGATATTTTTGGTGGTGGGTCATTCAACATAATTAACTTTTTATATCCTGGGTTTTTAGCATTAACAGTTGGATTAAGTGCTTATTATATTAGTATGATTATGTTAATTATTAGACTTTGGGATGCAATTACTGATCCATTAATGGGTTATATAAGTGATCGAACTAATTCCCGGTTTGGAAAAAGAAGAATCTATTTGATTTTTGTGTCTCCTTTAATATTAGTATCTTTCTATTTATTGTTTTATCCATATAACTTTTCATTGATAGGAATTAGAGTCGTATTTGTTTTGCTTTCTTATCTTTTATTTACCACAGTTCAAACAATGATTATGATTCCATACTATTCTTTGTCAAGTGAGATTTCTAGTGATTATCAAGAAAGGGCAAGTTACAACTCATATCGGTTAGGTTTTAGTATTTTTTCTTCAATTTTAGCTGTGGCAATCCCAGGAGTTATTATTAGCTTATTCTCAAATGATAAAGTTGGTTATCAAGCAATGAGTCTAATTTTCGGTTTTATCTTTATGGCTGCTGTTTTAATTACAGGACTATTTTCTAAAGAAGAAATCATCTCTCCAACAAGTAAAGGTAAGTTATCAATTAAAAAAATGGTGGAACCACTTAAACTAAGAGTATTTAGACAATATTTGTTTATGTATTTAGTAGTGCAAATATCGATGGTAGTAATGTCAGGTCTTTTTTTCTTTTATGTTGATTTTTATATTACAAAAGATTTAACTGCAAGTGGAAAAACAAGTATGATAGGACTGATTGCTGCGGCGTTGATGTTTTTTATGCAAATTGTTGCTCTACCGGTTTACTTAAAAATGATTGGCAAAAAAGGGAAGCAATTTGCTTACCGTTTTGGGGCAATTTTATGGATTATTACTGCTTTATTAATTTTTCTTGTTCCAGCTAATAGTAGCCCTATTATTCTCTTTATAATAGCTGCTGTAATTGGTTTTGGAATATCGGGTCCTGGCTTAGTTCCTCATACAATGTTTGGCGATATAGCCGATGTTAGTGAACTTGTCTTCCAGGAAAGGTTAGATGGGCAGATGAGCGGATTTACTAATTTTATGAATAAAGTCTCTCAGGCAATTGGTATTTCGGGGGCCATGGCTTTGCTTGGACTAGCTGGATTTAAGGAAAAAGCTTTAGATGGACCCGCTATTTTATCTCAACCTGATAGTGCAACATTAATGATTAAACTTATTTTAGTTATGACACCACTTATTTTTATGAGTATTGGAATCTTTATTACTTATCGTTATAAATTAGATAAAGAAAAGCAACAATTAGTCAAAGAAGCTCTTAAAGAAGAGAGTGTTAACAAAAAAGATTTATTGGAGTCGTTACTATGAAAAGAACTAATTTAATTATTAATTTAGTTTTAGGTTTTTTTCTTAAAGTATTTGCTAAGTTTAAACACCAAAAATTCATTAAAAAAACAAAAATAAAAGGGCCAGCGATTACGCTTTCTAATCATACCTCCTTTTATGATTTTATTTATACATATACAGCAGTTTATCCACGTAGAACTACCTTCTTAGCAGCGCGGAAGATGTTTCATGAAAGAGGATTAAAGACTTTTATGAATCTTGCCAGAGCAATTCCCAAAAGTTTAATGGAAGCTGATTTTTCGGCAACTAAAAAGACTTTAGAAATCCTTAAAAAAAAGGGTATTGTAAGTATTTTCCCGGAAGAACAAATTTCTCCAACAGGGGAAACGTTAGCTTTTAATTATTCGATTAGTAAGTTAATAAAAAAAGCTAAAGTTAATGTTTATATTATTAGACATTCTGGAGCTGGTTTACAAAATCCTGCTTGGTCTAAAAAAACATTTAAGGGTCCTGTTTTTACAGAGAAGTTTTTAGTAATAACTAAAGAAGAAATTGATAGTTTAACGACTGATGAAATTTATGAAAGATTAACTAAGGGTCTTTATTATTCCCAAACGGATTTTGTTTTAAAAAGCAGTAATACTTATAAAGTTAACAATATTAAGAATTTAGAAAATTTAATTTATTTGTGTCCTAAGTGTAATCACGAGGGATTGAACGCTAATAATGATCGTTTAAGTTGTTCTTTTTGTAAGGAAGAATTTATTTATGATGAAAGAGGATTTTTGGGCGGAGTAGATTTTAATAATCGTTTTAAAGAGCAAAGAGATTTAGTTATTAAAGAAGTAAAAAAAGATAATGATTACCAAATTAGTGCTAATGTTAAACTTTTTAATATTTTTAATAATGTAAATCAAGAAGTTGGTAATGGTTTATTGACTTTAACTAAAAAAGAGTTTATTTATGAAGGGACAATTAATAATGAAGATGTTAGAAAAACCTTTACATTAAGAACAATTCCATATCTACCATCAGATATTGGGAGGAATATTCAAATATATGTTAAAGAACAAGTTTATCAATTTGAGTTCGATATATCTTACTTACCGACTAAATTTGTCATAATAGGGGAGTATTTCCATAAAGAATTTATTAATAACAACATTTAGTTTTTGTTAATTATGGTATAATTATAGTGGTGATGAAATGATTGAAAAGACTATTTTATTTAAAGACACAAACATTTTTTATAATTTTTCTGAAAACAATAAAAAAGAAACTATTGTCTTTATTCACCCTTATGGATCAAGTAATAGTGTTTTTAAAAATCAAGTTATTAATTTTAAAAGAGAATATCAACTAATTTTAATAGATTTGCCAGGACACGGTAAATCTGGTTTTTCTTTTAATGTAACTATTAAAGATGTTCCAGAAATTATTAAAAGTATTTTAAATAATCATAATATTTTAAAAACTCATCTAGTAGCCATTAAAGAAGGAGCTTTAGTTGCTCAAGCTTTTAGTAATATTTATAGCCATTATGTATCTAGTTTGGTTTTAGCAAGTACATATCCAATTTATTTTGACACTTATAAAATTGTTAAAACACAAACAAAGAAGAAGAGAGTAAAAGAATTTCTCTTATGGCTTTTTAGTTTTACAAATTATCAAAAATTACTAGTTAAGGATAGTGCTTTTACTAATGAAGGGCAAGAACTTTTTAAGGAGTCAATGATTAATTTTAAAAGAAAGAGTTTGTTTATTAAAAGAGGCTTTAAAAGATTTTACAAATTAACATATCAACAAACTAATTTTCCCATTTACTTGGTTTGTGGAAATAATGATTTGGAAGTTATCAAAGATGCATCACTGCAATTTGAAAGAAAATATAATAGAGTAATATTAGAAGGATATCCAGATACAAAAGAAGTGGTTTTTTTAGACAATCAAAGATTATTTAATGAAAGATTAACAACCTTTTTATCAAGTGCAAGGAGATATTAATGACTAATCAAACAAAATTTAAGAAATTTTTAAATTTTTTAGTTGATTCCTTTAATGGAATGGCATACGGATTATTTGCGACATTAATTATTGGGGTTATTGTTGAGCAGATAGCGAAATTAATCTTAAACATTAACTCTTTAGAAGGATTTGCTAACTATGTTTTAGTATTATCAACTATACTAAAAAGCTTTATGGGTGTGGGTATTGGGGTAGGTATTGCCTATAGCCTAAAAGAAAGTGGGCTCAAATTAGTTGTTTTAGGATTAGTTGGTGGAATTGCTCAAAACTTTAAATACTTAGGAAGTTATTTTGGTTTAACAGTAAATAGTAATGTTTTAAATGATCCAATGGTTATTTATTTAAGTGTAGTGGCTGTTTACTTTGTTTTTAAATATTTACTTAAAAGAAAAACACCAATTGACATTATTTTAATTCCCTTGCTTGGTAGTATAGTCGGCTTCGGAATTGCTTATTTAATTGGTTATCCAATTAAGGGAATAATGCTCGGATTAGGAAAGTATATTCAATCAGCAACAGAGTATCAACCAATTATTATGGGGATGGTGATTGCAGTTTTAATGGGAATGTTTTTAACAATGCCAATTTCTAGTGCAGCAATTGCTATCTCAATTTCACTTGGTGGAATAGCTGGAGGTGCTGCGGTAGTTGGCTGTAGTGTTCAAATGGTTGGGTTTATGGTTATGTCTAGGAAAGATAATAACTTAGGGACGATTATTAGTGTGGGAATAGGTACCTCGATGTTACAATTTAAAAATATTATTAAAAAACCAATTATTTGGTTACCAACAATTATTACCTCTGCAATTTTAGGCCCTATCTCAGCAAGACTTTTGCTAATGGAAACTAACGCAATTGGTGCGGGAATGGGAACTAGTGGTTTTGTTGGCCAGATTGCAACCTTTGAGGCAATGGGATATAGTTTAATTACTTTTATAAAAATAATATCATTGCATATTATTATTCCAATTTTTCTAGTGTTAATATTTGATCTATTGTTTAGAAAAAAAGGATTAATTGTAGAAGGCGATTTAAAAATATGATATAATCATTTTTGGTTGGGGAAATACCCAAGGGGCCGAAGGGGCGGGCTTGGAAAGCTCGTAGGGTGTCAAAGCCGCGAGGGTTCGAATCCCTCTTTCTCCGCCATCTAAAACTTAAATAATGCTACCTATATTAGGTGGCGTTTTCTTTTATTAAATTAATTAATGAATATAGACCGAGCAAGTTAAATATTTATTTAGAGCTTTGCTATCTTAAAACTTTGGTTGCGCAGTTATTCAAAATTGAAAAAAACACCGTTTTACCTGTGGAATTAATTTTCTTATTAAATTATTATAATACTCCAATTAACATCAAGTCATAGACTTGTAGTATGTTATTTATGTATGGGTATATTTAAACAATAGGGTTTCAATTTAAATTCCTTTTTTTAGTTTTTTTTATCAAATTTTCATTTGTAAATGGAGTTTATTTAAAAATAAAGAAAATTAAAAATATACATTTACAGATTAGGTATAAAGAGTTATAATTGATACATAATCATATTAGGTATGAATGGAGGAGTTTAATGTTAACAGGAGATCTGCTGCGAGGTCATACTGATGCAATCATATTATCGATTTTGCATAGGGCAGATGATTACGGCTATCATATTAACTTATTAATTTCAGAAATTAGTAAAGGAACTTTTAATCTTACTGAAGCAACGATGTATACTTCATTAAAAAGATTAGAAAAAAACTTATTTATTATTCCTTATTGGATGGATGGTATTAATACAAAAAGAAAGTATTACTCAATTACCGATTTAGGAGTACGTTATTTAAAGGAACATAATTTAGCATGGGAAAATGCTAGAACAATTATTGATAAATTTATGGAGGAAGTAAATGATAAATAAAATTAAAAGTTATGTAGAGTATGTTTTAAAAGTTAATAAAATTGACGATAAGGAAATGTTTGAGGAGATTGTTGCTAACTTAATTGAAAAGTATCATCATTATCTTGATGAGGGTTTAACAGAAGACAAAGCTTATGTTGAAACAATTAAAACGATTGGTGATTTCAATATCAAAGAAGAAGTAATTGATGATAAGTATGAATATAGACCGAATTGGGCCAAT
Source organism: uncultured Acholeplasmataceae bacterium (assembly GCA_964481475.1). Taxonomy (GTDB): domain Bacteria; phylum Bacillota_I; class Bacilli_A; order Acholeplasmatales; family UBA5453; genus DUQU01. Next base: position 89,059 of record CAYZTG010000001.1, on the reverse strand, counting down.
ATTTCTTTATGGATTTCTTTAGGATTAGCGGTTTTATCGACTCTTTCTTTATTTCTATCTGTAAGTGTAAGTATTGTTTTGATAGCAATCTCGATTTCCTTACATATTGGCTCTAGCTATTATCTTTATCATTTAAGCCAATATGTATTAAAAGAAGAGAAAGACATTGCCAAACATAATAATTTATTAAAAACTATTTTCACTAATCTAAAAACGACTTTTATCTTTTGGAATATTAACCTATCTTATTGGATTTCCTTAATTATTAATCGTCTCCTTGCTCCTTTTATTACTCTTAATGGAGGAGTGATTACTGACTATAGGGATCTAGTACTGATATACTTTTTTTATGTTTTTGTATTTTTGATAAGCTTTATAGTGTTGTTCATTATTTTTAGATCTATTTATCTTATAATAGAGAAAAAATATTTTGATTTAACAAAAGAAGATAACTTAGATAACCTGATATCAAGAAGCGGATTATTTAAGAGCAGCATTAACCCAAAAGTTTTCGCTTGGCTTATTTTTATCTTTGGCTTTGCGGTAATTTTTCAATTCAATAGAACACTCTTTTCAAGTCCAAGTCATTCACAAGAAAGCTATGTGACAATATTTAATTCTCTCTTTCCGAAAAACATTGCGTTCTTTATAATATTATTTTTCTTAGCAGCTGCTTTTATTACATCTATTTTTTCTCTCATTCGTCCAAAAAATAATCTTAAACTTATTATAAGCACCTTAGCTTTATATTTAATTTCTGATTTACTTATTTTGTATTATTTATTGTATGGAGCTTCTAGTGTAGGCTTTGATGTTACAGTTTATTATTCGTTTTTCAATACAATTAAAATGGGTGTTCTTATTATCGCGATAATTTGGTCGATAGTCTATTATGTTAAGAAAAAAGAGCGTAAAGGATAATTTAGATAATAATTTAAAAAAACAGAAATCTTCTTAAATTTCTGTTTTTTTATTAGATGTTACTGTAATAATTTTTTCGAATCTAATGACTGATAGTGAAGTTTTTTTATTTCTTGTTCAAGTTCTTTAACTGGTCCAACAACGTGAACATTATTAATTATCTTCTTAATTGGAAAATAGTTAACAGGACTTTCTTCTTGATACCATGATTTCATCCACCTCTTTAACTGTTTTCCTGAAACCGCATAAACTATTTTACCTAATCCAACCCAGCCATGAGCAGCAGCACACATTGGACAGTGCTCATTAGAGGTATAAACGATTGCTCTTTTTATTTCTTCTTTAGTTAAGTTATTTGCAGACCATTTGGCAATTTCAAACTCTGGGTGTCTAGTATAATCGCCACTAGAAACTTGATTATGTCCTTCATATAGTATTTTATCATCTAAGACTAAGATGGAACCGAATGGTTCATCGCCTTCGCTTAATGACTTCTTGACTAGATCTATTGTTTGTTTTAAATAAACTAAGTCTTTTTTTGTAATCAAGATTAATCACACTCCTCGTCTCTATTATAGTAAATTATCCAATAAAAGATATTAAAGATACTATATTGTAAGAAAAAAACAAAAAAGATATTTCTTTGAAGTGATATAATAACGTATAAGATAATAAATGAAATAAGGTGGTAATATGATTGAAATAAGAAATGTGTCAAAATATTATAAAACCAAAACAGGAGTAACCGAAGGAATTAGAAATGTTAACTTAAAGTTTGGTTCAAACGAGTTTGTGGCTATTACGGGTGAATCTGGGAGTGGTAAAACAACACTTTTAAATGTTCTTAGTGGTTTCGATACTTATGAAGATGGCGAAATATTAATTGGTGGTAAAGAGACTTCCCATTATACTGTTAAAGAGTGGGAAATTTTTAGGGCTCTAAATATTGGTTTTGTTTTTCAAAATTACAATATTATTGAATCATATTCTGTTTATCAAAATATTATTATTGCTTTAGATGCCCAAGGTTATGATAAAGAAAAAAGAAAAGAACGAACCTTGGAGTTAATAAAAGAGGTTGGTTTAGAAAACCATATTCATCATAAGACGGCTAAACTATCTGGTGGGGAAAAACAAAGGGTAGTAATTGCAAGAGCTTTAGCGAAAGATGCGCCAATTATTTTAGCCGATGAACCGACAGGTAATTTGGATAAAAAATCTGGTGAGGAAATTATGAAGCTTCTTAAAAAGATTAGTAAAGATAAGTTAGTCTTATTAGTTACTCATAATTTTGAAGAAGCAAAACCTTATGTAACGAGAAAAGTTGTTTTAGAAGATGGTAATGTAAAAGATGACCAACTTTTGGAGAAGTTATCTAAAAGTGAAGGAGAGTTAGTTTTAAATGAGGAAATATCTAAAAATACTTTAGTTAATTCTATTAAATTAGCATTTAGAAATATTGGCGCTACTCCTAAAAGAACTATTTTTGCTTTCAGCTTATTTTTAATGGTTATGATTATCTTGTTATTTTTTTATTCAACAATGATTTTATCTAAACGAGTAGATTTTTATGAAGTTTCTAATGAGGTTTACTTATTAAATAGAGATGATTCTCCTTTCATTAAAGAAGATTTTATCAATTTTAAAAAGGATTATGAAAGTAACTATTTAAAAATTTACATCTCTCATCCAGAATTATATGGCAGAATAGAAACTTATAATCAAGTAAGTATAAGGAGCGCGGACCTTTTAGGTAATAATCTGGCCTTGGAAGTTAATGAAGTCGTTATTCCTAAAGGAAAATGGAGTTCTCTTGATTATAAAGTTGGTGATTCAATAGACATTAGGATAAGAGGGATTGAAAAATCCTTTATTATTAAAGATTTTAGTGATTCTTATTATATTTATGTGCATCATAGTTTGCTTTATGACTTAGATACTTTCACTTTGAATGATAAGTTTTTTGAGAATAACGAAATTAATGAAATTTTAGTTGTAGGTTATGATAGAGAAGAGATTAATATTTTTAAATCAAAACTACCAAATAATATTCGTATTATTGATAATTATTTGCAATATGAGCATTTTAATCTACTTCAGTCTGGTATTTTTTTAATTATTTCATGGTTCGCGCTAGTAGGAATTATGATGATTTTATTACTCATTTCATATAATGTTTTAAAAAATACAATGCAATCAAGAAATAAAGATTTTGCAGTTTATCGTTCAGTAGGAGTTAGTGAGAAGGAAGTTGCCCTTATGATTGTTATAGAGCAAATGTTTATTTCTTTAATGGCTTACGCCTTTTTGGTGATTTCTTTAAAAGTGTTGTCTAAAATGTTTTTAGAAATTTATAAAATTGAGAGAGTGATAACATTTTTTGATTACTTCCTAATTTCAATTTTCTTTTTAGTGTTTTCTTTATTACAAGGATTGAGATTTAATAAAAAACTCTTTAACTTAACCGTGATTGAATCATTAAAGGAGGACCATTAAAATGATTAGTATAACTAACTTAGATAAATATTTTAACAAAAATAAAATTAATGAAATTCACGTTATTAATGAAACTACCTTAAGCTTTCCTAATAAAGGGCTTGTTGTTATTACAGGGCCTTCGGGATGTGGGAAAACAACACTTTTAAATGTAATTAGTGGTTTAGATAGTGCTAAGGGTGAAATTAAGTTTAAAAATATTAATATGACATCTTATAAAAGTAATGAGTGGGATAAATTAAGAGCTAATAACATTGGATTTATATTTCAAAATTATTACTTATTAGAAGATAGAACAGTTTATGATAATATTAAACTGACCTTAAATATGATTGGAATAGTTGATGAAACTGATGTTGAATATCGTATTAATTATTGTCTAAATGCGGTTGGTTTGCTTAAATTTAAGAAAAGACAAGCTAGTGATCTTTCTTTTGGACAAAAGCAGCGAGTAGCGATTGCAAGAGCAATTGCTAAAAATCCTGATGTAATAATTGCTGATGAACCAACAGGAAATTTAGATCTTAAAAATAGTGTTGAAATAATGAAAATAATCAAAAAAATAAGTAGTGAAAAATTAGTTATTTTAGTAACTCATAATCTCAATTTAGCTAATAATTATGCTGATCGGATAATTAAGATTGAAGACGGTAAAGTAAGTAGCGATAATGTAAATGATTTTACTTTATCTAGTGAACTAGATTATGATGATAATACCCTTTACTTAGGAGATTTACACAAAATAAACTATCATAATCAAATTGATGCTTATTTGAAGGATAAAGAAGAAAAACTTGATTTAACAATTATTAAATTAAATAATCAATTATACTTAAAATCTAATGATGCTAAATTAAAAATAAATGTTCTTGATAGTAACTCTAATATCAAAATAGTAGATGGTAGAAAAAATAGTGATGATGAGATTGAGTATCAAACAAATTTTTCCCTAGATGAACTTGAGAGAAATGTTAAACCACGGCATAGAAAACGTAATTTTAGTTTTAAAGAATCATTAATAGAAGCCTTGAAAAACATTGCTAATGTTGGCAGAAAGAGAAAAATTCAAATTGCTTCATTAGTTTTATTGGGAGTGATGTTTTCGATTTCAATTTTTACGCTTTTTTCTAATTTGATTTTTGATGAATCAGGAATATTTATTGATGAGAATGTTTACTATGCTTTTGAGAGTCAAAATAATTTGGATGAAGTTGATGGAAATAGTTTTGTTTATTATGTTGGTTTTAATCGCGGAGAGTTTAGTTTTATAAGTGGTCGGAAAGGAAACCGTTTAGTCATTGAAACTGGTTTACCGGTTAATGCTTTAAGTGAAAAAGATTTAATTTATGGGAGAATGCCTCTTAAAGAAGAAGAAATTGTTATTGATGCAAGTGTTTTAGATAAATATTATTCGAATTCCGTTTATTATCAAGTAAACGGTATTTATGAGGCAAAGCATTTATTGAATGAAAAAATATCTTTCATGTCATATTCGTCAAGTGCTCTTTCGGTTGTTGACTTAGTTATCGTCGGAGTTGTTAATACAAATACAAAAGCGTGGTATAGCATGCCTAGTTTACTTTATAATATTTCTTTGCGACAGTTTTATAATTTTGAGGTTGATGATCAGATTATCAATTATGCTTTTACTTATAGTGATGACATCGATGGTATTTTATTAAAGACAGGGAGATGGCCTGATAGTAACCAAGCAAAAACAGAGATTGTTCTCGCGGAAAGTGTTTTTATGATGCTAGATAGTAAAAATATTAGCGATTTAGAAAGATATCAAAATGTAGTAATTGTTGGCACGTACGAGGATATTGATGAGACTAATATTGTTTATGTTAATAGTGAAGTAGTTAAAAGACTTTTAGATGAGCAACTTAATTATTATATTACTTATCTTTACTCCTTAGATGGTAGTGTTCCAAATAGTAAATTTATTAATTCAAGAGCAGAAACAGTTGAAAATATTAAGAAGGAATCAGCAGCAACAAGAGCATCTTCTGTTAGTCAAATGATTTTTTCAATTATTGTTAGTAGTTTAATCTTTTTCTTTATTGTAAGATCTTCTTTAACTAAACGGGTTAAAGAATTAAGTATTTTTCGTGCTTTAGGTGTTCACAAGTATGAGATTAAAATTAATTTTGCTTTAGAGTATTTACTAATTTCGCTGATGACATCTTTTATTGGAGTAGTAATTGGAATGCTTATTATTAGAGGACTGAGTACGTCTTTCTTAGGACTTATGACTATTTCAAGAGTTTCTTTATTATCGTTTGTAGTGGCTACTTTAGGAATACTATTTGCCAATGTTATCATTGCTCTAATTCCTGTTAGTTTTATCTTAAGAAAAAAGCCAGCTAATTTGCTGACTCATTTTGATATTTAAGATGATAATCTAATTTTAATTTTAAAAATTGTTTTAAGTCTAATAAAGTAGTATATAATAATGCTCTTTGTTCAAATAAAGATCTCTCCTTAGGCAGAGGTCTTTTTCGAAATAATTCGAAGAGTTTATCTAACTGATCATTTAAATTTAAGGCATAGTTTGATTCTCCAATTTGATTTTCAAATAATTGTAAATAGTTTAAGATAATTGATTTTTCTTCGATTGAAGTAACATTCATTAAATCATTACTTATTTTCTCTAATAGAAATGACTGTTTATTTCTCATTTCTAAGTAGTTTAAAGTTTTAGTAATTTCTAAACTAGACATATTTTCTAATTCGTCTTGAATTAATGAAAAAGATAAAGTAGTTAATTTTTTTAAATTAGTGAAATCAGGCTTTATATTAGTGCTAATGAGTTTAATAGAAGTATTAATCTCTTCATCAATTAATTTAGTATTTTTAGAGATTTCTTTACGGTAGTTAGGCATAATTAAATTTAGGATTAAACCAACACCAACACCTATAAAGAAAATATAAAAGGCATTTAAGGTAAATGTTAAATCCTTTTCTAAATATATTTGTGAGACTAAAACTAATGAAACAGATAGCCCTTTTTCTATTTTAGTAAAAAAACTAAGAGGAATAAAAATCAAAATGAAGAAAACAACACCAAGTGTTTCAAAATCAAATAAGTAAAATAGTAGTGAGCCTAAAGCAAAAGCAATTATCATACTAATTAATCTTATTAGAGCAATATTATATGAGCGTAGTTTTGTTTTTTCTAAAGAAAGAAGAGTAATTACCCCGGTTGTATAAAAGTAATGTAATTTTAAAAAATAAGCTATTAAAAAAGCAATAATAAATCCTATTGTAATTTTTGTAAGTAAAAAAATATTTGTTTTCATAACTATCACCATTATTATTATAGTTAATTTTTGAAATAAATGGAAACGTTTTTGTTTGATTGTTATAAGTTAAGTTTATAGGTCTATAAGCACATTTAATCGTTTTAAGTTAATTTAGCAAAGACAAAACTTGAAAAATTATACTATATTAATTAATTCATTTCTTGTAAAATAGTAGTGGTGATAAAATATGGCATATTTTGAAGCAATTATGATTTTGTTTGGTGGGATTGGATCTTTACTTATTGGAATGAACATGTTATCTGAAAATATGAAAAGAGTAGCCAATAATAAGTTAGAACTTTCCTTAAATAAGATTTCAAATAATAAAGTGAAAGGTTTTGCGACTGGAGTTGCTGCGACAGCTATTGTTCAGTCCAGCGGAATTACTACTGTCATGGTTGTTGGTTTAGTTAATGCTGGAGTTATTTCTCTTTTACAAGCTACAACGATTATTATGGGAGCTAACGTTGGAACAACTATTACTGCTCAAATTGTAGCTTTACAAAGTTTTAATTTTATTGTTTTTGCAATGATGTTTGCTTTAATTGGTTCTTTTATTAATTTAATTTCCAAAAATGAACGAACAAAAATAATCGGAAAAATCTTACAAGGGTTAGGGTTAATTTTTGTTAGTTTACATTTACTTAGTGGGGCAATGTCAATCTTTAAAGAATCAGAAGTAATTGTTAATATGTTATCTAATATTAGCAATCCATTGTTGCTTTTATTAATTGGAATTGTCTTAACCGCAATCTTTCAAAGTAGTTCAGCAATAACTTCAATTGTAATTTCAAGTGCTATTGCGGGGATTGTTATTGGTGGTGGTGGTAATGCTCCTTTATATATTATTTTAGGTTCTAATATTGGAACTACTATTGTCGCTTTATATGCCTCAATTGGGGCAAATATTAATGCTAAAAGAGCTTCTATGATTCATATTTTATTTAATTTGATGGGTTCTTTTATTTTTATGATATTTTTACTTGCTTGGCCTAGTTTTAATGATACTGTTATGATGGCCCTTTTCCCTAAAGCGGCAACTCAAATAGCAATGTTTCATACGTTTTTTAATTTGACTTGTGCTTTAATCTTCTTACCTTTTGCTAATGTTTTTGTAAGAATTAGTGAAAGGTTAATAAAAGAAGATGAAGCTGCAAAACCGGTTGCTATTTTATTGGAAGAAAGATTACTAGATACTCCAAGTTTGGCAATTGCACAATTAAAAAAAGAAATTGATGTTTTGGCGAGAAATGCAATGAATAGTTTGGAAATATCTTTTAACTGTTTTGTTGAAAGAGATCTCAGTAATTCTAGTAAGGTGGAGAGTTTAATTGCTCAAGGGGCTAAGTTAAACAAACAAGCACTAGAATATTTGGTTAAAATTTCTGGAGAAAAGTTAACTATGTCAAATAAAAAAGTTACTTCAAAGTTATATTATGCAATTAATGATGTGGAAAGAGTTAATGATTTAGCGGGTAATTTAATAAAATACACAGAAGCAACTTTGCGAGATGACTTAAGTTTTAGCGATAGCGCATTAGCTGATTTAAATGAAATGTTTTCAATTATTAAAGACTTATTTGAAAACTCAATGAGTGTCTTTTTCTCAGGAAGTAAACAAGGCTATAAAATAGTTGAAAGTCTAGAACAAAAAGTTGATGATAAAAGAAGATTTATTGTTGACAATCACATTAAAAGACTTAATGAAGGAAAATGTCGAGCTGAATCTAGTCCAATCTTAATTAATCTAGTTTCTAATCTAGAGAGAGCAGCCGATCATATTCACTATATGGCAAAGGAAATGATAACTTAGATTGGTTGCTTTATTAGATAAAAAGACTTAAACTATACTATGAGGTAGTTTATAAAATGATTAAACCTTTTTTGAAAAAATTATTAGAATCTTTTATCTCTGTTTTGCCGGTGACTATAGTTATTTTAGTAATAAGCTTTCTAATTGGATTAGATCTAAAAATAATCTTGAGCTTTTTATTAGGAGCAACTTTACTAGTTGTGGGCTTAGCATTATTTCAGCTAGGCGCCTTTTCTTCAACTAGTTATATAGCCGAAGGCATTGGGAATTATATTGTTAAAAAGCGAAATTTAACATTTTTTTTACTTGTTAGTATCTCTTTAGGGTTTTTCATTATTATTGCGGAACCTTCGGTAAGAGTCTTATCAAACCAATTGAAAGATGTTATAAGTCCAGAGATTATTACCATTATTACGGTTGCCATAGGCGTTGGTTTATTAATGACAGTAGGATTATTGAGAGTATTATTTAAAATCCCTTTAAAGTGGCTAATAATTGGTTTATATGGAGTTGCTTTTATGCTTGCTTTCATTGTGAATAAAAACAATCCTGCTTTTATCGCAATTGCCTTTGATTCAGGAGGTTTTGCTAGTGGGCCCCTTTCAGTGCCCTTTATTATGAGTTTAGCCTACGGAATTAGTAAAGCTAGGCAAAGTAATAATAGTGAGCAAGATTCCTTTGGGTTAGTTGGCGTGACAATTATTGGACCAATTATTGCAGTTTTAATATTAGGGTTATTTTATAAAATTGATCCTAATACGATTACAACAGCTGATACCACCTTAAGTTTAACTAATTATTTAATTACTTATGCAAAAGATATGGCTATTGCAATAACACCATTCGTAGCCTTCTTTATTATCTTCCAGTTCATTGATTTTAAACTTTCCAAAAAAGAAGTAATTAAAATTTTAATTGGATTTTTATATACATATATTGGTCTAGTATTATTTTTATCAGGAGCAAATCAAGCATTTTCAATGATTGGTAATGAAATAGGATTTTACTTAGCAAGTAATAAAATATGGTTATTAGTGATTGTGGGCTTAATTTTTGGACTATTAGTTGCTGCGCCAGAACCATCGATTGTTGCGGTTAATAAACAAGTTGAAGAAGTTACTGCTGGTAATGTTTCAAAAATATTATTGCTTGGGGCAATTTCTTTAGGAGTTGGGATTGCTTTAGTACTATCAATGTTAAGAATAATCTTTAGTATTAATGTTTTATGGATAGTTGTTCCAGGGTATTTAATTACCTTTGTTTTAACGTTTTTTACACCTGATTTATTCACAGCAATTGCATATGATTCGGGTAGTGCAGTTAGTGGAGCAATGACAACAGCCTTTTTAATGCCTTTTGCAATCGGAGCGTCAAATGCCATCGCAACTTCAAATCCTTTAATGGATGCTTATGGACTAGTTGTGATCGTTTCAATGGCGCCAGTAATAAGTCTGCAAATATTAGGTATTATTTATAATAAGAAAGCCAAAAGAAAAGAAATAGTAGAAGGCGAAGATGATATTTTATCATTTTGAGGAGGAATTATGGAACTGATAGTTTTTATTGGTAACAGTGGTTATGCGTATAAAGCAATGGAAGTTGCTAAAGATTTAGGTGCTACTGGGGGAACAATTATCCACGGTAGGAGTAATAGTAAAAAAGATAGAAAACTATTTGGAATAACAATACATCAAGAAAAAGATGTCCTTTTAATTGTTGCTTTAAGTCATAGTAAGAAGTTAATAATGGAAGGCTTAAATAAAAATCTAGGGATTAAAAGTCCAGCAAATGGCATGATGTTCTCTTTAGCTGTCTCTAAGGCTTATGGAATTAAGTCAAATATTAGAGACTTAGGGAATATGGATGATTTAGTTATTTAGCAAGGAGAAAATTGAAATGAAATTACTAATTACAATAGTTTCAAGAGGCAAGGGTGAGCTTGTTTGTAAACAACTAAATAAATTAAAAGCAAATTTTTCAATAATTTTTCTTGGTGAAGGAACTGCGTCAAATCAAATTATGGAATATTTTTCTTTAACTAATAAGGAAAAGGATGTTATTCTTTCAATAATTCATCAAGATAATGAAGAGAAGATTCTAAATACATTAGAAGAGAAGTTTAAACTTTCTGAGAAAAAGGTTGGAATGGCCCTTACACTGCCATTATCATCAATTAATAGAATGGCTTTGGAAGAAATTAGTGGGGTGATTGAAAGTGAATAAGTCTCTAATTATTTATATAGGTAATAGTGGTTGTGCCGATAAAGTTATGGACCATATGAGAAATTTTGGTGTAAAGGGGGGCACAATTATTCACGGTAAAAGTTCACTTACTGATAAAGATGAAAAGTTTTTTAAAATTACTATCCACCCTGAGAAAGAAGTTTTATTAATTGCTTGTCTAGAAGAGCAAAAAGATAAGCTTATGAAGGAAATATATAATAATTTTGGTTCAAGTAAGGAAGCAAACGGAGTAGTGTTTTCCGTTGAAATAGATAAACTGATAGGAGTTGAATTATAATGAAAAAGGACACAAAGCTAATTGGATTATTAGCTTATGCATCACTAATAATAAGCGCATTAATCTCGCTAACTTTATTAATCCTTAGCTGGTTTGATAAAGGAGCAAATTTGTCTAGTTTTCAATTTGTAGCAAACTTACTTTTGATTATTGTTGTTATTTGGTCTGCTTGGCAGTATGCGAAAAATTTAAAACAATTTGGTAAAGTTGTTTTTATTATCGTTGCTGTTCTAGCTATTTTAACATCGGTTGGAATAAGTTTCTTTTAAATAACTAATTAAAAATAATTTTAAAATGGCTATTTAAATACCGTTTAATGACTACTTTAAACGGCACTTAAAACAAATAAGAAAACTAATGAAAAAAGGCAATTTAGTTTCATTCTAAAAAGCCTTTTTTTTCATATATTTTCACGATATTTTTTGATAGAATACTTTAAAAAGGAGGAGCGAAATGGGAAGTAAGCAAATATTATGTATTGATCTAAAAAGTTTTTATGCGAGTGTTGAATGTAGCTTAAGAAACTTAAATCCATTCACAACTCCTTTGGTAGTTGCTGATCCGTCTCGAAGTGGGGGAATTGTCTTGGCTGTCAGCCCCTATTTAAAAAGTAGAGGAATTCCTTCGCGATGTAGACTATATGAAGTTCCAAAGATACCTGACTTAATTGTCGCAATGCCAAGAATGCAAAAATATTTAGATTTCGCAATAAAAGTAGTAGATATTTACCTAAATTATGTAAGTGAACAAGACTTATTTATCTATTCGATTGATGAAGCTTTTTTAGACGTTACTGCTTATTTGAACTATTATAAAATGAATAGTTATCAATTGGCTGTGAAAATTTTAATGGAAGTACATGAAAAGTTAGGTATTTATGCTACTTGTGGAATTGGCGAAAATATGTTGATGGCTAAATTAGCTTTAGATTTAGAATCTAAAACAAAAGAAGACTATATTGCTGTTTGGAGGAATAAAGATATTGAAGAAAAGTTATGGAAAGTAACACCCTTAAGTAAGATGTGGGGAATAGGTTCTAGAATGGAAAAAAATTTAAACAGATTAGGAATTATTTCTATCTATGATCTTGCTCATTATGACCCAGTAAAATTAGAAAAACATTTTGGTGTCATGGGTTTAGAACTTTATAATCATGCCCATGGAAGAGATAAAAGCTGCTTACAAGACCAAGATAAATTAAAATCAAACAACACTAGATATAGTATTGGGCAAGTTCTTTTTAGAGATTATCAAGTGGAAGAAGCAAAGTTAATAATCAAAGAAATGGTTGAAGATCTCTCGAGAAGGCTAAGGTTAAACAAAAAGTTAGCTTCTGTAGTTACTTTGGCAATTAGTTATACTAAAAAGGTTGGTGGAGGATTTAATAAACAAATGAGAATTCAAGATAAGACAAACTTAACAAGCAATCTTTATAAAAACATAATTAGTTTGTTTGAAAAACATATTGAAAATTTGCCGATTAGAAAAATTACAGTAGGAGTAACAAATCTAACAGAAATAAAGAGTAGGCAGTTAAATTTATTTACCGATTTTCAAAAAGAGGAACTAGAATTTCAGTTAGAAAGCGTAATTGATAATTTAAAAGTCAACTTTGGTAAAAATAGTATTACTAAAGCTACATCACTCTTAGAACACTCTACCCAGATTAGAAGAAATCAAACAATTGGAGGACATAATGGATAATTTTGATAGAGGGCTAATTAAGTGGGTACCTTTTGATGCTTTAACAGGATTTAAGAGCGCACTTATAGAACTTAAAAATAAAAGATTAACAAAAGCAAAACCTATTTTATCCGAAGATCAAAATGAAATCTTAAATAATAAACTTAAACTAGTTTTTGAATATGAGTTAACATGTGATTTATACTATTATAGTGATGGGGGTATTGAGTTTTTAAGTGGCAAGATAAAAAAAATCGACTTTATAAATAAAGCGATAGTGATTAATAATAAACAAATTAAAGGAGAATGTATTTTGGAAATATATTACCAAAGTGCTAAATATGATTATGAAGGATTTACTCAATGGTAATACAAAATAAAAACATATTTTCTCGACTTAAATTATTATATATTTCATATTTTATTAAGAAAAACAGACATAAATAATGTCTGTTTTAAAAAGTTATTTAATAGCCCTTTTTATCGAAAATATTTTTACTTCTCCAGGTCCCATCAAAAAGTAAGGATTATTGTTTTCATCGTAGTCTTCGATTATCCTTGTCGTTTTTTCATAAGTTCCATAATGGAGGAAGGCATCATAACTAAGATTATATTTAATTCTTAATTCACTCAAGTCAACTTTTACTGTTTGAGTAAAATCATAAAAGGGATTACCGATGATAAAAAGAAGTTCTTTTTTTGATTGATAGATAAAGCCAATTGGGTCTCTGCCAACATTAAAGTTAATTTCAATATAATTATTTTTGTTAGTAATTATTGATGAGTATTTATTTCTAATAGAAACTACTTTCTTTAAGTGGTTTTTAATATCATAGTTATCTTCGTTTAAATAATGGAAGGCATATTTATCAAACAAGGCTAATTTTCCGTAATAAGGATCATCTTTCTCTAACATCTCTAGTTCATTTTCACGAGGATTGAGACCTAAATTCATTGCTTGTAGTTCATAAACTTCTTGACCAGAATTAATAAATGGGACCGTATTAGGGGTGAACATATTCATGACTGAAAGAAATCTACTTAAAATCTTTCCACCCTCTCTAGAGGCGATTCTTGGTGTATCATGTGTTTCAGCAAGTGCGAATTGTAAGAGAGGAAGCTTATGAGTATTTAGCATGAAGTTATGTGTTTCTAGTTCATAAACTTTATATACTCTTGAAAAAGAGTTGCCAATAATCATATCATAACCAAGTTTTTTTGCCTTTAGGGCATTGTCAGGGTTTAATTCTTCAGCAATGAAAACGAAACTATTATCTATTTCTTTTGCTTTTTCAATAATCTTCATAACTAATTTTTGTGGTAGTGCGTGCCCCATATCAATTCTCGCTCCGTCAATTCCAAATGTTTTTTGATAATAGGGAATAATGTTTGTAATTATTTGCCAAAGTTCATTATTAGGAACTTTCCCTGGATATAAGTTAGCTTTGATAGTATCAAATAAAATATATGGTGGGGTATTTTTGTTTTTAAGATATTTAATATTAGCGTGTGGGTGGTCTAAATACATTCTAAAAAAAGTTATATCAGACCAAGGAGGCTGGACATCATTAATATGGTCGCTAAAGGCAGGAGCGACGGTTAGGTTAAAGTGTTTATCAATTAATTGTAAAATATTTTCTTGGCTTTTATGGTATTCTTTTAATACTTTTTCCCAAAGTAGAGGATTTTGTGTTTTAGGGTCAAATTCAAATAGATTTATGTGCTTTAAAACTTCTTCGTCTTCATAAACTGCTTTCATATAGTTAGGTAGTGGCGAAACTGTTTTTTCTTTAATACCTTTAATAATAGGTGGACGATAGTCTTGCAAGCTTTTTGTTTTTATCCAGTAGAACCATTCAGGGTTAGTAATTAATAAATCACTATCGAGGGCATTTGTTCTAGGGATGATGTCAATCATTACCCTAATGTTTAGTGTATGACAAGCTTCAACTAATACTTGAAATTGTTCCTCTATGCTTAAACGGTCCTTAATTAGGGGATCTTTTAAGTTTTCATCTAGTTTAAAAAAGTTGGAAACACTATAAGGACTTCCTAGTTCTCCCTTTTTGTTTTTAAGAGAATATTTAGAAATAGGTAATAAATAGAGAGTATTAATTCCCATTTCCTTTAAGAAAGGTAAAATCATTAATGTTTTAATAAATGTTCCTGTTTCTTTTAAACCGTTTAGATTGTGTTCGTCTAAAGTCCCGTTTCGATCATGATCCCAAGCAGACGATGTTCTAATCATCATTGAGTAAAAAACAGCTTTTTTCAGCCATGATTTAGTTTTTACTCCTTGTTTCATGGATAAACTTTGGACCGGCTCAGGCTGATAGTTAGTTAAAAAAACGGAGTCTATTAAATCAATTAGAAAATCATAAGGATTAATTAATTCTTCACCATTTTTAAGTTTGCAAATACTCTTATGGCCAAATCCATTAAAAAGACTAGGAATGACATAGTTTAGTTGGTAGTTTGGTTTTTCTTCTAATAATGATTTTCTTAGTTTTAGTAATAAAGACATTTAGCACCTCAAAAGTAAGCTATTTCTAATTATACAAAATATTCTCATAAAGAAAAAACCATAATTTATGGCTTTTCAATTAAAGAATGACCTGTCATTGCTTTTGGTTTTTCAATATTTAATAACGCAAGCATTGTTGGTGCAATATCACATAGAGCACCGCCATCTCTTAATTTTAGTCCCTTTTTAGTAATTATAACTGGAACTAAGTTCGTTGTGTGAGCAGTATGAGGAGTTCCATTTTGATCTCGCATCACTTCAGCATTTCCATGGTCAGCAAGAATAATTGCGACACCATCAATTTCATTAATTGCCTTTAAAACTCTGCCTAAATTAATATCAACTGCTTCAACTGCCTTGATAGTAGCTGGAATTGATCCGGTATGTCCTACCATATCGGGGTTGGCAAAGTTTAAAATCATGGTTTGATATTGTTTTGATAAAATGTTTTCGATTGCGGCATCAGCAACTTCATAAGCACTCATTTCAGGTTTTAAATCATAGGTGGGAACTTTAGGTGAAGGAATCAAGATTCTTTTTGCGCCTTGATACGATTTTTCAATTCCACCATCAAAGAAAAAGGTAACATGAGCATATTTTTCTGTTTCAGCGATTCTTAATTGCTTTAAGTTATTACTTTCAATAACGTCTCCGTAGAGATCTTTTAAATCTTGAAGTTCAAAAGCAATTTCTCCTTTGACTGTTTCTTGGTAATGCATCATTGAAACAAAGAAAATGTTACTTGGTATATGAGAACTATCAAATTTTGCTTTTCCTTCGGTATAATAATTGCTTACTTTACTTGGGTTTGAAAGAGCAGTACTAATTCTAATGGCACGGTCTGGTCTAAAGTTAGCAAAAATAACAGCGTCATTATTACTAATTAAGCCTTTTTTGTCTACTAAAAAAGGAATCATAAATTCATCGGTAATGTTATTTTGATAACTTTCTTTAACACCATCTCTAAAGTTAGGAAATTCTTTTCCTGTGCCAATTGTTAAATTATCGATCGCTTTTTGTAGTCTGTCCCAATTATTATCTCTATCCATGGCATAATATCTGCCACTGACAGTAGAAATATGAACATTAGCCTCATTTAGTTCTTCAAGAAATTCTAATCCGCTCATTGGAGGTGTATCTCTCCCGTCTAAAAAAGCATGGTAAAAAGTTCTTTCTTTTAAACCATGTTGAGTCGCTAAATCATTTAAAGCAATGATATGTCTACTACTAGAATGAACTCCACCATGACCAGCAAGGCCTAAAATATGGAGTTTACTATTATGTTTTTTAGCCCAATTTATCGCATTTAAGAAGGCTTTGTTATTGAAAAACGATCCATCTTTAATAGCAGCGTTTACTCTACTTAAACTTTGCCATACAACTCTACCAGCCCCTAAATTTAAGTGGCCAACTTCACTATTGCCCATTTGTCCTTCTGGTAATCCGACATGCTCCCCTGAAGCAGACAATGTATTATGGGGATAATTGCTAATTAAATCATCAAAAACTGGGGTCTTAGCTAAGGTAACTGCATTACTATCACTTGCTTTAGCAATTCCTTGGCCATCTAAGATTATTAGTGCTACAAAATTATTCATTTCTATCACGATCCTTTACATTATTATTATACATTAATAACAAATTATTTAGCATAAATTAGTATAGAAAATGTTTTCAATTGTATTAAAAATTGACTTTAATAGTCCTTAAGAATATAATAGAAGTAACTTCAGGGTGAGGTGTAATTCCTCGATCGGCGGTAAAGTCCGCGAGCCTTTGGGCAGGAATAGGTGTAAATCCTATACCGACAGTATAGTCTGGATGGAAGAAGTGCTATTTTTATGCTTTTTTCTTCGTCCTGAAGTGACGATTTTTTTATAGAAAGAGGATAAATATGAATAGTAAAATTAAACAAATTGTCTTAACAGCAACATTTTCGGCAATGGCAATTATTTTGGGATATATTGAAATTCCATTTCCCCCAGCTCCTTTTTTAAAGTTTGATTTTAGTGAAGTTGTAATTTTAGTAAGTTTAATAGTCTTGGGTTATTCAAAGACGGGGGTTGTAATCATTTTAAGAACTATAATTAGAATTGCAATTAAAGGTGATGTTGACGTCTTTCCTTTCTTAGGAGAATATATGGCAATACTTAGTTCGTTTTCAATTATTACGTTTTATTATTTGGCAACTAAAATTACCAAAACGAATCTTGTTCCTTTAGTTAAAAAAGAAGTTTGTGATATTGAAAAATTCAAGATTGTTAAGCCACTTATTCATGGTTTAATTGTAACTTTAGGATTTACTTTTGTAATGGTTTTGTTAAATTTTTTCATTGTGATACCGATTCAATTATCAGCTGGGGAGTATTTTTTTGTTACACAATTATTAAATGATATTAATACACTTAACTCTGGTCTTGGCTTTGTTGGTGTTAGTTCATATAGTTTTTTAATATTTGTTTTTATTTTACCTTTTAACATTATCAAGGGATTATTAATAATGGTAGCTTTCGAGTTATTAAATACTAGGTTAAAATATTTGGAGGTTTAGATGTTTTTTAAAGAAAAAATTTATAGAAAAGAGTTATATAGATTTATTATAGAAGGAATATTAGGGTCGGTTGTTTTTGGTTCTGCTTTAGGAGCAATCAACTTTTTCTTAATGGGATCTTTCCTTGATTTCTTTAATATTTTCACCTTTATTATTCTATATTACTTTTTAGTTAAGAGATTATATGAAAGTTTTCATTTTTATCATATTACATATTCGATTTTGGCAATTTTCTTTTTATTTCTAGGGGATTATTTTGTAACTACAATTAGAATTATTATGCAAACATTTCAAGTAACTAATTATATTTGGCTGGGTGCCTTTAATCCTCTTTATTATTTTTCAAGTATTATCTCATTTAGCTCAGTGTCAGGAATAATAATTTCTTCATTTAATATTTTTATTAATGTTTTAATAAGTTATATGGTATTTATGAGAATGAAAAGATAGTGTAAAGATAACTTATATAAAATGTAAGTGTTTTTACAAACTACTAATATTGAAAATATAATATAAAGTAGTATAATTAAGATGGTAAATCTTAGAAAAAGGAGTGATTGTATGCCATTTATTACAGATATTTATGCTAGAGAGGTTTTAGACTCAAGAGGTAATCCAACAGTGGAAGTTGAAGTTTATACTGAGTCTGGTGCTTTTGGAAGAGCATTAGTTCCAAGTGGAGCCTCAACTGGTGAGTATGAAGCAGTAGAATTAAGAGATGAGGATAAAAAAAGATATTTAGGTAAAGGTGTTTTAAAAGCAGTTAGCAATGTTAATGATGTAATTGCTGAGCACATTACAGGAATCAATGTTTTATTCCAAGTAGAAATTGATAAAATTATGATTGAGTTGGATGGTACTCCAAACAAATCAAAATTAGGAGCGAACGCTATTTTAGGCGTTTCAATGGCGGTTGCAAGAGCGGCAGCGGATTATTTAGATATTAGTATTTATAATTATTTGGGTGGTTTTAATGCAAGACAACTACCAGTTCCAATGATGAATATTTTAAATGGCGGATCTCATGCAGATAATAATGTTGATTTCCAAGAATTTATGATTATGCCAGTAGGAGCGAAAACCTTTACTGAAGCAGTTAGATGGGGAACGGAAATATTTCATCATTTAAAAGCTGTTTTAAAAGCAAAAGGTTTGAATACAGCAGTTGGTGATGAAGGAGGGTTTGCACCTAATTTATCATCAAATGAAGAAGCATTAAAAGTTATTTTAGAAGCTATCAAAAACGCTGGATATAAAGCTGGCGAAGATATTTTCTTAGCTTTAGATGTTGCGGCAAGTGAGTTTTATAATAAAGATACTAAAAAATATGTCTTAGCTGGTGAAAACAACCGCGAATTAACTAGTAAAGAACTTGCAGACTTTTATAAAGAACTAGCAACTAAATATCCAATTATTTCGATTGAAGATGGTTTAGATGAAAATGATTGGGAAGGTTGGAATTATTTAACAAAAATATTAGGAAATAAGATTCAATTAGTTGGGGATGATTTATTTGTTACAAATACTGAAAGACTAGCTAGAGGAATTAATGAAAATATTGGTAACTCAATTTTAATTAAAGTTAATCAAATTGGGACTTTAACAGAAACTTTTGAAGCTATTGAGATGGCTAAAAGAGCTGGTTATACAGCAGTAATTTCTCATAGAAGTGGTGAAACAGAAGATTCAACAATTAGTGATATTGCAGTAGCAGCTAATGCTGGTCAAATAAAAACTGGTTCAGCATCAAGAACAGATAGAATTGCTAAATACAATCAACTAATTAGAATTGAAGACGAATTAGGAGATACTGCTAAATACTTAGGTTTAGATAGTTTTTACAATTTAAAGTAAATTAAAAACGAAGCGGCTTAGTAAGTCGCTTTTTTTATGGTATAATTTTGGTATGAAAAATAGATTAGAAATTTTGACTCTTTTTAGGGAAAAGAGTAATTATACAATTGAAGAGTTATTATTGGAGTCAAATCTTAATAAAGAAGAATTAATAAGTAATTTGGATTTTTTAGTTGCAAAAAACTATTTGAGAGCGAAAAAAGATAATTATCGTTTAAGAGTAGGATATAAAGTTGGGATTCTTGATTTAAAAGACCGTGGTGGTTTTTTAATGGGAATTGGTAAAGATACTTACATTGATAACAATAAACTTGGTAATGCCTTAAATAATGATTTCGTGTTAGCCTCTGTAAAAAATGATTATGGTAGAGTTATCGAAATAATTAAAAGAGAGAAGCATGTAGTTGTTTGTGAAGTGAGCAAAAAGGGTAAGAAAGCTCGTCTAATTACTAAGACAAATTTGCGCTTTCCGCTTTATTTAAATAGTTATGAAAATTTAATTGACGGAGATGTTATTGAAGTAGAAGTAGTAACTTATAACCAAAATAGTTTAGTAGGAGTAATTACTAATAAAATTGGCCATATTACTGATCCTGATATTGATATATTAACAATCATCTATGCAAGTGGTTTTCCTTATCAACATAGTGAAGAAACTCTAAATGAGGCAGAAAACTTAAGTAGAGTTGTTTCTAGAAATGAGAGAGTCTTTTTAGATGAAAATATTATTACAATTGACGGTATTGACGCGAAAGATTTAGATGATGCAATTAGTCTTAAGACAGATAATTTATTTTATTATCTAGATATTCATATTGCTGATGTTGCTAATTATGTAAAAGAAAATAGTTATCTTGATAAAGATGCCTTTAAAAAAGGAACATCGGCTTATTTGGCCGATAGAGTTATTCCTATGCTACCAAGGAGGTTATCAAACGATTTGTGTAGTTTAAATGTAGGCGAAGAAAGATATGCACTTAGTTTATTAATTAAACTTGATCAAGAAGCAAAAATAGTTAATTATGAAATTAAAGAAACTGTTATTATAGTGAGCGAGAGACTTAGTTATGATGATGTTAATTTATTTTTAGATAAAAAAATGACATTTAAGAAAGAAGTAGAAGAGATGTTGTTAAAGATGAATGAGCTAAGTAATAAGCTTTTTCAAATTAGAAAAAAGGCTGGCTCATTAGACTTTAAAACTAAAGAGTACCAATATTTGTTAAATGACAAACATGAAATAATTGATATTAGATTAAAAGAACAAGGAGCATCCGAACGAATTATTGAATCATTCATGGTGCTAGCAAATGAGATAATTAGTACTCACATGTCTTCTCTAAACCTACCTTCTTTATATCGAACTCATGATAAGCCTGATGAAGAAAAGATTAAAACGCTTTTTACAGAGTTAAGAAGTTTGGACGTAAAAACACCAAGAATTAACCACTTAACACCACTTGCTTTACAAAAATTTATGGATGAGATTAAAGATAGCCCTCTAGAAGAATACATTAATGATTTAATTTTAAAAAGTATGGCTAAAGCTAAATATGAAACGGTTAACCGCGGACACTATGGATTATCTTTAAAGAGTTACACTCATTTTACAGCCCCAATTAGAAGATATTCTGATTTATTACTCCACCGCTTAATTAAGGAACTAATTATCCATCCCCAAAATTTATTAAAGAAAATTAAACATTTTGAAAAAACTAATATTGAAGCGGCTAAACAAGCAAGCCTCATGGAGAGAAAAGCAGAAAGTTTGTCAAGAGAAGTTGATAAATATATGATCACTAAATATATGGAGAAATATTTAAATAGTGAGTTTGAGGGGATTATTAGTGGAATGATTCAAACAGGAATGTTTGTCCAAATTGAAAAAGGGATTGAAGGGATGATTCCTTTTAGGTTACTTTATGATTATTTTAGTTATGATGAGAAAACGATGACTGTTACTAATACATCAAAAAATAAAGTATATAAGTTTGGTGATAAAGTAAAAGTTAAGTTAGTAGAAGTCAATTTAAGTTTAAGACAAATAACTTTTATGTTATTATAAATTAATATATGAGTTATTTAGTTAAAAATAACGGTTTAAGAGGTTTATATGAAAATAGTTACACAAAATAAAAAGGCAAGACATGATTATCAAATTGAAGATACTTATGAAACAGGTATTGTTTTAAAAGGCACAGAAATTAAATCAATTAGAAGTGGGAAAGTAAATATTAATGAAGCTTATGTGGACATTAGAGATAATGAAATTTTTATTGTTGGCATGCATATCTCTAAGTATATGGAATCCTCTATTTTTAATCATGATGAGACAAGGGACCGTAAACTATTGATGCATAAAAGAGAAATTTTAAGATTAAAATCTAAAAAAGAAAAGGAAGGTTATACATTAATTCCTTTGAAAGTATATTTTAATCAAGCTCTTGTAAAAGTGGAAATTGCTGTTGCCAAAGGTAAGAAACTTCATGATAAACGACAATCTCTTAAAGAACAAGATCAATTAAGAAGAATAAAGGAGCAATACTAAAATGAAAATAGGTTTAATGCTTGGCGGCGGTGGAGCGAAGGGTTCGTATCAAGTGGGTTTACTAGAAGTATTAGAAAAAACTAAAATTATTGAAGACATCAGTATATTTTCGGGAGCTTCAATTGGAGCTATCAACGGTTATTTTTATTTAGGAAGTAATTTTGATTCTTTAAAAGAAGCGTGGATTTATGGTGCTAAACATAATCCAATTACTGGTTTTCCAAGTTTAAGGGAACGCGGGTTTTATTCAATGAATGTATTAAAAGAAATTGAAGAAAAGTTTATTGATAAAGAAAAATTTGTAAACTCTAATAAAGATTTATATTTAATAACCACTGAAGTTAAGTCGCCAAGTTTGATTAGTATTATTAAAAAAAACAGTTGGCAAGAGCGAGTTTTCCACTTAAATAATATTGATTCACCAATTGATTATGTTATATCTAGCGCCTCAATTCCGGTTGTATTTGGTGCTAATGAACTACAAGATAAATATTTTATCGATGGCGGTTTAATCAATAATAATCCCGTTGATATTTTAATTGAAAAAGGTGCTAACTTAATTTTTGTTTCTCCTTTGGAAAAACCTATTAACTATGAACTACTTAAAGATAAAGATGTTACAATTGTGGAGTTAACTCCTAAAATAATTTTTCCTCAACGAGGTTTAGACCAACTAAAGTCTATTGTTGGTTTTGAACTTAGTATTATTGAAGAAAAAATATCATATGGTAATTATGTTGCCAATGAAATGTTAAAAGAATGTGTCAACAAAGGAATATTAAAATACATAGATGGTCAGTACTCAATTGGTAAAATTAAAAAAGGTTTTAGAGTTATTAAAGTGCCCGCTTATGTGGAAGCAACTGTATCTAATATGATGACTATTAACCACTTAAAGAGAAAGGATAAGAAAAATGGAGATAATTAGGTTTATAAGACAGTTTTCTAATCCAGCACTAGATTGGTTTATGAGAATAATTACGCAGTTTGGTGATGTTTATTTTTACTTAGCAATTGGGATAATTTTTTATTGGATTCTTGATAAGAAGTTTGGCTTTAAGCTAATGGTTGCTTTTTTGTTTAGTATGACAATTAATGGATTAATTAAAACTATTGTTAAAAGGCCGAGACCTTTTCACAAAGATAGTAGTTTACTTTTACATGATTTTGATATTACTGATGGATATTCATTTCCTTCTGGTCATGCCCAAGGAATCTTTTCTATGGGAACGATTCTATTAAAAGAACACGGAAGACATAAGTGGCTCAAATATACTTTGATTACTTTAATGATTTTAGTTCCGATTTCTAGAGTTTATCTTGCACAACATTATTTGTCAGATATTTTAGTTGGGGCAGTTATTGGGGTTATTTTTAGTTTATTAGGCTTATTTTTATTAGAATATGGGCAAGATAATGTTGAAGATATTAGAGCCCTTTATTTGATTCCACTTGTTTTTATTTTAGCTTTTGTTTTTAAGGATAAAGATATTTACCGAGCTGCTGGGGCTTATACTGGTTTAGCTATTGGTTATTTTTTGGAAAAAAAATATGTAGGATATGATATAAATGATACAATTAAAGTAAACATTTTAAAATTATTAATTGGAGTTCCAACAGTCTTTGGGTTAGAACTAGGCTTTAAAGCTTTATTAAGGCTAGTAGGTCTTCCTAATAGTCTCGTCTATATTGTGACATATTTTGTTGTAACGTTATGGGCCTCATTTGGTGTAATGGCAGTATTTAAAGCTCTTTTCAAAAAAAAGAAACAATTAGTATTAAAAGAAAGCTAATTATGATAAAATAATATATACGTTGATTAAGAGAAGTAATTAAGGGCGCTATTAAAGAGAGTATCAGTTGGTGAAAAAGATATATAGTTAACTTAATGAAGCTGCTTAGGAGTATGGTATACTTACCTATAAGTAATTAATTAAGTGCTAGTATATACTAGAACTAAGGTGGTAACGCGGTAATTCGCCCTTAGAATATTTTTATTCTTTGGGCTTTTTTTTAGGAGAAAGATATGAGAAAAATGACACATCATGAAATTAGGGAAGTTTGGCTAAGTTTTTTTAAGGAACATGGCCATCAAATTATTGAAAGTTCTTCTTTGATCCCTAAAGATGATAAAACATTATTATGGATAAATGCTGGTGTAGCGCCACTTAAAAAGTATTTTGATGGTTCAGAAACACCGAGCAGCCCAAGGTTAACTAATATCCAAAAATGTATTCGTACAAATGATATTGAGCAAGTAGGGAACACAGCTAGACACCACACATTTTTTGAAATGATGGGGAATTTTAGTATTGGTGATTATTTTAAAGAAGAAGCGATTAAACTTGGCTATGAGCTCCTTTTTTCAAGTAAGTATTTTAATTTTCCCCAAGATAAAATATATATAACTTATTATCCAACTGATAAACTTGCGAAAGAAGTTTGGTTGAAACTTGGAATTAAAGAAGATCATTTGATCGCTCAAGAAGGAAATTATTGGGAGATTGGTGAAGGTCCTTCTGGTCCTGATACAGAAATCTTTTTTGACCGCGGTTTAGAGTACGATAAAAGAGGTACTGAATTAATCAAAGATGACCTTGAAAATGATCGTTACATTGAAATATGGAACATTGTTTTTTCACAATATAACGCAAAGGAAAACTTAAAAAGAGAAGAATACGAAGAACTTCCTAGTAAAAATATTGATACAGGGGCTGGTTTGGAAAGGTTTGCGTGTATTCTTCAAAATACTAAAACTAATTTTGAGACAGATTTGTTTAAACCAATCATCGACAAGATTACAGAAATTACTAATGTCGAATATAACGGACAAGCAAGTTTTAAAATAATTGCTGATCATATTAAAACGTTAGTGATGTCTATTGGTGATGGGGCAGTCCTTTCAAATGAAGGAAGAGGGTATGTTTTAAGAAGATTATTAAGAAGAGCTTTAAAACATGGAAAAGCTTTAGGCATTTCTGAGGCTTTTTTAACTAAACTTATTGAGCCAGTTATTTTAATAATGGGAGATTACTATCCAAATATTATTGAAAATAAAAAATTTATTGCAGAAATTATTTATAGCGAAGAAATAAAGTTTTTAGAAACTCTTTTACTTGGTGAAGAGATGATTAAAAAAGTTTCCAAAGATAAAAAGGAATTGTCAAAAGAAGATGCTTTTTTGTTATATGATACTTATGGTTTTCCAATTGAGCTTCAAGAAGAATATGCCCTTGATCATAATTTAGCAATCGATAAAGAAGGTTTCTATGAACTATTGGAGTTACAAAAAGAAAGAAGTAGACAAAGTAGAAGTGAAGAAGCTTCAATGAAGACGCAAGATAAAGAGTATTTAGAGTTTACCTTGAATTCGAAGTTTGTTGGCTATAATCATTTGGAAGTTGAGACTGAGGTAATTAAAGTTTTTCCTCATGGAATTGTTTTAAAGGAAACTCCTTTTTATGCAACAATGGGTGGACAAGAGCATGACTTAGGTGTAATAAACGAGATCTCAATAAAAGATGTAGTTAAACTTCCTCATGGACAGCATTTACACCTTCTAGATGGTAATTTTAAAGAAGGAGAAAAGGTAATCGCAAGAGTTAATAAAGATAATAGAGAGCAAATTATTAAAAACCATACTGCAACACACTTGCTCCACCAAGCTTTAATTGATATTTTTGGAAATCATGTAACCCAACAAGGTTCTTATGTGGGGAGTGATTTATTGAGATTTGATTTTAATCACTTTAAAAAGATTACTGATGAAGAAATATTAAAAATAGAAAATATTGTAAATTCTCATATTAAAAAAGCGATCCCAGTTATAACCGAAGAAATGTTTTATGATAAAGCTATTAGCTTAGGTGCTAAAGCATTATTTAGTGAAAAATATGAGAATAAAGTTAGAGTAGTTTTTATTGATAAATATTCGGTAGAATTATGCGGGGGAACTCATGTTAATAATACTAAAGAGATTGGCTCATTTATGATTTCAAGTGTTTCTTCAATTGGTTCTGGTATTTACCGTGTTGAAGCCTTTACTGGAAGTGAGATGCTAGCTGAATTCAAAAGAAGAAACGAGAACTTGTTTGAAGAAGAAAGTCTTCTTAAAGCAAAATATAGCAATCTCCTTTTAGAAGCTAAAAAACTAAATATGCCTCTAAAACAACACCTTGACAACCTCCATTTAATTGCTAGTTATCAAGACCGCTTAAACCTTTTGAAACACTTAAATAGCCTTAAAGAATTAACTAAGCACATAGAAAGAGAAATACAACTTAAAAAAGATAATTTAGTTTTAAATAATTTAGATGAGTTAATTAAAACGAAACAAAATAATTTAATTATAACTCATAATTTAGAACCAAAATCATTACGTCCACTATTAGTTAATTTGTATAATAAATTAAACCATGAAACAGTTTTGCTTTTAAATATTGAAGAGTCAAAAGCAACTTACTTAATTATGAGTAAAGGTTTGGCTAGGGATATTATTAGCAAATTAAATGAAATATCAATGGGAAGTGGTGGAGGAAATCCTAATTTTGCTCAAGGAGGAACAACTAATTTAGAGAGGCTAGATGACTTAATCGGGGAGATGATTAAAATATGATTTATTTAGGCCTTGATTTAGGAGAAGTAACATTAGGGATTGCAAGAAGTGATAGCGGAGTGATTGCTCAGGCGGTTGAAACATTTAGGTTTGCCAAAAATCATTATATTCACGCAATTGACTATATTAGTAAATATATTACAGAACACAAAGTTGATGTTGTAATAATTGGTTTACCAAAACATATGCATGATGAAATTGGCGAAAAAGCTAAAGTATCAATTAGATTTAAAGAAAGATTAGAAGAAAAAACTACAGCTAAAATTGTTTTATGGGATGAAAGGTTAACTACTAAACAAGCCACAGGAACATTAAAAAAAGCGGGCTTGTCAACGTTAAAAAGACAAAAACATAAAGACACTTTAGCAGCTGTTTTAATATTACAAAATTATTTAGATAGTAGAGGAAAATAATAATGACAGACAAAATGATTACGATTATTCAAGACAATGAAGAAAGAGTAGCAGAAATAATCTTAACGTATTTTAATGAAGATACTAATAAGAACTACGTAATTTTTGAATTTCTCGATACAGGTGAAGTTAGTGCGGCTATTTACACTGAAGAAAATGAATTCGAAGGAACTTTTTCTGATATTGAAACAGAAGAAGAATGGGATATTTTAGAAGAGATTTTGGCAGAGTATTATGATAGTTTAGAGGAAGATGAATAACCTTAAGTATTTTGCATTATCTAAACATATTCCCATTATTTCAGATGAAGCATTAAGTGTCATTAAAACAGTAATAATGGCAAATAATTATAAAACGATGTTAGAGTTGGGGACTGCGATTGGTTATTCAAGCATCATGCTTTCAGATAACTTAAATTACATTGAAACAATTGAGAAAAAAAGTGCCTTATATGAAGAGGCATTAAATCAAATCGCTTTACACCAAAAAGAAAATATTATTATTGCTAGACTTGGAGACGCTTTGAAATTAACACCACTTAAAGATAAATATGATCTTATTTTTATTGATGCTGCTAAGGGTCAGTATATAAATTACTTTAAAAGATTTCAAGATTACTTAAATGATGGTGGGGCAATTATAACCGACAACCTGAATTTTCACAATTTAGAGTTAGAGTTTGTTTCAAAACAAACGAAGAAATTACTGAAAAAAATTGACGATTTTAAAAGTTTTCTAATAACTAATAATGATTTTGAAACATCTTTCCTTGACCAAGGGGATGGTTTAAGTATTTCGATTAGAAAAGGAGCAAAAGATGAAATTATTATCAACAATCCATAATCTTAATAATATAGAATCTTTATTAACTTACACAGAAGGGTTTGTTGTTGGACTGAAAGGTTTTAGTACAAGAGAGACCTCTTTTTTCACTGTCGATGAACTAAGAAAATTAAGTGAGATTTTAGGTAAGCATAATAAAGAACTCTATTTAAGTTTTAAACCTTTTCTTCATCATCAAGGAGAAGATTTGTTTAAACTAATAAAAGATTTAAAAATCAATATCACTGGTTTAATTATTGGTGATATTGGTTATTACTATTTATTAAAAGATTTAGAAATCCCGATTATTTATCAGCCAGAAACTTTAATTACTAATACTTTCGATATGAATATTTTTTTTGAAGTAGGTTTAAAGGGTGTTTTTTTATCAAAAGAGATTAATCTAACAGATATTAAAGAAATGTCTAGTAATAAAAAGGGTGTCGTATTTATGAATGCTCATGGACATCTTAATATGTTTTATTCTAAAAGACATTTATTAAAATCATATTTAAAGGAAATTAAGCAAGAATATCATTATCAAAATAAAAACCTTTTTCTAAAAGAGGAAAAAAGAGAAGAAAAAATGCCGATTGTGGAAGATGAATTTGGTACTCATGTTTACCGCAGCAATGTTAGTTCTATTATTGATCATTTAGCTAATTTGAAAAATATTGATTATCTATTAGTGGATTCAATGTTTTATGATGACCGGTATTGCCTTGATATTTTAAAAATGTTTAAGGGGGAAAAAACCAAAGAAGCAATCCAAGATAAGTACAAGCAAATATGGGATGATGGTTTTTTAACAACGAAAACTATTTATAAGAGGGAAGAAAATGATTGAATTATTAGCTCCTGCTGGAGATTTAGAAAAACTAAAAATAGCTTATTTATATGGTGCTGATGCTTGTTTTATTGGCGGTGAAGAATTTAGTTTAAGGGCGCGAGCGTCTAACTTTTCTTTAAAAGATATTGAAGAAGGAGCAAAGTTTGCCCATAGTCTAGGGAAAAAGCTTTATGTAACAACAAATATTATACCTCATAACGAAAATCTAACAGATTTAATAACTTATTTAGAGGGTTTAGAAAAAGCGAGAGTTGATGCGATAATTGTAGCAAGTCCTTATATTGCAAGTGTCGCCCGAAAATATACAAACTTAGAAATCCACATTTCAACTCAACAATCAACTACTAATAAGTATGCATTTCAATTTTATCAAGATCTTGGAGCAACTAGAATTGTATTAGCTCGGGAACTTTCATTAACTGAGATAAAAGAAATTACGGCCAATACTAGTTTAGAAATTGAAGTTTTTATTCATGGTGGAATGTGTTCTAGTTATAGCGGAAGATGCACACTTTCTAACACATTTACTTTAAGAGATGCCAATAGAGGTGGTTGTGCTCATAGTTGTCGTTGGCTTTATGATCTATACGATGAAGAAGAAAAAATTTCTACTGATATCCTGTTTTCAATGGGATCTAAAGATTTACAGACAGTCTTTTTAATACCGGATCTTATTCAAGCAAATGTTCAGTCTTTAAAAATTGAAGGTAGAATGAAAAGTGTTCATTATATCGCGACGGTTGTTAATGCTTATCGGATGTTAATTGATGAGTATCAAGAAAAAGGAGATATTGAAGACTTCCAATTTTATGAAAATGAAATTAGTAAGGCTGAAAATAGACTTGCATCACAAGGGTTTTTAAATTCTTTTCCAACAAACTTAGATCAATTGTATAACCGTAAACTAGAAATACCTAATCAAATGTTTGTAGGAATTGTTTTAGAAAACATCAATAATTTAGTTAAAGTGGAGCAAAGAAATAACTTTAGGGTTGGTGATGAAATAGAAATATTTGGGCCAAGTAAAAAACCAATGAGTTTTACTTTAAAGAAATTGTTTAATGCTAATTTGGAAGAGATTGAAGTAGCCAGACATCCAAAAGAAGTTGTTTATTTAGAAATACCATTTAAAGTTAATAGTTTTGATATGTTAAGGAAAAAATGAAAACTTTAATTAAAGATAACAAAGAACTTAACTATAAAGTCATTTTTACTAGTAATAAACATTCTTATTTAAAACCTAAAAATGGATTTTTAGAAATTCATTTAAGTAAAAGAATGTCTTTAAAAGGAGTCTTAGGAAAAATTGAAAGTAATTTTGATGACTACTACTTTAAAACAACCTCAAATGATGATAACTATTTTATGTTGTGGGGTAAAAGATATCAAGTGTCTCTTAATAATGACCATTTTAGCTATCGTCTTGATGATAGTAAAATAATTATCAATACTACTGAAGATTTTGACTATAAAGGTGAAATATATAAACAAGAGTTAAAAAAATATATTAATAAAATTAAAGACGAAGTAATCCAAACTCTATCAAACAATAATTTAATATGGGTTGATATTAAATATAAAAAATTAAAAAGCAAGTATGGATCATACCAAACAAAAAAACATTATATTACTCTAAACACTTTATTAGCGGCTTTAGATAAAGAATATGCCTATTATGTTTTAATGCATGAATATGCCCATCAAAAAGTCTTTAATCATCAAAAACCGTTTTATGAATTATTAGCTAAATTATATCCAAACTACCCAATAGTAGAGAAAAAGTTAAGAAAGCTAATTATTCACTTTTAATATATTAAAAGATGATGTATAATAAACGAAGTAAATAAAAGAGGAGGAATCCAAATTGTCAAAAATAAAACAACAATTTGAATTAACTAAAGAAGGGCTATTAAAACTTACTCAAGAGCTTGATGAATTAAAAGATGTTAAAAGACCAGAAGTAGTTAAACAACTTCAAGAAGCTCGTGCTCAAGGTGATTTATCAGAAAATGCTGATTATGATGCCGCTAGAGAAGCACAAGCAAGAACTGAAGCACGAATTAAAGAAATTGAAAACATTTTAGAAAATCATAAAATTATTAGAGTAGCATCTTCTGATGATAAAGTTCAAATTGGAAAAACAGTAAAAATAAAATTTATTGAAAAAGAAAAAGAAGCAATTTATCGTTTAGTTGGAACTATTGAAGCTAATCCAACGTTAAACTTAATTTCAATTGACTCTCCTGTAGGGAAAGCAATTGTTGGTTTAGAAGTAGGAGAAAATGTTTTAGTAAGGCTGGAAAATGGTAAATCTTTCCACGTTGAAGTTCTAGAAATTGCTTAATGAGGGGAATACTTAAAAAAATACCCAACAAATACTATAAATCGGTTTTTGAAATCGATTTTTTAAGCTTAAAATCCCAAGGAATAAAATTACTTTTAATTGATGTTGATAATACTTTAGTCGCTTATGATGAACCATTACCAACTAAAAAAGTAGAAGAACTTTACAAAAATTTAGATAATCTAGGCTTTGAAATAATCCTAGTTTCTAATAATAATTTTAAAAGAGTATCTTTGTTTGCAAGTTCGCAAAACTATAATTATGTTTATAAAGCTTTTAAACCACTAAAAAGAGGTTATAAAAAAGCATTAAGACTCGCAAGTAGAAACTATCTAAAGGAAGAAGTGTCTGTGATTGGAGATCAGTTTTTTACAGATATTTATGGTGGGAACAAAATGGGTTTTTATACTATTTTGGTTGCGCCAGTTAAGGAAATTACTGATGCTTGGACAACGAGAATTAATCGCTACCGTGAAACTAAATTGATTAAGAAATTAAAGAAGAATTATCAAACTATCTATGATGAGGTTTTAACTAATTATGAAATGTAAAGGCTGCGGTCTTGTGCTGCAAACTGAAGATCAAAATAAAGCGGGTTATGTTTTGAATTTAGAACATGATCTTTGTTATAACTGTTTTCAACTAAAACATTATATGATTGATAAACATCAACTAGAAAAAACGCATTTCCCTAAAATCTTTGCTAACGGTTTAATTGTTTACCTTGTTTCAGCATTACATTTAAATACTTTATTTATGTATAATTTAAACAACTTTTATAACAATAAAATGATTCTTTTGATTAATCATATTGATTTATTGCCTAAAACAGTAAATTTTGATAACATGATTGATGACTTAAAGAAACAATATCCTAAAGAACTAAGAAATTTTATAGAAATTATGCCTATTTCTGCTCTAAAAGGAAAATATTTGATTGACTTTATTCAAACAATTAATCATTATCAATTCAAGGAAGTATATTTGATTGGCTTACAAAATAGTGGTAAATCAACTTTAAGCAATAAAATTGCTAGTTACTATCAATTAGATAGTATGATTCTTTCCTCAAAAAAGCCAGGATTAACAAAGGATTTTTTAAAACTTGAAACTAAAGATTTTACTTTATATGACACGCCTGGTATTTATTTAGAAGGATTTATTAGTGATTACTTAGATTTTGCAAATTATTATAAATTAATTCCTGAAAAATTAAAGCCATTTGTTTATCAGTTAACTGAAAACCAAAGTGTAATTGTGTTTGGATT
The DNA here is from genome assembly GCA_964481475.1 of uncultured Acholeplasmataceae bacterium. Taxonomy (GTDB): domain Bacteria; phylum Bacillota_I; class Bacilli_A; order Acholeplasmatales; family UBA5453; genus DUQU01. The sequence continues at coordinate 56,531 of CAYZTG010000001.1, read as the reverse complement.
ATTTATTGTTTCTATAGTAAAAGGGAGTGGTAGTTTTGTTTTTTACGGTGACAAACTAAAATTGCATCGTACTAAAAGAGGAAATGTCCACCAACTTTTTAAGAAACATCAAGGAGAACTTTTTACACCAACTTATAGTGAATTTGAGACTGTTACTTTTAAACTTGAAAACGAGAAGTATTTAATTAATTTAATGGACTTAGGTTATTTGGTTGTAAAAGGACCAATGACGATTGAAATTTTAAAGCCTTTAAAGGCTAATGTTTTAATTAGTAAAGAGGTTATTAATGGATTATAAGAAAATAATGTTGACTTCATTAAAGGATGATCCAATAAGAATAAAACATACTTATGGAGTAGTTGAAAGAGCACTTGAGCTAGGGAAGAGATATGGAGCTGATTTAAATGTCTTAGAAACTAGCGCTTATTTACATGATATTACAAAAATGCTTTCAAATAAGGAACACCAAGAGTTAATTGATGATAAACATTTGTTTGATAGTTTGGAACCATTTATGTATCATGCTTATTCAGCAGCAGCATTAATAGAAAAAAGCTACTCAATTAGTGATGAAAACATTTTGGAGTGTGTAAAATATCATCTTTGGGGTAAAATAGAGATGACTAAGGAAACAATGATTTTATGTGTCAGTGATTTTTGTGAGAAAAATAGAACACACAAAAGTGCAGTAGTTGTTTATCAACTAGCGTTAAATGATTTGCTTGGCAGTTATTTAAAAGCTATTGAAGAAACGATGAGTCATGTTTTAAACAAAGGTTTTAAACCACATCCAAGTCAAATAAAAGTATATAATTATTACAAGGAGAAACATCAAAAAAATGGAATTGCTACAAAAAATATTTAATGCATTAGATCAAGTTAATTTAAAGGATTTAAAAGGATATGATTTAGAAAATAAATCGCCATTTTATCAATATGTAATTATTGGTACGGGAACGAAAAGACAAGCAAATGCTTTAGTCGGCTATTTAAAACAAGAACTAAAAAACACCTATAACATTAATGGTATTGAAGGGAAGTCTTCTAGTTGGTTATTAATAGATTGTGGGGAAGTTATTATTCATGTTTTTGAAAGCGATGAAAGAGAGTTTTATGGCTTTAATGATAAATTTATTGGATTTAAGAAATTAGAAATTTAAATTTTAAAGTAAATTAATAAGAAAAGAATATATATTAAGCGGTGATATAATGAAAGCTGCTATTAAAATATATATTCTTTTTTGTTTTATAATATTATTAATCGTTTTTATTAAACCAAATAAGCAACAAGATGAGATTATAACTCCAACGGAGACAATTGAAGTTATGGTTAGTGGTGCTGTTTTTTATCCTGGGAAAAAGGTTGTTTCTAAAGAGATGACAATTGGCGAATTATTGAGTCTCGCAAAAATATTAAAAGGAGAAGCAGACATTAGTAGTTTTAATTTAGCTGACTATCTAATTGAAAATAAAACTTACCATATCCCTTTTATATTGAGCAAAGAACAAAGTGAACAAACAGGTAAAGTTAATCTTAATTATGCAACTAAAGAAGAGTTAATGACTCTTCCCGGTATTGGCGAAGCAAAAGCTTTAGAAATTATTGAATACCGAAGTAAATATGGATTATTTAAAACTATTTTAGAAATAATGAATATCTCGGGTATTAAAGAAGCCACTTATGAAAAGATTAAAGACTTTATTACCGTTTAACTATCTTCACTATTATGCTTTAAGTGTTTTAATTGCCTTAATTAGTTATGAAAGGTTTTATTTTTTACTTTTATATATTCCTTTTTACTTTTTGATAAAAAGGTATCAAAGTAAAAAGAAAGTCTTATTGTTGGGGATATTTTTCTTTATAATCCTAGTGATTACTAATTACTTACCTAAACAATTACCAGATAGTAGTAATTTTATTATTACTGAAAGAAAAGAAGGTAATGACTATTATACTTATATTGTTAAGCAAAAGAGCAGGAAGTACTTGTTTTATGAGAAGGAGTATTTAAACATTGGTGATGTTTTAGAGATTGATTTTGAGCAAACAACTTTTACAAAAGAAAAGGTTCCTGGGGGCTTTAATCAAAAAAAATACTATAATAGTTTGCGAATTTTTTATAAGTTAAATGTAAAAGAGTTTAAAGTAGTTAACAATAAGTTTACAATTTCAAAAATAAAATATTATTGTTTGAGTCTTTTTGATGATTATCCTGAGGAAGCAAGATTATACATAAAAACACTAATTTTTGCTGATAATGATTTTGAGGGTGATTTTAAAAAAGCTCTTTCTAAAGTAGGTATTAGCCATCTTTTCGCTTTATCAGGACTGCATTTAACAATTTTAGTGTCGATGTTAGAAAGGGCGTTAAGCAGATTTAATAAAAAGACAATAATAATAATTACAATTTTAACAATTTATGGGATTATAATCGCCTTTCCTATTAGTTTGAAAAGAGCATATCTTATGTATCTATTAATGAGGATTTTTAAAGAAGAGAGTATAACTGCTTTAGATGCAATTAGTCTTAGTTTCTTAATAATGTTGATTAATCCTTATCTTCGATACAACTATAGTTTTATATTATCATTTTTAGTAAGTTTTTTTATTATTTTAATAGATGCTAATTATTTTAAAATGTCTTTAATTGCATTTTTGGTTTCAATTCCTTTTTTAATAAATTTTAATGGTGGTTTATTAATTATAAGCTTGCCTATCTCGTTACTAATTTCTTATTTATTTTCAGTCTTTATTTTACCATTAGTTGTATTATCATTGATTAAAATTATTGCTCCTATGTCTAATTACTTATTAACCAGTTTTAATGAGTTTGTGACTTATGTTTCTAAGGGGACTTTTATTAAGATTCATTATCTTTCTTTAACATCTATTATTATTTATCTTTTTCTTTTAGTGTTTTTATTATTAGGGAAAAATAACAAGTTAATAGTTAAGAGAAGCTTTTATATAGGCCTTTTTATGCTGATAGCGTATTTATACCCTTTTTTAAATCCTCAAGGTTATCTTTACTTTTTAGATGTTAATCAAGGTGATGCAACATTTATCAGTAGACCCTTTAATAAAGCAAATATTTTGATTGATTGTAACAAAGGCACATATGACTTTTTGAGTACTCAAGGAGCAATCGAAATTGATTATTTATTCATTACTCACGGTGATTTAGATCATAGTGCTGATCTCTTGTTAATTTTGGCAAATTTTAAAGTTCATAATCTTTACTTAAATAGTTATGATCGATCAGGTCTAAAGGAAAAACTGCATGAATATAATTTATTAAGTGCGGTTAATGATGAGTTTGTTTGCGGAGATGTAATTATTAAAGTTTTTGGTCCGGAAAAAGATTATTTTAATGACAATGATAATTCTTTAGTTTTAAAAGTGATGATGGATGGACAAAGTTATTTATTTACTGGTGATAGCGGCTTTAAAAGAGAAAAAGACTTAGTTAAATATGGAAGTGACTTAAAGAGTGATTATTTACATGTGAGTCACCATGGGGCAAATAATAGTACTAGTTTAGAGTTTCTCCGAGTTGTTAAACCAGATGTAGCAATTATTAGTTATGGACTAAATTATTATAATCATCCCCATCCGGAGACACTAGATCGATTAGCCTTAGAAAATATTAAAGTTTTAAAGACCAAAGAGAGTCAAACAATAATTATTAGAAAGTATAATTTCCGGAGTTTAACTAATAGTTTTGTTATACAAAAAGAGAGTTTTAGTGTATAATAACGGTTAGAGGTAATTAAAATGAGTGATTATTTATATGCTATTACTGGCGAAGATCTTTTTTTAATAGAAGACAAAGTAACACAAATTATTAGCAACTTAAATGTTGAACCATTTAATGTGATAACTTATGATTTGAGTGAAACCGATGTTTTCGAGTTTATCGAGGAAATAATGACGGTTAGTTTACTTTCAGATGAAAAGGTAATTAAGGTGAAAAATCCTTGGTTTTTTTATGAAAAGAGGACAGATGATTTAACACCTTTAATTCAATATTTTAAAAATCCTAAAGAAGACACAACGCTTATTTTTATTATTGATAAGCCAATCAATGAAACATTAGAGATTTCTAAAGAAGCGAAGAAGTATATCCGCTTTGAAGGAATTGAAGTAATGAAAAAAGATGAATATGAGCCTTATATAAAAAGTTATTTTAATAGTAAAGGTTATAAAATTGAAGATGATGCAATTAAAGAACTTTTAGAAAGAGTTAATTTTCAACTTCATTTAATGCATAAGGAAATTGAAAAATTAGAGTTATTTGCATATGATAATAAAAAGATAGATTTAAAAGATATTAAAATGCTCGTGCCTAGAAATTTAGAAGATAATATTTTTGAGTTGACTAATGCGATTATTGCTGGAAACAAAAAAAGAATGTTAGAAATCTATTATGATTTATTAGTTAAAAATGAGGATTCAGTCAATATTATTAGCAGAATAGCAAGTGAATTTAAACAATTAATTACTACGAAGAGATTATTGGAAAAAGGTTATCGCCAACATGAAATAAAAGATTATTTTGATGTTTCGACAGGAAAGGCATTTTATATTATTAAAAATGCAAATGGATTAAATAGTGATGTTTTAAATAAGTATTATGAGTCTTTATCTAATTTAGATTTTGAAATAAAAAGTGGAGCAATTGATAAAAAACTTGGTTTAGAGTTATGGTTGCTTAAAGTAATTGGGGGAGAATATGACATTAAATAATTATAATTATATGTTGGTTTTCGATTTTGAAACTACTGGTCTTTCGCCGTTCACAAACAATATTATTGAAATAGGAGCTTTGTTACTTAAGAATGTTGGTGGTATTTTTGAAATTGAAGAGGAACTTTCCGTATTAATTAAACAAGAAGAACCATTAGACCCCAAAATTACAGAGATTACTAATATTACCGATGAAATGTTACACAAAGATGGTATTTCTGAATTAGAAGCTTTTCTTTTATTTGATCAACTAATGTCAAAACAGCCTCTTTTAGTTGCTTATAATATTTCTTTTGATTATGGTTTTTTAACAACATTATATAGAAGATATAAACAACAACATAATTTTTTTATTACAAATGACATGTTGGATGTAATGGCAATTTATAAAGATAGACATCCATTTCCACACAGACTTGAAAGTGCTAGTAAGACTTATAATGTTTACAGGGATGATGCCCACAGAGCATTGGAAGACGTTAAAATGACTTACGATGTCTTAATGAAAATGCAGCAAGAAAAAGACCGTTTAAATGCCTATGTAAATGTGATAGGTTATAATCCTAAATACGGTCCTAGTAATTTTAAAGCGCCTCATGTTGTATATAAGGCGCAAGATGGTAGAAGATTAAAGATTGTTGAATAAAAAAAACACCTCTTTAAAGAAGTGTTTATCTTAATTAAGTGTATTAACTAGCTTGGTTAATTTAGATTTATGGTTGCTAACGTAGTTTTTGTGAAAAATACCTTTAGCTTGACCTTTGTCTAATTTCTTATTAGCAAAGTTTAAACTAATAATAGCCTTCTCTTTATTATTTTCTGCAACTGCTTCGAAAACAGCTTTAATGGCAGTTTTTGTAGAAGATTTAAATCCTTTATTTAGAATGCGTTTCTTCTCGTTAGTCTTGTTTCTTTTAATTTGTTGTTTAATATTAGCCATATCATTACCTCCTTTGCTAATGCCATAAAAGATTATATCATTATGGTATAATATTTGCAACAAATAAATTAAAATATCAATATATATTTAGAAAAGAGAATTAGTATGACATTATCAAATAAAATAACTGTATCAAGAATTATCTTAATACCAATAATGATATTGGTAATTTTATTGCCTAGTTTAAAAAATAAATTAATAATTTTTAATTTATCCTTAGGTGAATTATTATTTGCAGTACTCTTTGTAATTGGCTCCTTTACGGACTTCTTAGACGGTTACTTAGCAAGAAAACGTAATGAAATTACGACTTTTGGAATTTTCTTAGATCCCGTTGCTGATAAACTTCTAACGTTAACAGCGATTATGTATATTGTAACTGAGAAAACAGTTTATAATTGGTGGTGGACGCTTGTAGTAGTTATTTTATTAAGAGAATTTATTGTCATGGCAATTAGAACGATTGCGGCAAAAGAAAACAAAGTTATTGCGGCAAATATTTTTGGGAAAATAAAAACGGTAATTACAATGATTAGTATTATTTTAATATTGTTTAATGGATTTGGTTTAGTTCAAAAGTTAAATAATATAGGACAATATCTTTTAGATGGAACCTTTTATTTAGCTGTCTTAGCGACATTAATTAGTGGAATTATTTATTTAGTAGAAAATAGAGAAATAGTATTTACGAGTAAATAAAGTAAAATAAAAAACTTTTTGTATATATATAAATGGAGGATTAGATTGAATGAAAAAAAGAAATGATGCACTAGAAAGTGCGATGAAACAAATCGAAAAGCAATTTGGAAAAGGCTCAATTATGATGTTAGGAGAAGAAGCTGATAAATCAATTGAGGCTAGTTCATCAGGATCAATAACCTTAGATATAGCACTTGGAATAGGTGGTTATCCTAAAGGAAGAATTATTGAAATATATGGACCAGAGTCAGGTGGTAAAACTACATTTGCTCTCCATGCAATTGCTGAAATGCAAAAATCCGGAGGGTTTGCAGCATTTATTGATGCTGAACATGCTTTAGATCCTCAATATGCAAAAAGATTAGGTGTTGATATTGAAAGTTTAATTCTATCGCAACCAGATACTGGTGAGCAAGCACTTGAAATCGCTGAAGCTCTAATTAGAAGTGGAGCAGTAGGAATAGTTGTAATTGATTCTGTGGCAGCATTAGTTCCTGAAGCCGAAATTAGCGGTGAAATGGGCGACACTCATGTTGGCTTACAAGCGAGATTAATGAGTCAAGCGATGCGTAAACTTTCAGGAATTATTAGTAAAACAAATACAATTTGTATATTTATTAACCAGATTAGAGAGAAAGTAGGAGTAATGTTTGGAAGTCCTGAAACTACATCAGGAGGACGAGCTTTAAAGTTTTATGCTTCAGTTAGATTAGAAATTAGAAGAGGGGAACAATTAAAAATTGGTAACGACCTCGTTGGCAACAAAGCTAATGTGAAAATAGTAAAAAATAAAGTAGCTCCACCATTTAAAACTGCCTCCATTGATTTAATATATGGTCAAGGATTATCAAAAACTGGCGAACTTATCGATCTTGCTGCCGAGTTAGATATTGTTAAGAAGAGTGGTGCTTGGTATTCATATAAAGAGGATAGAATTGGCCAAGGAAGAGAAAATGCAAAGATATTTTTAGATGAAAACATTTCAATTAAAGATGAGATTGAAAAACAAATTATCAAGCATTACGGATTAATAAAATAACTAAAAAAAGCACTTCATATTGACAATGAAGTGCTTTTATTATATTGTTAATCTTACTAATTTTTAGGGGGAATAGGAAAAGGAACTTTGACGATGATTGGTTTTGGAGTTCCCAAGTTACTTTCAACAAAAGAATAAGTAATTCTTAAGTAAAGTGTAGGTCCTTTTGGACTTACAAAAAGAAGCGGGTTTTTATTCATATCATAGTTAAAGACTATTTCAAACTTAGTTTTACTATGATTGGTTACTGTTTTACTAATAACTTCGCTGTTATAGTTATCATTTTTAACGGATAGTTGGGCTTCAATCTTAAAGTCCTTAATGTTTGAACTCTCTGTCTTAAAATCAATTTCAAAAAGATACTTTCCGTTATTATCGTTTTCTTTATCTTGTTTTATAATTTCTATTAAATTGGCCTCAATTATAAACTTATCTTGAGAATCTAACGTTTGAGCTTTAAGTGTTTTATCACCAAATAAGACATCTTTGCTAGAAACAAAATGGCTAATATAAATACTTGGAATAGTTATTATGGGTAGAACAACTAAAAACATAATTAATGTAATAGTAAAAATACGATATTTTTTGTAAAATGAAATTTTGTTATTGTCTTTTTTCATTATTAATCACCTTTATTAATTATACAACAATAGAATTAAAAATAAAAGAGTAAGATAAATTGACTATCAATAAAATTGAATGTATAATAGATACGGTTTAAAATATAAACCAAAATTAAAATGTAGTCAATTAAAAGTTTTTAAAAAATAAAAAAATATGTGGAGGTTTAAATGAGTACTTTAGAGATTATTTTATTAATCTCCACTTTGTTATTACTAATTGTCGGACCAATTGGTGGTTATTTTTTACGTGTAATACATCACGAAAAATCATTGAGATTATCAAAAGAAGAAGCTGAAAAGATTGTCGAAGAAGGCAAGAAAGAAGCAGATAATTATCGAAAAGAAATGGTTTTAGAAGCTAGACAAGAGATATTCAATCTTAAAAAAGAATTTGAAAAGGATGCTAAAGAACGTAGACAACAAGTCGTTGATATGGAAAACAAAATTTCTCGTCGTGAAGAAATGTTGAATAATCGTTCTGCAAATTTAGATAAAAGAGAAGAACATCTTGCTAGTAAAGAAATAAAATTAGACGAAAAAAGAATTGAAGTTGATGAACTTCAAAACAGAGTGGATGAACTATTAAAAGAGCAAGAAGAAAAGCTAATTCAAATATCAGGAATTACTGTTGATGAAGCAAAAAACACGATATTAACACGTGTTGAGGGCGAGATTGAAAATGAAATTGTTGCCTATATTAAAGAACGTGAAGATGAAGCTAAAACAGAGGCAGATCACAGAGCTAAACAATTGTTGTCTTTAGCAATAAATAAATATGCTAGCGAAACAACAACAGAGAGAACTGTGAGCGTTGTTGATTTACCTACAGAAGAAATGAAGGGTAGAGTTATCGGACGTGAAGGAAGAAACATTCGTGCTTTTGAAGCTTTAACTGGTGTTGATTTAATTATTGATGATACTCCTGAGGCAGCGGTTTTATCAGGTTTTGATCCGGTTAGAAGAGAAGTTGCAAGAAGAACTTTACAAATACTAGTGGAGGATGGAAGAATTCATCCTGGAAGAATTGAAGAAGTTGTTTCTAGAGTTCAAGCCGAAGTTGAGACTTTTATTAGAGAAACTGGTGAAAATGCAGTTTTTGAAACTGGAATAGGCAAAATGCACCCTGATTTAATTAAGTTATTAGGGAAGTTACAATTTAGAACAAGTTATGGTCAAAACGTTTTAAAACATAGTATTGAAGTTGCCTTCTTAGCAGGTAAATTGGCTGCTGAGCTTGGTGAAAATGAAGTGATAGCGAAGCGAGCTGGCTTACTTCATGACATTGGTAAAGCAGTTGACCACGAAGTTGAGGGTTCGCATGTAGAAATTGGAGTTAATTTAGTTTCTAGATATAAAGAGCCTAAAGAAGTGATTGATGCGATCGCATCACATCATGGTGATAAAGAGCCTGAGTCAATTATAGCTGTTTTAGTTGCGGCAGCAGATGCACTTTCTGCAGCAAGACCAGGAGCTAGAAGCGAATCAATTGAAAACTATATGAAGAGACTGACAGCATTAGAAGAAATTTCTAACCGTGTTGAAGGTGTTGAACGCTCATATGCAATTCAAGCTGGTCGGGAAATTAGAGTTATTGTTGAACCAAGTAAGGTTGACGATACTCAAACATTTAAAATTGCAAGAAAAATTAAAGAAGATATTGAAGCAAACTTACAATATCCAGGTACTATTAAAGTAACTGTTGTTAGAGAAACAAGAGCAACTGATGTTGCAAAATAAGAGGGACTTTTTGTCCCTTTTTTAGTTAGAATGGAGAGAAAATGAAAGTATTATTTATTGGTGATATTTACGGTGAGCCAGGGCGAGAAATGGTAAAAAAGTTTTTACCAATTTTAAAAGATGAACATAAACCTAATATTATTATTGTAAATGGTGAAAATAGTGCTGATAATGGACGAGGAATCAAAGAAACCTATTATAAGGAATTAATGAAGTTGGGTGTTAATGCAGTTACGATGGGTAATCATGTTTGGGGTCAAAAAGAACTAGTCAATTTTATTGATGAAGCAAATATTTTGAGACCAGCTAATTATTTATCTGCCCCTGGAAAAAAGCATTTAGTTTTAAATTTTAATGGCAAAAAATTATTAGTAATTAATCTATTGGGAAGAACCTTCATGGATGCCAACTTAGAGAATCCTTTTGTTACTGCAAAGAATATTCTTGAAAAAGAAGACTACGATTACTCCATAATTGATTTTCATGCAGAAGCCACTAGTGAAAAAATTGCTTTTGCTCATTATTTAGATGGTTTGGCTTCAGCGATTGTTGGAACTCATACTCATGTACAAACTGCCGATGATCGTCTTCTCCCAAAAGGTACGCTATATTTAACGGATGTTGGAATGACAGGACCTTTAAATGGTATTATTGGGGTAAGCAAAGAAATAGTTATTAATCGCTTTTTAAATGGTTATACAACCCCTAATAAAGTTGAAGTAGGTTTAAAGCAATTAAATGCAGTAGTATTAAATCTAGAAAGTAAAGAAATTAAAAGGATACACATTGAAAGTGAGTAAGATATCATTTTCTTTGCCTAGTATTAACAAATAATTTATAATGATTTTGGTGATTAGATGGATATAGATGTAAAAAAATATTTCAAACCTAACTTAAATGATGCAAGAAAAAGAAAAGGAGAAGCTGAGTATATTGACTTTAGTTTTGATAGTTCTTATTTAAATATTGGTAAAGGATTAAATTACCGTATTCAAACTTATGGTTGTCAAGGTAATGAAGCTGATAGCGAAATATTAGCGGGTTTATTTGAAAAAATGGGTTATGAAAAAGCAGAAACTGAAAAAGAAGCGGACATTATTTTATTAAATACTTGTGCGATTAGAGAAAATGCAGAAAATAGAATTTGGGGAGAACTTGGGCGTTTAAAAAGTTTAAAGAAAAGTAATCCAAACTTATTAATTGGCTTATGTGGTTGTATGGCTCAAGAAGAGAAAGTGGTTAATAAACTTTTGAAGAGTTACCCCTATATTGACATTATTTTTGGAACCCATAATATTTATAAGTTACCTGAGTATATAAAGCAAGCAACCTTCTCTAAAGAAAGAGTTATTGAGGTCTTTTCTTTTGAAGGGGATATTGTTGAAAACTTACCTAAAGTTAGAAACCACAACTTTAAGGCTTGGGTAACTATTATGTATGGATGCGACGAATTTTGCACTTACTGTATTGTGCCTTATACAAGAGGAAAAGAACGTTCTAGAAATAAAGATGAAATAATTAATGAAGTCAAAGAACTCCATAGTTTAGGTTATAAAGAAGTAACTTTATTAGGACAAAATGTTAATGCTTATGGTAAAGACTTTAAAGAAATAGATTATACTTTTGGTGATCTTTTAGCAGATCTAAATGATACTGGTATTGAAAGAATTCGTTTTACTACTTCGCACCCAAGAGACATTGATTTAAAAACAATAGCTGCTTTTAAGTTACCACACATTATGCCTCATTTACATTTACCAGTTCAAAGCGGATCAAATAAAGTTCTTAAGAAAATGAATCGTCATTATACAAAAGAACGTTATTTGGAAGTAATGAAACTCCTTAAGGAAGCAAGACCAGATATTTCTATTACAACAGATATCATTGTTGGTTTTCCTTATGAGGAAGAAGAAGATTTTTTAGAAACATTAGAACTTGTTAATGAAGTTGATTTTGAGGGAGCTTATACTTTTATTTTTTCAAAAAGATCTGGAACGCCAGCTTATAATTTTCCTGATAATATTAGTGAAGAAGAGCAAAGAGAAAGATTAAAGAGATTAAATACGGTTGTTAATGAAGGTTATTTAAGAGGAACGACTAAATTTTTAAATAAAGATGTTAAAGTTTTAGTTGATGGTTATTCAAAAAAAGATGAAAATATTTTAGCTGGTTATACCGAACATAATAAACTTGTCAACTTTAGTGGTGATGAGTCAATGATTGGTAAAATAGTTAATGTTAAAATTACTGATGTGAGAACTTGGTTTTTAATCGGTGAAATAAATGAATAAAAAAGAATTAATTGATTTAATTAAAAATGATGAGTCAATTAAGCAATATAAGCGGTTAGAAAAAATAATTAACAGCGATGAACTGTTGTTAAAAGAGTTAAAAGAATTAAAGGATATACAAAAAGAACTTGTTAACTTGCAATATTTAGGTAAGCGAGAAATGGCCTTAATAGTGGAAAAACAGTACGATGATAAACTGAAAAAGATAAATGAAAATCCGCTTCTATATAATTACTTGCAATTACAAGATGAATTAAATTATTTGCTTCAAGAAATAAAAATGATTATCGAAAAAGGGTTAGAAATTACTAAAAAACATGGTAATATGGACTAGTTAGCCTTTTTCCATGAAAATATGTTGATAATTAACTTAAAATATAGTATTATTAATTTATAAACACTAGGAGGGCAATGATGGCTATTTTAAAGAGAGAAGATGCAGTAAAGATTAACAAGAAAACACTAAATGTTGGTGAAGTGATTGATGAGTTAGTAAAGTTACCTAGTTTGGACATTAAAATCTTTTTTCAAACGTTAGGACTATCGATTCCAAGAAAACTTAGAATGGATGTATTAAGAACAGTTTTAGATCCATATAAAGAAGATCAAGAGCAGATTAGAAAATTGTCAGACGAAATGCGTTATCGAATAGGATGGTATGCTAATTTTTCGGATGCTCAACTCGTGAATTTATTACCAAAATTTAATGATGGTAAATTGATTAAAGAATTTAAATTACAATTATGGTTAGAATTATTTAACTATATTGTTGTTAAAAAGGTATCCGAAGTTGAAATAGCAAAATTATATGACAAAGCTAAAGAGCTTTCCAAAGGAACAAGCGAAAACATCTTAGCTTATAATGCTCAACTTAATCCACTCTTTTTTGATGACAAAAACGAAATAGATGGATTAGAACCAAATGTGTTTAGATCTGTTTTATATAAGAGTTCAACTTTAGTAGAGATTAGAGAAGTTGGTCTTAAGTATAATGTTGATGTTCCAAGAAGATTACGTAAGCAACAATTAGCTGAAATTATTAAAGATGTCTTAAAAGAAAGAGGTATCTATACTGATGAAGAGGGTGCTAAAATTGATGACATGCCTGTAATCATTATGCAAAGATACGCGATCAATAATGATATTAAAGCTTCTATTGAGTTAAAAAAAGAAGAAGTTATTGAATATATCTTAAAAAATGCAAAAGAAACTAAAGAAGCATACTTCGTTCCAACTGATCCAGGTATTTATGAATTGATTAAGCCAGAAATTATTGAAGAACCTGAAGTTGTTGAAGAACCAGTTATTGAAGAAGAGGTCATTGTTGAAGAAATTATCATCGAAGAACCTGTAGTAGAAGAACCGGTTGTAGAGGAACCGATTGTCGAAGATTTAGTTGAAGAAGTTCCGATGGCTGATATTTCTCAAGAGGCGTTAGATAGAATACTTAGTGAGATGGATGAACTCAAAAAAGAAATTGATGAACTTTCTAAAGAAGTTGAAGTTTTAAGAAACACTGAATTCCCAGTTGTAGGTCATCTTGAAGAAGAAGTTGTAGAAAATAAGCCAATAATTGAAGAAATGCCGTTAGAAGAAAAAGCGGAAAGACAAAGAAGAGCTGCTCGTGTGAGACCAATTAATATTTTCCCGTTTCAAAGTCGTTTAACTGTCGAAGATCAACCTGAAATAGAAGAAACTTCTAAAAAGAGTAAAAAAGAAAAAAAACAAGAGAAAAAAGAAAAAGGTAAATATCCACTTTATCCAGAAATATTTATAGATGATATTATTGAAGATTAAGACTAATTAATTTAAAGAAGGTTTTATATGAAGTACACCCCAATGATTAAACAATATTTAGATATTAAAAAGGACTATGCAGACTGCTTAGTCTTTTTTAGATTAGGTGATTTTTATGAGTTGTTTTTTGAAGATGCAAAAATTGCCTCTAAAGAATTGGAGATTGCTTTGACTGCTAGAGATGGGGGAGTTAAGGAAAGAATTCCGATGTGTGGCGTGCCTCATCATAGTGTCACTCCTTATTTACAAAAATTAATAAATAAAGGTTATAAAGTGGCGATTGTTGAACAAGTAAGCGAACCCGGTAATGGCTTAGTCGAAAGGAAAGTAATTAAGTTAATAACTCCTGGTATGGTTGTTGATGATCTTTTGTTAGATAAAAACACTAACAACTATATTGCCTCAATTTTAGTTGATAAACTAAATTATTGTCTATGCTATGCGGATATTTCTACGGGAGAGATAGTTTTAGTTGAATATTTAAATAAACAAGATTTACTTGATGAAATTGCTAAAAAAGAAATAAAAGAAATAGTTTTAGGAAATGACTTGAAGCATTTAGAAAAAGATTTAGGCAACGTTTTAGTTTCAAAACATAATGATTATTTGAAGGATCATTTTTTAGTTGAGGGATTAAATGAGCTTAGTAAAAAAACAGTTCTGCATTTACTTAGTTATTTATCACAAATAGAAGAATCCCTTATTGAGGTTTTCAATAAAATTGAAATTGAAAATGAAGTTGAGTATTTAAGACTAGATAATAATAGTATAAAATCATTAGAACTAATTGATCAAGAATCAAAATTTAGTTTATTTAATGTGCTTGATAAATGTCAAACTAATATGGGCTCAAGGTTATTAAAAAAGATGATTGAAAGGCCGTTATATGATAAAGCAAGAATTGCGGAAAGACTAGATTATGTTGAAGCTATCAAAGAAGGGCCAATTTACGTATTAACTGATTCTTTAAAAGAGATTTATGATCTAAAGAGAATCACTTCTAGAATAGCTAATTTAAATGCTAATCCTAGAGATTTCGTTCAACTTAAAAACTCCTTAAGTAAAATCCCTTTAGTAAAAGCTGCTTTATTAAAGTTTAATAATAATAAACTAGAAGAATTAAGCAAAATGATTAATGACCATCAATCATTATACGAGTTTATTAATGCTGCAATTAAAGATGAAGCTCCAATAGTTGTTAAAGAAGGAAACATATTTAAAGAAGGTTATAATAGTGAACTTGATCGTTTTAAAAAGATAAGAAACATTGGTCAACAATGGGTGCTTGATTTTGAACAACAAGAAAGAGAAAGAACGAATATTCGTAATTTAAAGGTTGGTTTTAACCGGGTTTTTGGTTATTATATTGAAGTTACTAAAAGTAATTTACATTTAATTAATGATGAGTTTGGCTATGTCCGTAAACAGACTTTAGTCGGCAGTGAAAGATTTATTAATACAGAATTAAAAGAACGTGAAACAGAAATATTAAATGCTAAAGAAATAGTTTTAGACTTAGAATATAGATTATTTTTAGAGTTTAAGGATATTATGAAACAAGATACTAAAACACTCCAAGAACTAGCTGACCAAATTGCCTTTATTGATGTAATGCAATCATTAGCACGGGTTGCTTTAGATAATAACTATGTAAGGCCGGAAGTCGCTGAAAATAATGAAGTCCATGTTAAAAATGCAAGACACCCGATAATTGAGACCTTCAATCCAACACCTTTTATTGAAAATGATATTAGTATTATTGAAGGTGGAATTTTAATTATAACTGGACCGAATATGAGTGGTAAGTCTACCTACATGAGAATGGTAGCTTTAATAGTTATTATGACGCAAATTGGTTCTTTTGTACCAGCTTCTGAAGCTAAAGTAGCCTTATTTGATGCTATTTTTACGAGAATTGGGGCTCAAGATGATTTAACGAGTGGTAAGTCAACTTTTATGGTAGAAATGGTAGAAACTAATTATGCTTTACAAAATGCTACAAAAAACTCTCTCATGCTTTTTGATGAAATTGGTCGAGGAACAGCAACTTATGACGGGATGGCCTTAGCTCAAGGAATTGTTGAATATGTTCATGAAAAAATTAAATCAGTTATGTTATTTTCTACTCATTATCATGAATTAACTGCTTTGGAAAAATTGAAGAGGGTAAAAAATGTTCATGTTAAAGCAACTTTAGAAAAGGGTAAATTGATTTTTCTTCATAAGGTGAGTGAAGGAGCAACCGATAAATCATATGGGATAAATGTTGCCGCTCTTGCAAGTTTACCTAAGTCATTAATACACCGTAGTCAATTGATTTTAGATGACTTTGAAAAACATCAAAAACAGGAGATTGCTTTAACTATTTTTAATTTTGATGATGTAAAAGAAGGCCCTATTTTTGATCAAGTTAATGAACATGTGATCCATCAAATTAAAGAGATTAATACTAATAATTTAACACCTATTGAAGCACTTCTTATCATAAAAAAACTTCAAGATGAAATTAAGTAGGTGTCTAAATGATTATTAAACTAAGTGATAAAGTAGCCAATAGAATTGCAGCTGGAGAAGTCGTAACGAGGCCAAATAACGTTTTAAAAGAATTGGTTGAAAACGCAATTGATGCAGAAGCTACTGAAATAATAATTGATCTTAAACAAAGCGGTATGGATGAAATTACCGTCATTGATAATGGGAATGGAATTAGTAAAGAAGATTTACCGATTGCCTTTTTTAGACATGCAACTTCTAAAATAAAAAGTGAGTTTGATTTGGATTATATTAAAACATTAGGTTTTAGAGGGGAAGCTATTCCTGCAATTGCTTCGGTTTCTAAAATGCTTATCAAATCAAATAATGGGAAAACAAGTCATGAAATTTATTATGAAGGTGGTAAGTATATTCATGATTATCCTACGGCAATTAATAAAGGGACATCAGTTACAGTTAAAGATTTATTTTATAATGTTCCTGCTAGACTTAAGCAAATTAAAAACTATAATTTGGAATTGGCTTATTTATCAAAAACGTGTGACGCTTTTATTTTGGCTAATCCTCATCTCTCTTTTAAGGTTTATCATAATAATAAACTCTTAAAGCAAAGTTATGGTAATAGTGATTATACGACAATATTTTACTCTTTATTTGGGAAAGAACTTAGTGAAAATATTGTAGAGATTGATAAGAAAGTTGATAATGTTCATCTAAAAGCTTATTTAGGAGATCCCAAATTTACTAAATCAAGAAAAGAAGATATATATGTTGTTTTAAATGGTAGGCTGATCAATAATTATCTTTTGACAAATGCTTTAATAGATGGTTATTCAACGATGATAATGACAAAAAGATATCCAGTTGCAGTTATCTTTATTAATGTAGATATTTCTTTAGTAGATGTTAATATTCACCCCCAAAAAAGAGAGGTCAAAATAACTAACGAGTATCAAATTGCTAACCTGATAAAAACAGAAGTTAGAAATATCTTTATTAAAAAACACATTCCTATTGAAAGGGAAATATTTACTCCAATTACTACTGAAGATTATATTATTAATGAATTAGAACTTAGTTATAATGAGGAACCATTTCCAGAAGTTAAAAGAGTTTTTCCAGAGTTTGACTATATTGGCCAGTATAGAGGGACATACTTACTATTTCAAAATGATAAAGGGCTCTACTTAATTGATCAGCACGCCGCTGAAGAACGAATTCGATATGAGATTTATTATGAAAAATTAGGGCAAAAAGGACCTTCTAAAAACTTGTTATTCCCACTTTTGTTAACGATTAGTCAAAAGGAAGAAATAATTATCAAAACTTTTGCTAAAGAGATTAATGATTTAGGTTTTTTAGTCGAACCAGCAGGACACGAAGGAATTTTCTTAAAGTCTTTGCCGATTTGGTTAGATGATAATGATATAGATGATTTTATGCAATTAGTAATTTTATCTTTAGAGAAATACCAAAGCTTAAATTTATCTGATTTAAGAGATAATTTATCAAAAAGTATTGCTTGTAAGGGCGCAATTAAAGCAAATAAACCTTTAAGTATTGATGAGGTTCATAATTTGATTCAAAATTTAAAATTAACTGCTAACCCATATTATTGTCCCCATGGGAGACCTGTAATGATTTTTTATAGTAGTTATGAAGTTGAAAAGTGGTTTAAAAGAGTAGTATGAAAAAAGTATTAGTATTAGTTGGTCCGACAGCAGTAGGTAAAACGGACCTATCTATTGAATTAGCAAAAAAATATCAAATGGATATTATTAATGGAGATTCCACGCAAATTTTTAAAGAGTTAACAATTGGTACAGCAAAAATTACTGATGATGAAAAAAAAGGCGTCAAACATCATCTAATTGATATAAGGGAACCATTTGAAACATATGATGTTGAAACATACCAAAAAGACGTTAGAGAACTAATAAATAAACTAGAGCGACCATTTATTGTTGGGGGAACAGGATTTTATATAAAAGCAGTTTTAGATGATTACGACTTTAGTGGACCAAAAAGAGATCTTGAAAATGAAGCAAAATATGATAGCCTCTCTAATGAAGAACTATTTCAAATTCTCCTTGAAAAAGATCCTAAAACAGCAAACTTACTTCACTTTAATAACCGAAGAAGAGTATTACGGGCAATCTTTTTAGCAGAAGAATTTAAAAGAAGTGAAAAAGATAAAAAGGACATTCCTTTATATGATTACTTAATCATTTATTTAACAATGGAAAGAAAAGAATTATATGAAAGAATTAATAAAAGAGCTGACTTAATCATTGAGAAAGGTTTTATTGAGGAAGTTATTAGTTTAAGAGATAAAGGAATCATGCCTAATGTATTGGGATATAAAGAAATAAACATGTATTTGGATAATAAACTAACAATCGATGAAGCAATCGATTTAATGAAAAGAAACACAAGAAGATATGCTAAAAGACAGGAAACATTTTTCAAAAACCAAATGAATGTTGAAATTATCAAAAGGAATGAAAACAGTTTGAATGAAATTTATAAATTGATTGATGAGTTTTGGCAAAAATGAAAATATATTTAATTGGAATGCCTTTTTCTGGCAAAACAACGATAGGGAAATATCTAGCTGAAAAAATGAATTTTACTCATTTAGATACCGATGAAATGATAACAATCGAAGAAAAAACAAGCATTAGTGATTTATTCGCTATAAAAGGCGAAAATTACTTTAGAAAGTTAGAAAAAACAACCTTAGAAAGGATAAAAAAACATAATAATATAGTCGTTTCTACTGGTGGTGGTGTTGTCCTAGATAGAGAAAATAGATTTATTATGGAAGGAATTATTATCTTTTTAGATGTTTCTTTGGACAATTTAGAAAAACGAAGCCAAAACGATCAAACAAGACCGCTTTTAATGAAGAAGTCATTAGAAGAACTTTATTTAGAAAGAAGAAAGTTTTATTATTTCTTCAATACATTTATTGTTGATGGTAATGGAGAAGTCAATGAAGTTGTAGATAAAATAGTAAATTTGCTTAAAAAGGAGGATTTATTATGAAAGCTCTAATAATAAATGGGCCAAATTTAAATATGTTGGGTAAAAGAAATAAAGACCATTATGGCTCTTTAACTCTTGATGAAA
Source organism: uncultured Acholeplasmataceae bacterium (assembly GCA_964481475.1). Taxonomy (GTDB): domain Bacteria; phylum Bacillota_I; class Bacilli_A; order Acholeplasmatales; family UBA5453; genus DUQU01. The sequence goes on along the minus strand of CAYZTG010000001.1, from coordinate 37,032 downwards.
TAAATAAGCAAATCAAAGATAAATTTCCAAAAGTAAGTTTTGAGTTCTTTTTTTCAAATATTGAAGGAGAAATTATTAATAAATTACAAAATTCAGATGAGTTTACTTTTCTAGTAATTAATCCTGGAGGTTTATCTCATTATAGTGTTGTTTTGCGGGATGCCTTTGAAGATGTAAAGATATTAAAAGGCGTTTGTCATCTTTCCGATATTTATCAGCGAGAGTCGTTTAGAAAGGTGGATTTATTAAAAGATTTTGCTGATGTTTATGTTGTTGGCTTAAAAGAAAAAAGTTATTTTACATGTATTGAAAATTTAATATCTATAATAGATATTTAATGTGATATAATAATTAAGGATAAAAAGGGGTAATAAAAATGATAAGTACAGCAGATTTTAAAACAGGATTAACAATTTTATATGACAATAATATTTACCAAATTATTGATTTTTTGCATGTGAAACCTGGCAAAGGACAAGCATTTGTTAATTCCAAGTTAAAAAACTTAAGAACAGGGGCTACAATTGATTTGACTTTCAGAGCTGGTGAAAAGATGGAACAAGCTAATATTGAAAAAATTGGAATGCAATATTTATATCGTATTGATAATACTTTTGTTTTTATGAATAATGAAACTTATGATCAAGTGGAAATACCTTTAAACCAAATCGAATATGAGGCTAAATTCATTTATGAGTCGATGCAAGTAGATATTATGTATTTTAATAGAAGTGAAATTTTAGGAGTAATATTGCCTGATAAAGTATCGCTAACTATTACAGAGACTGTTCCCGGCGTTAGAGGGGATACAAAAACTAATGCAATGAAGGATGCAACTTTAGAAACTGGTTTAATAATTAAAGTGCCACTATTTATAAGTGAAGGGGAAAAAGTAATAGTTTCAACGCAAGATGGAACTTATGTCTCAAGAGATAATAGGTGAATAATCACCTTTTTTCATGGATGAAGATAATAATATGAGATTAGAAAAATATTTGAGTGAGGCAGGAATCGCTTCAAGAAGAAAAAGTAAAGAAATTATTTCAAATGGTGAAGTTAAGGTAAATGGTGAGGTTTGTCAAGAACCTGGTTACAGCTTAAAAAAGGATGATATTGTTTCGTATCAAAATAAAAATGTTGTTAAGACAGAATACGTTTACTTTTTAATGAATAAACCAAGAGGAATTGTTTCGACTGTTAGCGATGAAAAAGGGCGAAAGACGATTCTTGATTTAATTCGCAAGGAGGATAAGATTGTTCATCTTTATCCGGTGGGAAGATTAGATTATGATACTTCAGGTTTAATTTTGTTAACTAATGATGGAGAACTTACATATATTTTAACTCGGCCAGAATATGATGTTCCTAAGACTTATTTAGTGACTGTTGATGGTTTTGTAAAAAAAGAAGAGTTAAGATTATTTTCAAAAGGCATTAAGTTGGAAGGTTATCAAACTAAGCCAGCGTTTGCTGTGATTAAAGAAAAGGATTTTAAAAAAAGAACAACCCAAGTGGAAATAACTCTTACTGAAGGGAAAAAACATCAAGTTAAGGAAATGATTAAGTTCTTAGGATATGAGGTTAAATCTTTAGTTAGAATTAAAATTGGGGATTTAACTTTAGAGGGAGTTACTAAAGGTGAATATCGACCTCTAAAGATTCACGAAGTGAAAAAACTATATAAGTTTAATAAAAAAGTATAACAGTATTGGAAATATATTATTATAAATGATATAATAAATAACGTGGAGGATTATATGAAAGATTTTCATATTGCAATTGATGGCCCGGCAGGGAGTGGTAAATCAACGATAAGCAAGGCGTTAGCTGATCAGTTTGGTTTTGTTCACATCGATACTGGTGCAATGTATAGAGCTATTACATATTTGGCTTTGAAAAAAGGAATCGATTTAGAAAAGGAAGACAATTACCGTTTTATAAAAGACATTAATATTGAATATAAGCAAGATCAAATATTAGTTAACGGTGAAAATGTCGGTTGTTATATTAGGAGTGATGATGTCACAAAAAATGTTTCATTAGTCTCTTCGTTTCCTTTAGTTAGAAAGTATTTAGTTGAAGTTCAGCAAAAGACTTCTAAAAATAACAATGTGATAATGGATGGTAGAGATATTGGCACAGTAGTTTTACCTAACGCTGATTTAAAAATATTTTTAACAGCAAATCTTGAAGAGAGATCTAAAAGAAGAATGTTGGAATTACACCAAAAAGGGTTTGATGTTGATTTAGCGACAGTGATTAAGGATATTGAGAAACGTGATAAATACGATAGCACAAGAGAATTTTCTCCACTAATCATTCCTAAAGACGCAATAATTATAGATACAACAAATTATTCAATTGAACAAACGGTTCAAAGAATAAAAGAAGAGATAGAAAAGAAGGAGGCTAGTCATGGCCGAAAATAACCACATTTTAGAAACAGAGAGCTTTACGCTAGTAAGAAGAGGACAAAAAGTTGAAGGAACTATTTTTAAAGTTGAAAAAACAGTTATTTATGTGACTTTACAAAACAATCAAGAGGCGAGAATGTATTTAAACCACTATGGTGAGAACGTTGACTCATTTTTTGACATTGTCAAAGAAGGAGACGTTATTGAAGCTGTAGTATCAAAGATAGAAGAAAATCCAGACGCTAGTTTTATTTTGCTTGATCGTAAAGGCATAATTAAAGATGAATACTTTAAAAAACTTGAAGAGGCTTATAAAAAAGAAAAAGTTGTTCCTGCAAAAGTTACTAAAGTAGATGAAAGAGGACTTCATGTTAAAGTATTTGGCTTTAATGCATTTTTACCTTATGGTCTATTAGATAACGAACTTGTTAAAACTAAGGAAGACTTAAAAGGAAAAGAACTTGGTGTTCATGTAATTGAAGCAAAAGAAGGAAGAAGACCGAGAATAATTGTTTCAAGAAAGAAAATTTTTGAACAAAAACGTTTTGAAGAACGCGAAGAGAAACAAAAATTAAGAGAAGAAGAGTTTGAATCAATTAAAACAGGTGATGTTTTAACTGGTACAGTAGAAAGATTAGAAAACCATATGGCGATAATTAGATTCCAACACGTTGTTGGAAGATTAAGAATATCACAAATTAGTTTTAGCCGTATTGACGATATTAAAGATGTTTTATCATTAAAAGAGGAAGTAACAGTAAAAGTTATTAAAAAGGATAAGTCATTAGATCTATCAATTAAAGCTTTACTGCCTACACCATTTGAGTCTTATTTAGAAAATCATAAAAAAGGCGATACAGTAATTGGTGACGTTGTTCAAAAACTTCCCTTTGGAATTATTATTGAACTAGGTGATAATGTTAGAGGATTACTACATGTAAGTGAATATAGTTGGAATCCAAATGATAATTTTGCTTCTTTTGTAAAAATTGGTGATAAAGTGGAAACAATCATTACTCTAATTGATTCTAAGAAGGAAAAAATTAGTTTATCAAGAAGATTACTATTAGATAATCCATGGAAAAATGTAAACTTTAAACGTGGTGAAGTAGTCAAAGCTAAAGTTTTAGAAATACTTGATAATGGATTAACTGTAGAAGTTAAAGGAGTTAATGGTTTTATTCCTTTAAATGAACTAAGAGAAGAAAGAGTTACTAACCCAAAAGATTACTTTAGTATTGATGATGTAGTTACAGCTGTTGTTGTTGAAGTTAATAAAAAGCAATGGCATTTAGCACTTTCAATTAGAAATTATTTAATTCAAAGTAGTAAAGAAGAATATCAACAATTTTTAACTGAGGATGTTGAAGAAACAACACTTGGTGATTTATTTAATGATGTTTTAAACGAAGAATAAAAGGGTGATTATATGCCTTTTACAGTGGCAATAGTAGGAAAACCAAATGTGGGTAAGTCTAGTCTATTTAATCGCTTAATTGGGGAAAGAAAATCAATTACTGATGATTTACCAGGGGTAACAAGAGATAGAATATATGGGATAGCCACTTGGTTAACAAAATCATTTGCTTTAATAGATACTGGGGGCATCGAAATTGGCGATGCTCCTTTTTTAGAGCAAATTCAACAACAAGCATTACTAGCGGTGGAAGAGGCTGACTTAGTTCTTTTTGTTTTGGACGGAAGATCGAGTATAAGTGATGCTGATGAATTAATTAGAAGAACATTATATAAAAGTAATAAACCAATCATTCCTGTTGTAAATAAAATTGATAGTCTTGAATTATTAGCTAATACTTATGAATATTATGCTTTAGGATTTGGTGAACCAATCGCTACTTCAACTCATCACGGTATCGGAATTGGCAATTTATTAGACAAAATTATTGAACACATGCAAGATTTTAAAGATATTCCTGTTGATGATTCAATTAGACTTGCTGTAATAGGTTATCCAAATGTGGGGAAATCTTCTTTAGTAAATGCCATTTTAGGAGAAAATCGAGTTATTGTTTCAAATATCCCTGGTACAACAAGAGATGCCGTTGATACAGTGTTCGTTAGAAATGAGCAGAAATATACAATTATTGATACTGCAGGAATCAAAAAAAGTGGGCAAATTTATGAATCAACTGATAAATATGCTTTACTTAGGGCTTTAAAAGCTGTTGATAGTGCTGATGTTGTGTTACTGATTTTAGATGGTTCACGGGAACTTATTAATCAAGATAAACATGTCGCAGGTTTAATTCAAGAATATTTAAAGGCAGCTGTAATAGTAGTAAATAAATGGGATCTTGTTGAGAAAGATTCTAAAACTATGGATAAGATGAGAAAAGAAATAGCGACTGAATTTCAATTTTTAACATATAGTGAAGTCTGTTTTGTTTCAAGTTTGAATAGCGAAAGACTAGAGACAATTTTTAGTAGTATTGATACAGCGTATCATAACTATAATCGAAAACTTAAAACAAATGTCTTGAATAGTTTTTTAATGGAAGTAACAACGATTACGCCACCCAAACTATTTAATAAAGGATTAGTTAAGTTTTCTTATATTACTCAAACTAGAGTAAAGCCACCAACGTTCATTGTTTTTGTTAATAATTTAAAGTATTTACATTTTAGTTATCAAAGGTTTATTGAAAATCAACTTAGAATGGCTTTTGATTTTACTGGAACACCGCTTAATATTATTTATAAAAGAAAAGATGAATTATAATTGTAATATGAAAAGATTCTCAAAATAAAACTAGCTTCTTCAATTGCTAGTTTTTTTTATTTAGAAATGTAAACGGTTTTAAAAAGATTAAAAAAGTTATTGACAAGAAAAAAAACTCATGCTAAGATTAATTGTGTACGAGAACAAAGAATATGGAGAATTTTTAGAAAGGGAAAAGAAATGGAAAAAAGATTAGTAACATAACATTATGTACAGCACAATGGGCAGATTTAGATTTTGAATAACTGTGTAAAACAGCTAGTGAAATGGGATATGATGGCGTTGAAGTTGCTTGTTGGGGAAATAATATTAATATTTATAAGGCAGTTACCGATGACGCTTATGTTGATTATTTGAAAAAGACTTTAAAGAAATACAACCTTGAGTGTAAAGCTTTAGCAACACATATAATTGGACAATGTGTGGGAGATTTACCTGATCCAAGGTTAAATAATTTCGCTCCCAAAGAATTAGCAGATAAACCTGTTGAAATTAAAAACTGGGCAATTGACCAAATGAAAAAATCAGCAATAGTTGCGAAGAAGATGGGAGTAAAAATAATTACTGGGTTTTTAGGAAGCCCTATTTGGAGTTATATTTATTCTTTCCCTCAAACAACTAATGAAATGGTTGAAGCTGGTTTTGATGAAATTGTAAAATTATGGACACCAATTTTTGATGAATTCAAGAAAAATGATGTAGTTTTTGCATTTGAAGTCCATCCAGGAGAGATTGCTTTTGATTATTATTCTACACAAAAGCTTTTAGAAAAATTTAAAGATAATAAAACATTTGGTTTAAACTTTGATCCTAGCCATTTAATTTGGCAAGGAATAACACCACATTTATTTTTAGATGATTTTGCTAGTCGTGTTTATCATGTTCACATGAAAGATGCTGCAGTAACATTAGATGGTAGAAGCGGTCTTTTAGGATCACATATTGATTTTGGTGATTTAAGAAGAGGTTGGAACTTTAGATCAGTTGGCCGTGGAGATGTTAATTTTCAAGAGATTATTCGAGTTTTAAATAAGCATGGTTACTCTGGGCCACTTTCGGTAGTATGGGAAGATAGTAGTATGGAAAGAATACACGGAGCTACTGAATCATGCAAGTATGTTAAAGATATTGATTTTATGCCATCGACATTTAAATTTGATGATGCGATAGCTAATTAAAGAGGATGAATAATGAAAAAGATTAGATATGGAATGATGGGTGGAGATTTGAAGGCATTTATTGGTGAAGTTCACCGTAAAGCTTTAAATTATGACACAAGAGTAGAATTTGTTTCTGGTTGTTTTTCACCTGATGAAAGCAAAAATATTGAAACAGGAGAAGCATATTCTTTAGACCCAAAAAGAGTTTATAAAGACTACTTAGCGATGATTGAAGGAGAAACTAATAGAGAAGACAAAATTGATTTTGTTGCTATTACAACACCAAATTTCTTACATTATGAAATGGCAAAGGCTTTTTTAGAAGCTAAGATTAATGTTGTTTGTGAAAAACCATTAAGTTTCAAAATTGAAGAAGCAGAAGAATTAGAAAAAATTGCTAAAGAAAATGATTTAATTTTTGCAGTAATGTATTCATACACTGGTTATACAATGGTTAAATATGCAAAGGAAATGATTGAAGAAGGAATGCTTGGAAAAATTATTTCTGTTAATGCAGAATATGCCCAAGACTGGTTAATTGATCAAGTCTATGCCAAAGAGCAAAAAGCAGGATCATTATCTGTTTGGCGCATGGATCCACAGTATTCAGGTATTTCCAATTGTGTAGGCGATATTGGTACACATATTGAAAATATGGTTCATTATTTGACAGGTTTAAAAATTAAAAGACTATTAGCCGTTACTGAAAATTTTGGTCAAGCATTAGAATTAGACGCTAAAATAATTGTAGAATATGACAATGGCGTAAAAGGTTCTTATTGGTCTTCACAAATAGCTTCAGGAAGAATGAACGGTCTATTAGTTAGAATTTATGGTGAAAAAGGTTCGATTGAATGGGAACAACATTTCCCTGATTATATAAAGTACACGCCCAAAAATAGCCCAACACAAACGTTATCTAAGGGAATGGGATATTTATCTTTAAAATCAGCTAAATACGGAAGAATTCCAAGTGGACATCCAGAAGGATACTATATTGCTTTTGCTAATGTTTATAAAAATATAATTACCACGTTATTAAAGAGAAAAAATAACGAACCATTAACAAAAGAAGACTTGGATTTCCCAACTGTAACAGATGGGTTAAATGGCGTGAAATTTGTTCATGCTGTAATTGAGAGTTCAAATAATAATTCTAAATGGGTTACCATTATAAAATAAATAAGGAGATGAGTAATATGAAAATAGAACAATTAAGACAAATTCCTCAAATTAAATATGAGGGCGCTAAAAGCAAAGAACCTTTCGCATTTAAATATTATAATGCAGAAGAAGTTATTTTAGGTAAAAAGATGAAAGAGCATTTAAAGTTTGCAATGAGTTATTGGCACACTTTATGTGCAGAAGGAACAGATATCTTTGGTGGACCAACAATGGATAAAAAATTTGGTAAAGTTGATCCAATAGAAATTTTTAAAGCAAAAGCTGATTTTGGCTTTGAATTCATGGATAAATTAGGAATTGAATATTTTTGTTTCCATGATGTTGACTTAGCTCCAGAAGGAGAAACGTTGAAGGAAAGTATTGCTAATTTAGAAATCATGGTTGATTATGTTAAAGAACTTCAAGAAAAACATCATAAAAAACTGCTTTGGGGAACAGCTAATAACTTTAGTAATAAAGTCTTTATGCGTGGAGCAGCAACTTCACCAAATGCGGATGTTTTTGCAATAGCAGCAGCTAAAGTAAAAGCAAGTATTGATGCGACTATTAAATTAGGTGGTTCAGGATATGTATTTTGGGGTGGTAGAGAAGGATATGAAACGCTTCTTAATACAGATGTTAAGAAAGAATTAGATAATATGGCGATGTTTTTAAAGCTAGCTCGTGATTATGGTAGAAAACAAGGCTTTAAGGGTGATTTCTTAATAGAACCAAAACCAAAAGAACCAACAAAACATCAATATGATTATGATACTCAAACAGCAATCGGCTTTTTAAGAAAATATAACTTAACTGATGATTTTAAAATTAATATCGAGTCTAACCATGCAACATTAGCAGGTCATACCTTTGAACATGAACTAAGAATGGCAGCAATTGATGGTTTACTTGGCTCAATTGATGCAAATGACGGTGATATCTTACTTGGGTGGGATACAGATCATTTTCCTTCAAATGTTAAATCAGCAACGCTGGCAATGGTAGAAATCTTAAATATGGGTGGCTTTATTAATGGTGGTATTAACTTTGATGCCAAAACAAGAAGAGCATCAAACACTGTTGAAGACTTACTTTATGCTTATATTCTAGGAATGGATACATATGCTTTAGCACTTAGAAAAGCAGTTAAAATTATTGAAGATGGTCGAATTAATAATTTTGTAAAAGAAAAATATACAAGTTATCATGAAGGCATTGGTAAGAAAATTACTGAAGGTAAAATTACTTTTGAAGAGTTAGCTTCATATGCAGTTAATAATAATGATGTTGATGTTGAAAGTGGTAGACAAGAATATTTAGAGAGTATTTTAAACAATATTTTATTTGGAGAATAGAATATGTATATTGGTATAGACCTAGGGACTAGTGGAGTTAAAACATTATTAGTCGATAACAAAGGTAAAATTATAAAAGAGGCAACTAGATCATACCCTATTTCAATCGACGAAAATAACTTTAGTCAGCAAAACCCTAAAGATTGGTTAAACCAAACTCTAGAAGCTCTTAAGGAAGTAGTAAAAGATAATCAAGATAAAATAAAAGGAATTAGTTTTTCTGGGCAAATGCATGGAATGGTTTTACTTGATGAAAATGATGATGTAATTAGACCTGCTATTCTTTGGAATGACCAAAGAACATTTAATGAAGTTGATTATTTAAATAATGTAGTGGGAAAAGAGAAGCTTTTAAAAGAAACTGGAAATATCGCAGTTACTGGATTAACAGCTCCTAAAATAATGTGGGTTAAAAAGCATGAACCTGACAATTTTAAAAGAATTGCAAAAGTAATGTTGCCAAAAGATTATTTAATTTATAGTTTATCTGGAGAATTCGTTACTGATTTTTCTGATGCCTCAGGAACATTATATTTTGATGTTTCTAAAAAACAATATAGCAAATATATGCTAGATTTATTTGATTTAAGAATTGAGCAACTTCCAAAGCCACTTCCTAGTTACCAAAAATGTGGAGTCTTAAAAAAAGAAATTAAGGAGATGCTTAACTTAACTAATGATGTATTTTTAACTCCAGGTGGTGGAGATCAGGCAGTAGGAGCTGTTGGAACAGGTGTTGTTTCCGATGGTGATATAAATATTTCGCTTGGAACAAGTGGAGTAATATTTGCTGCCAGCGATAAATATCAAGTTGATAACAAGTCGTTTATGCATTCGTTTGCTCATGCTACTGATACTTACCATTTAATGGGGGTAACTTTATCCGCTGCTGGATCATTTCAATGGTGGAGAGACAACTTTTATCCTCATGATAAATTCGAAGACCTCCACAAAAGTATTTTAAGAACGCCAATCGAAGACACGCTTTTTTATCTCCCTTATCTCTCTGGCGAAAGAGCACCACTTAATGACCCTTTTGCTCAAGCTGCCTTCGTTGGTGCTAATTATACTCATGGTAAAGATCATTTTACAAGAGCAATAATTGAAGGTATAACATACTCATTAAAACAATGTTTTGAGATTATAATTAGTTTAGGTGTTGAACCTAAAAGAGTTAGAGTTACAGGTGGTGGAGCGAGAAATCCGAGTTGGAACCAGTTGATTGCCGATGTCTTTAATGTTAAGATAGAAACGATTAAGGTTAAAGAAGGACCAGCTTATGGAGCGGCGATTCTTGCTTTAGTTGGTGGTGGTGAGTTTAGTTCGGTGAAAGAAGCTTGCGATAAGTTAATTGAATCTGAAAAAGTATATTATCCAATTTTAGATAATAGTTTGATTTATGCCAAGAAATATCGAAAATATGTCGATTTATATCCGAGATTAAAAACTTTCTTCCACAAGTAAATTAAAGGGAGCGTTAAATGTCGATAACTATTAAAGAGATTGCTAAATTAGCAGGAACTTCTAGAGCAACTGTTGACCGTGTTATTCATAATCGGGGTAATGTTAATAAAGATTTAGAAGAAAAGATTAAAAAGATTATTAAAGAAACCAACTTTACAGTCAATGAATTTGGTCGTGGTTTAGTTAATTTAGGAAAAAAGTTTCATATTTATTTAATTATTAACTCGATAGGTAATGAGTTTTTTGAGACAGTTTTAAACTCAATGGTTGCTACAGCAAGCCAGTTTAAAAACATCACTTTAGTTATAGATAAACTCAAAGGATATAATGAAAAAGAACAAGTAAAAAGTATTAAAAAGGCGAAAAATAATAGTAATATCGATTTACTCATTATTACTCCAATTAACTCAGAGCAAGTAATTAATGAATTAAAGGATATTGAAATACCAATTATTACTGTAAACAATGATTTAGAGATTGAAAGGTTAGCCTTTGTTGGTTGTAATTATATTAATAGTGGCGAAATAGCCGGTGATTTAGCCAAACTAACTTTAAATAAAGAGGATAATATTTTAATAGTTGCGGGATCGTTTAAATTAATTGGACATAAACAAAGAGTGAGTGGTTTTCAAAGTAATTTAAATAAATATTCGAACAATTATCACTTTGATGTGATTGAGAACGAAGATGATGATTTAACAAGTTATAATATTGTAAAGCAGCATATCGCCCATAAAAAGTATGATTTAATTTATTTTTGTGCAGGGGGAATTAAAGGCGGAATTAAGGCTGTTCAAGAAGTAAATAAAGATTTGAAAATAATTACAGTTGATGAAACAAAAGCGGTAATTGAATCACTAAAAAATGACTTAATTATTGGGACTGTAACGCAACAACCGTTAAAACAAGGTAGCGCGGCAATTAACTTAGCAATAGATTATTTAATTTACGGTAAAAAGCCTAAAAAGATTATTAATTATACAAGTAATGATGTTAAACTAAAAAATTCCTTCTTCCGAGAAGAGTAGATTGTTTTTAGGTAAAAGACTACTTACAAAAGTGGTCTTTTTTCTTTCATAAGATTCAATTATGCTATAATGGACTATATTGTTGGGAGGAATTAATTAATGAAGATTAGTATAATTGGTGCTGGGGCATGGGGTACTACTTTAGCAAACGTTTTATGTGATAATAACCATGAAGTGATAATATACGATATTAATGAAAAAAATATTAATAAAATAAATAGTGAACATTTACATCCTTTCTTTGATGTAGCAATTAATAAAGGGATAAGAGCAACAAGCAATCTTAAAGAAGTTGTTAAGTTTTCAACGATAATTTTACTTGCTGTACCTACAAAAGTAATGAGGGCAGTTTTAAAAGAAATTAACAATGTTTTAGAAGTGCCAATGAACTTTATTGATGTTTCAAAAGGATTAGAAATTGAAACTAGTAAAAGGGTTAGTGACTTAATTGAAGAAGAAATAGACAAAAAGTATTTCAGCAATTATGCAGTGCTCACCGGTCCTTCTCATGCAGAGGAAGTTATTTTAAAGAAGTTAACTTTACTAACTGTTGCTTCCAATAATAGTGATTATGCTAAACTTATTCAAGAACTTTTCTCAAATGATTCTTATTTAAGAGTTTATAGAACTGATGATGTTATTGGTGCGGAAGTTGGTGGTGCTACTAAAAATGCTATTGCGGTTGTAAGTGGAATGATTGCTGGATTTGGCATGGGAGAAAATGCACGTGCGGCCTTAATTACTAGAGGAATATTAGAAATTGCAAGGGTTGTTGAGTTCTATGGAGGCAATAAGGAGACTGCATTTGGTTTAACTGGTGTGGGGGATTTAATTGTAACAGCATCGTCCGTTCATTCAAGAAATTATCGAGCAGGAGTAAAACTAGGGGAAGGGATTAGCTTGGAAGATGTTTACTTACAAGAAAAACAAACAATAGAAGGAATTAGATCAATTGAGGCTTTATATGCACTTGCTACAAAAGAAAATTTGTACTTACCTATTATAACTACGGCATACAAAGTTATTTTTGAAAAATATCCTCTTCAAGAGGCAGTTGTTGGCTTACTTACGCTAAAACTTAAAGAAGAGTAGTTTGCTTAATAATTAAAGAATAAGCAGACTTAATCGCACCATTGTCGGCTAAAACAAATAAAAAGCAAATAAAAAAGTTGCATGATCTTTACAATGGTGTTATAATGGCTTTATAAAGATAAAAAGGAGGTTCGTTATGAACAAAACAGAATTAATAGCAATTGTTGCAGATAAAGCTGCTGTTACTAAAAAAGAAGCAGAATTAGTTTTACAAGCTATCGTTGAAACTGTTACAGAAACATTAGCAACTGATGAAAAAGTTGTTATAACAGGATTTGGAACATTTGAAGTAAGACAAAGAGTTGCAAGAAGTGGAAGAGACCCACGTACAGGTGCAGTTATTCAAATTCCATCACAAAAAACTCCAGCTTTTAAAGCAGGTAAAGGATTAAAAGACGCAGTTAGATAAGAAAAGACCTAAGGTCTTTTTTTTTCACTTTATTTTAAAACGAACAAAAACAAACATCAATAAGATACTTAAACCATCTTTATATATTATAAAAAGGTTTTAGGTCTTATTTTTTTAATACAATTTGTAAAAAAGTGCTTGCATATAGCCTTAAACAATGATAATATAAAGTAAACAAAAAAAAACATATTTGAACATAAAAGGTGATGGGATGTTTGAGAATACTAGACAAATGGAGATTATAGAGCTACTTAAACTAAGAAATTCGATATCAGTCATTGAACTATCTGATATTTTTTCAGTATCTCAAATGACAATAAGAAGAGACTTAGATAAGTTACAATCGCTAAAACTAATCCAACGTACACATGGCGGTGCATTTATTAATAAAACCTTAACTAGAGAATTAAGTTATCATGAAAAAACTTTAGCAAATAGTGATGTAAAAGCTTGTATTGCCAAAATTGTTTTAAAATATATAAGCCCTAAATCAACAATCTTTTTAGACGCAGGAACAACTACTTATGAAATCGCTAAAGGAATTACAAGTAATGATTTAACGATAATTACCAATGATATTAGAATTGCTTCATTACTAATGCTAACAGAAAACAATATTATTTTCCTTGGTGGTGTTATAGATAAAGAAACTGGTTCAACATCTGATATGTTTGCAAGCAACTTAGTAAAACAGTTTAGTATTGATTTAGCTATAATGGGAACTTCTTCAATTGATGATGAACTTTATTTATGTACACCAGATCCGCAAAGACAGTTTTTAAAACATCAAATTATTAAATTGGCAAGAAAAACAATTTTAGTGACTGATGAACAAAAGTTTTATAGCAATTCTTTATATAGAATAGCTCATTTGAATGAATTTGATATTGTTGTAACAGATTATTTGAAACTAAAATTACCAAGTGAAATCGAACTAACTTGTGAATATATTCAAGTCAATTGTAGTGTGTAAAAGAAACGAGGAAAGAAATGTTAAAGACTTTAATAATTGCTGATGATTCTACCGGCGCAAATGCTAGTGCAATTTTACTAAATAAACTTAATTTTACAAGTTTAAGTATGATTGATTTTAAAAAAATAACTAATTATGATGGTTTTGATGTTGTTGCTATTTCAACAGATTCAAGAGCAACTTCAAAAGAAGAAGCTTATCAAAGAGTTTTAAATGTTTGCGATAAGTTTAAAAATAGTAATTTCAAAGTTATTAATAAAAGAATTGATTCAACGCTTAGAGGAAACTTAGGTTCAGAACTTAATGCTTTTAAAGAGTCATTTCCAGATAAAAAGATTGTAATTGTTCCTGCTTTTCCTAATTCAGAAAGGTATTGTATAAATGGACAACTTTATATTGGTGATACTCCTTTATTAGATACCCCAATTGCAAAAGATCCAAAAACTCCATTAAGTTCTAGTGATGTAAAAGAACTGTTCTTAAAACAATTTGATGGAAAGATTGCTAACATTAAATTCAATGATTACGAAAATATGCATCAATTAACGAGAGAACTATTTAAAACTAATGATGCAATTATTTATGATGCGAAAACTAATGAAGATATTAAAAGGATTAGTGAAGTGGTTTTTAGTTTAGATTGTGATATTATTGCTGTTGATCCAGGTCCATTAACATATTATTATACAGAGCTAATTAATAAAACTGAAGATAAGGGACAATTCTTTTATTTAGTGGGTAGTGTTGTTGATGTTTCTCATTATCAAGTTGAAACAGCACGTAAGGATGTCGATTTTGACTACTATTATATTAGTCCTGCGTCTTTACTAAATCAAGAAGAATTTAATAAGAATTATGACAAATATTTGAGTGATATTTTAAAACTTAAAAAACCATACGTTATCATTACAACTAACGGGGCAAGAGATAAAGTTCTTAATTTATTTGAGTTGGGCAAAGAACTAAAAGAAAGTGCAGATAACTTATCTAAAATAATTAATACCAATTATGCAAGATTAGCAACTGATGTTTTAAAAAATACTAACAGTGTTCGTGGTGCTTTTATTTCTGGTGGTGACACAACACTTCATCTACTAGAATATAATAATACGACTTCAATTGAATTAATTAAAGAAGTATTGCCTTTATGTGTTCACGGTAAGTTAGCGGACGGGGAGTTTAGGGGATTAGACGTAATTACAAAAGGTGGAAATAACGCTTCAAGCGAAGCCTATTTAACAATTAAAAAATATATCGAGGAGGAATTGTAATGAAAAAGCCAATTATTGGTGTTCCTATTGGAGATCCAGCAGGAATTGGGCCTGAGATTGCCCTAAAATCTTTGTTAGATGATCGTCTTTTTTCGGTCAGTAACACTATTTTAATCGGTGATAAAGCCGTTTTAGATGATCAAATTAAGTTGTGTGATTTACCGTTAAGAATTAATGTGATTAATGATGTTAAAGATGGTGATTTTAGTCAAGGAGTTGTTAACTTAATTGAGATGCATGAAGTAGATATCAACAAACTTAAGATAGGGAAAGTTTGTGGTATGTGTGGCAAGGCTGCTTTTGCATATATTAAGAAGTCAGTTGAATTAGCAATGAGTGGGCAAATTGATGCGATTGCTACAACACCGATTAATAAGGAATCATTGAAAGAAGGTAAAGTGCCTTATATTGGTCACACTGAAATTTTAGCAGACCTCTCTAATACTGATGATCCACTAACTATGTTTGAAATCGAAAAAGAACGTGTTTTCTTTTTATCAAGACACGTTTCTTTAAAAGCTGCAATTGATTTAGTTAAAAAAGAACGCTTAATGGATTACATTCAAAGATCAATTGAAGCCTTAGACCGTTTAGGAGTATCAGGAACTTTAGCAGTTGCTGGACTAAACCCTCATTCAGGGGAAAACGGCTTGTTTGGCAGTGAAGAAATCGATGAAATAATTCCGGCTATCAAAGCTATGCAACAAAAAGGATATAACGTTATTGGGCCAGTCCCAGCAGATTCTATTTTTGCTTTAGGTTTGGATGGTAGATGGGCAGGAATCTTATCACTTTATCATGACCAAGGACACATCGCGACTAAAACATATAATTTTCATAAAACAATTTCCATTACAAATGGGATGCCATTTTTAAGAACAAGTGTTGATCATGGTACAGCGATGGATATTGCTGGAAAAAACATAGCTAATGAAATTTCAATGATTGAAGCAATCATTTTAGCTGCAAAGTATGCCCCGTTTTTTGTAAAAGGAAACAAGTAAGGAGAAGACAAATGAAAAAAGTAATTTTATCTGGTGATCCGATGATCACTAGCGATCTATTTTTAAAAGGATTTGAAAAACATCTAAGTAAGTATTTTGACAAAATTGTTACAGAAGATTTTGAAACAGATTGGGCAAGTCTTCAAGATCGAAGATTAAAAGTTGAACAACAAGGTCCAGAAATTGAAGTTGTTCCAGAAGTAATTTTAAGAGAAGGAAAAGATGCGGAGTTATTGGCTGGATTATTTGTTCCAGTTAATTCAAAAGTATTTGATGCAATGCCCAACTTAAGAATAGTTGGCTTAGCAAGAGCGGGAACAGAAAATATTAATTTAGTTGAAGCAACTAAAAGAGGGGTTTTAGCATTTAATGTAATGGGAAGAAATGCTGAAGCAGTTTCTGACTTTGCGATTGGCTTAATGTTAGCAGAATCAAGAAACATTGCAAAAGCTCATTTAAGTCTACGAAATGGAGGCTGGCAAAAAGAATTTAGTAATGTTAACTTTGTACCTCAACTTAAAAACAAAATAGTAGGGATTGCTGGATTTGGTTATATTGGTAAAATGGTTGCCAAAAAATTAAGCGGTTGGGATTTAGAAGTTGTTGTTTATGATGATTATGTTTCAAAAGAAGATGTTGAAGCTTTGGGATATAGAAAAGTAGATAAAGAAACTATCTTTAAAGAAAGTGATTTTCTCTCGATCCATTTAAGAATGACTCCAGAAACTAAGCATTGGGCAGATAAAACACATCTCGATTTAATGAAAAAAGAAGCTTACTTAATTAATACGGGAAGATCTGGTCTAATTGATATGGATTATTTAGCAGAGATCTTAAGCAAAAAGCAAATATCTGGAGCTGGTTTAGATGTTTTTGATGATGAACCACTTAAAGAAGACTCAATTTGGCGAAAGTTAGATAATGTAACAACAACAACTCATATTGCTGGAACTACAACAGAAGTGTTTACTCAATCACCATTTCTCTTATTTGAAGATATTGAAAAACTAATTAAAGGTGAAAAGGCAAACTTTATCTTAAATCCAGAAGTCTTAGAAAACAAGGAGTTTAAGGCTTGGTTGAATGGTATTAGAAAATGATTACAAACCTTAGTACAGTATTAAAAGAAGCATATGAAAACAACTATGCCGTTGGTGCTTTTAACGTCTATAACTATGAAACTATTAAGGCAGTTATTGAAGTTATTAAAGAAAGAAAGCAAGATGCCATTATTGCTTTTGGTGAAAAGTATTTAGAAAATATGGAGTTAAAAGAAGTTGTTAACTTAATTAGAACAATGACAACTAATTTATCCTCTAAGGTAGTAATACATTTAGATCATTGTAAAGATTTAAAAGTAATAAAAAACGCAATTGAGGCTGGCTTTACTTCAGTGATGTATGATGGATCTTTTCTACCATATGAAGAAAATGTGGCTAATACAAAAATAGTAGTACAAATGGCTCATGAAGTCGGTGTCTCTGTGGAAGCTGAATTAGGTAGCTTAAAACTTGGCGAACACTCAAATGAGGATGAGGCAAAAGAAATTTATACTGATCCACAACAAGCAGAAGACTTTGTCAGAAGAACAGGTGTTGATTGTTTAGCTGTTTCAATTGGGACGGTCCACGGTATGTATCATGGAGAACCAAAGATTTCTGTTGAACGTTTAGTCGAGATTAATCAATTAGTAAAGATTCCACTAGTATTACACGGAGGTTCAGGAACACCAGTTAAGACAATTAAGGAATGTATTGCCAATGGTGTTGCAAAAATAAATGTTAATACGGAAATTTCTTATAATGTTGTAGAAGCCTTCAAGGAAGAATTAAAGGGTAAAACACATTTTTCTCAATTATCAGTTTTAGCAGTTGAAAAAGCAAAAGAAGTAGTTGACAAATATATGGAGATTTTTAATCCTAAAGAGGAGGCTTAAAATGTCTAGTATCGTTGTAATCGATGTGGGTACACAAAGTATAAGGGCAATTTTATATAAAGAAGCAAAAGAAGCAGTCTTTGAAACTAAAGTTTTATATAGCCCAATCTTCAACGGAATTGAGGTTGAGCAAGATCCAAGAACTTGGAAAAATGGTTTATATAAAATCTTAAAAGAAACTAATGATTTTGCCAAAAACGAAAATATCAAAATCACTCATTTATCTGTAACATCTCAAAGGGCATCAATTATTCCAGTTGACATTAACGGAAAAGTCCTTTACAACGCGATTACTTGGCAAGACCGAAGAAGTTACGAACAAGTTAATGAAGTCACTAAAAAAATGAGTAAAAAGGAAATTTATTTAAAAACCGGATTAAGATTAGATTCATACTTTAGTGCTCCAAAGATGATGTGGTTAAAAAAGAACATGCCGGATATTTATTATGCAGCACATAAAATAATTGGTGTTCAAGACTATGTCGTTTATTTACTAACAGAGAAATTTGTGACTGATAGTACTCAAGCAGCAAGAACTTTATTTATGGACATTAACACTTTTGAGTGGGATGAAGAATTAATAAGTGTTTTTGGAATTGATAAGGATTTATTACCGAAGATTGTTAAACCAGGAAGCATTGCAGGTAAGATTTGTAAGCAAATTACTGAAAAAACAGGGTTAGATAGTTCAATTGAAGTAATTTTGGCTGGTGGTGACCAACAGTGCGCTGCAGTTGGTTTGAATGTTTTGAAACCAGGGACACTAGAAGCTAATATTGGGACAGGGTCATTTGTAATTGCTTATTCTGATAAACCAGTTTTTGATGAAAATATGCGTGTTTTATGTAGTGCCTCAGCAGTTAAGGATAAGTGGATTGTTGAAGCGGGTCTTTTAACATCAGGAGCAATTTATACTTGGTTTAATGAAAAGTTTTATGGAAAATCTAATGATTATTCAGAAATAAATAAGGAAGTTAATGAATCAAGTCCAGGAGCGAATGGATTATTGTTAATTCCTCATTTTAAAGGAAGTGCTGCTCCTTATTGGAACCCACTTTCTAAAGCAATGTTTTTCAATGCTTCGTTTGACCATTACCGAGGGGATTATGCGAGAGCAATTTTAGAAGGTATCGCTCTTGAAATGGGTGAAAATATAAAATTAATTGAAGAATTAATTGATTATGTTGATATTATTTATGCCGCAGGCGGATTAACAAAATTTCCAACATTCAATCAAATTATGTCAGATGTTTTTAATAAGGCAGTAGCAGTGTTATCTTCAGCTGAAGCAACAGCGATGGGAGCTTTAATTCAAGCTAGAGTAGGACTGAAGATGGATAAGGACCATCTAGAAGCGTTTAGCAAACTAGTTGATATTACCAATAGAACTACTTATCATGCTCAGCCTAAAAATATCATTACTTACAAAAGAATGATAAAAACAAAAAAACATTTGTATGATGCATTGAATGATTCACAAATATATTCGTATATTAATATGAAATAGCAAATTATGATTTAAAATTTAACAGAAAGGATGGGGTAGTTTAAATTTTAGTTTTGATTTGTAGAAAAAAGTTATTGATAAAATAAAAAAAAGAAGGAGTGAGGGAAAAGATGTTTTATCAAATTTTAAATGCATATAACTCAACACAAATGCTAATTGGATTGCTTGTGGGAGTAGTTGCATTAGTAGTAATGGTCACAATGACCAAGATTCCAGCCTTTTTAGCACTAATATTGTCTGCTGTTATAGTGGCTGTTGTAGGAGGCGTTCCAGGGTCAAAAATTCCAGGTATGCTATCCGGAGGTTTTGGTGGCACTTTATCATCAATCGGTATCATTATTGGTTTTGGTGTTATCATGGGGCAAATATTTGAGGTTTCAGGAGCTGCAGAAAAGATGGCTCGAGTCTTTATTAAACTCTTTGGTAAAGGAAGAGAAGACTTGACCTTGATGTTAACAGGATTCATCGTATCAATTCCGATTTTCTGTGATTCAGCGTTTGTAATTTTATTTCCAATAGCTAAATCAATCTCTCAAAAAACAAGAAAGAACTTAGCTGTATTAGCAGGGTCATTAGCATTAGGTTTAGTAATCACCCACACCATGGTTCCTCCAACACCTGGTCCATTAGCAGTTGCTGATGCCTTTAATGTAAGTGTTGGTAATATGATCCTATGGGGATTAATCGTAGCTATTCCAATGACAATTGCCGGATATTTCTACTTGAAATGGGCAGTTAAAAATATCGTTATTGTTCCAAGTGAAGATGGAGAAATTCAACGTTTAGAAGTTCAAGATCAAGTATTATTTGATTTTGATTTAACTAAAGAACCAGAAACACAACTTCCAAGTGCATGGTTAGCTTTTGCACCAATCGTTGTGCCAATTTTATTAATTCTTTCTAATAGTATTTTGTCAAACGTACTAGAAGCAGGAACATTTAAAGAAATAATTGCTTTAGTTGGTAACCCAATTTTTGCAGTAGGTATTGGTGTATTAATTTCTATTTACGGCTTAGGCTTTAAAATGAACAAACAAGAAATTCTTAAACATATGGATGCTGGAGTTCGTTCTGCTGGTATTATCTTATTAGTTACAGGAGCAGGTGGATCTTTAGGTAGAGTTATTGCTGATACAGGAGTTGGAGTAACAATTGCTAATTCAATGATTCAATGGGGAATTCCAGTAATTTTATTACCATTCTTAGTTGCAACAATGATTCGTTTTATTCAAGGTTCAGGAACAGTTGCGATAGTAACATCCGCACAAATTACTGCCCCAATCATCTTAGCATCATCAACTAGTCCAGTATTTGCTGCACTAGCTGCTGCTGTTGGTGGAATTTTCTTTGGTTACTTCAATGACTCATATTTCCATATCGTTAACCGTTCAATTGGAATTACTGATTCTAAAGAACAACTTAAGTTTTGGAGTGGTACAACAACCGCTGCTTGGGCCGCTGGATTTGTAACGATTATGATTTTAAACTTAATCCTTGGTGGAGTAATTAGATAATCAACTAATAATTAAAAAAGGACAGCAATAAATAGAAGTAATTCTAGGACTTGCGTCCTTTTTTTATTTTCTAGGTTTAATAACATTTACGTAATTTTGGTAGTTATACTTATTTTTTATATGTTATAATATAAGCGAGGTAACAAGTATGGAAGTTTTTCTTAAAGCCCGAGACAATGACTTGGACTTTTTTTATAAAAATCCAATCTATTTAGACATTCAAGATGAACTAGGGCATAGTCTTTTGCATTATGCGATTTTTGGTAATGCTACAGATGTTTTTTTCTATTTGTTAAACAATAATATTAATCCTAATTTAGTTAATAAAAGAGGAGAAACACCTATATTTGACGCCATTAGAAAAAATAAAAGAGAAATGATTATTAGTTTATTGAACAAGTATGCAAAAGTTAATATATTAAACTATAATAATGAGTCTCCTTTATTCATCGCTTTAAGTAAAGGAAATTTAGAAATTACGAAAATGCTTATCGAGAGTAAAGCAAAAATAGAAGAGGTAAATAAAAAAGGAGAATCAATTTTATTTGAAGCAATTAAGGGTGGTTCTACCGAGTGTTATGAATATATTAGACTATTATCACCTAACTACAAAAAGATTGATCATAATGGTAATACCCTTCTCCATTTAGCTAGTTCATTAAGTAATAGTAAAATGTTGAAATATTTACTTGAAAATGGAGATAATCCTCATCTAGTTAATAACGTTTATGAAACAGCAATCTTCAATGCTGTTAGATATAAATATCTCGATAATGTAACTCTTTTATTAAAAGCAGGAGCATATGTTGATCTTAGTAACAAATATAGTCATACATTAATTGATTTAGCAAACGAAAACGGTGATTTAGAGATGATTAGTTATTTAAAATCACACCAAGAAACTTCTCTCTATCAAAGAAATTTAAGAGAAGATCCTTTAAGACATGCAGTTTTAAAAAGGGAAGAAGAAAGTATCTTGAAATATAAAAATAAAACCACTAAAGATAAATATAACTTTAGTGGCTTAGATTACGCTAACAATCAAAACAATAAACGAATTATAAAACTTTTAAAGCAAAAATAAAATAGCTATTACACTAATTAAATTAGAGACTGAATGAGCAATAATAGGGGCAACAATGTTTTTATCATTTTTCATATAGAAAAGTCCTAAGGCAAACCCTGGAATTGAATAGGAAATAAGATTAATAATAAAATCAATGATATTAGGCTCACCAATAACATGAATCAATCCAAATAATAATGAACTAACGACTAAAGCAATTTTGTCGTTTTTTATTATACCAAAGAAAGACTTTCTAAAGACAAGTTCTTCAACAATTGGTCCAATAATAACTACGGGAATAATCATTAAAATAGCATAATTAGAATGTAACATTTTATTAATCGCTGCTTGGTTCATACTAGTTATTTCTTTTGTATTAGTAATTAATCTTAAAAAACTAGTAGCGAAATTAGTAATGATATTGCCAAGAATTATATATAAGTAACCAACTATAATAAAGGATAAGAAAATTTTGACATTTTTATTAAGTCGTTTAAAATCAGATTTAATAAATTTAAATAATAAGAAAGCAAGAGGAATAATTGCTAACACATAGGTAATGAAATTAATCAATGTTGAGATCTTAGCTTTGAATGAAGTATAACCACTAATTGAAAAATCAAAGTCACTTTTTGCTAAAGAAAACTCCGTTAGAAACTCTTTTGAACCACTATTATTAAACTTAACATAAAAACTTTTTTCCTTAAAAAGTTTTGTAATATCTTCATCCGACTCAAAATTTAGCATCCCCATAAAGTCAGCATCCTCAACTAACTTTTTTGAATAAATAATCGCATAATCACCATATTCTAGGTAGTTAACATCATCTTTGTTTTTACTACCAAAATAATCATCTTGTTTAGAAAAACTAAAGCCTAATTCATTAGCTATATTTTCGATAGTAGCTTCTGTTGAAGTAAAAGTATCTAAGTTATTTTTATTGCTAATAAAGATTGCTTGTAAGAGTGATGAAATTAAAAAAAAGACGATAAAATATGTTAATATTGCAAAAATAAAGGGTTTGGTATCAACATTTTTTTCTTCTTTATTTAAGTCTTTTTGCTCATTAACAAATAAATCATCAAAACTAACTTTAGTATTATTATCCATACTTATCACCATCACAATTATACACTAGTTTACTCTCCTTTAATAGGTTTTTAAGGCAAAACTTATTTTAAAAAGACAATCTCTTAATATTCAATTATAAAAGTGATATAATAAATTATGGATATATTAATAGCTTCGTTAAACGAAAATAAAATTAA
>CAYZTG010000001.1:0-13657 GCA_964481475.1 uncultured Acholeplasmataceae bacterium | reverse complement strand
GAGGAAAATGGTACTACCTTTCAAGAAAATGCCTTTTTAAAGGCAAAGTATTTTGGTGATAAACATCAAATGATTACTTTAGCTGATGATTCAGGACTACTTGTAAAGTCGTTAAATAATCGGCCAGGTATTTATTCCAAAAGATATGCAGGTAGTGATCAAAAGAATAACGAAAAACTGCTTTTAGAACTTAGTAATAAGCGAAATAGAAATGCTAAAATAGTAACAATCCTAGCTTTATATAATCCTTTTAATAAAAAAGTAAATTTTTTTGAAGGTG
Source organism: uncultured Acholeplasmataceae bacterium (assembly GCA_964481475.1). Classification (GTDB taxonomy): domain Bacteria; phylum Bacillota_I; class Bacilli_A; order Acholeplasmatales; family UBA5453; genus DUQU01. The sequence goes on along the minus strand of CAYZTG010000001.1, from coordinate 13,377 downwards.
TTTTAAAAGTTAGAATAAATGAGCAGTTAAGTGGATCAAACGGCTTTGGCTATGACCCTTTACTTTATTATAAGAAATATGGAAAAACTTTAGCAGAAATGCAAGAAGAAGAAAAAAATTCTATATCGCACAGGAGTAGAGCCCTAAGAAAGCTCAAAAAAGCATTATGAAACTATTAATAACTAGTGATATTCATAGAAACTTAACAAATCTTAATGTCGTGAAAGCAAAGTATCCAAATCATTATCATCTTGATGCTGGTGATGCAGTTTTAGATGAAGATCTTTTAAGTGAGTTTAAAGTAAGTTCTGTGAGAGGAAATTGTGATTATAATTATCATCTTCCCCTCTTTAAAGTTGAGATCGTTAACGACTTGAAAATATTGGTTACTCATGGCCATTTATTAGCCGTCAAACATGGCGTTTCAGAACTAATTATGGAAGCAAACAGAAGAGAAGTGAATGTTGTTATTTTTGGACACACACACATTCCATACTTAAATATTATTAATAATGTTACATTTATTAATCCTGGCTCACTTAATGAAGGGAAGTATGCAGTTTATGAAAAAGGAGAATTTATTTTAAGGGAACTATGAAAATGGAAAAAACGATTATAAATGCAGCAAAACAGTATTTAAGAGATCCAATAATTGAATTTAGATTACTAGGCGGCATGAGTAACTTAATGTTTGTCGTTAGTGATCAAGGTAAAAAATACACTGTTAGAGTTGTTGGCCGTGGTGCTGAATATTTTGTTAATAGAGTAGAAGAACAAGAACATATTAAGATGTTTGAAAAGTTAAATGTGACAAATAAAACATTGTTTTTTGATTTAGAGAGTGGTGTAAAGATTGCAAAATTCTTGCCTGGTGAACCTTTATCAAACTTAGTTCCTACTGACCATTTAAATGAAGTAGCAAATGTTTTAAAAGTTGTTCATCAAGGACCGTTGTCAAAGTATAACTACAATTATTTTAAGCGCTTAGAAAAATATGAGCTTATTAATGATAATTTACCAAAAGAATACTATCAAGCAAAAGAAATCATCACAAATTATTATCAAGATATCTATGCAAAGATTCCCCTAAGATTTACGCACGGTGATAGTCAACCATCTAACTTCGTAATTAGTGATCAAGTCTATCTTGTTGATTTTGAGTTTAGTGGCAATAATGATCCTTTTTATGATATTGCTTGTTTTGGCAATAAAAGTTTTGAAGATGCCTTAGAGCTTTTGCCAGTTTATTTAGGTAAAACGCCATCTAGTAGTGACCTCCACCGCCTTTATTATCACCGAGCAACGCAAACACTCCAATGGTTTTTAGTTGCCTTATATAAAGATAAGATAGGGCTTAGTAATGATTTGAAAATCCCTTTTGATCTTGTTAGTCAAAACTATTTAAAGAAAACATTTAAGTTGTTAGGAGAAATGAAAAACTTTGAGTAATGTTCAAGTTAAATTAGAAAATTTATTTAATTCCTTAAAAACATCTTCTTTAGATGATGTTTATTTTTTATATTTAGAAATAGGTAATCTCTTATTTGAAAATAGTTATTATGAAGAAGGAGCAGATTATTTAATAAAATCATTACCTTACTTTAAACATCAAGACAAAAATGCTCTTTATTTAGTAACTTTGAAAAAAATTATTGATAGTCTAATTTTTATAAAAAATGAAGAAGCACTCAAATATATCTACTTATATCAAGACGCAATTCCTGCTACAGCAGAAGAAAAACATTTACTAAATATGATTAAGTTTAATAAAGCTTTTAATAAACAATATCTTCATTTAATTGATGATCTAAAAAATATTAACTCTCATAGTGACGAATTGGTTACTTTAATATTAGAAAGAATTAGTAATAGTAATGATTTAAATAAAATAAAAACAGATATTGAATATTTAAAAACAATTGCTAGTGAAGAAGTTCTTCAAACACTTTATGAGTTAAATTTAAAGATTTTGTATGAAAATAATAACTATCAAGAATTAGAAAAAATGCTTAAAGAAGGGATATTGCAAAAATATTACCAAATCCTTTTAAATATTAAGGAAGATCGCTTTAAAGTAGTTCAAGAATTAGAAACCGAACATGAAAAAGATTTTAAGAAGCTGTCTTTAGAAAACCAAGAGATGTTATATAATAGCTTAGTAACTTATTATCAAGACAAAGACTTAAAGAGTAAAGCTTATTACGAAGAAAAATTAAAACAATTAAAAAAAGAAGTAAGGAAAGTTTCCAAAGAAAAGAAAAAGACATTAGTTATCCCTAAAGAAGAACTTAAAGCAGAAGTCCTTCCACTTGCCCTAACAAAAGAAATTAAAATAAAGAGTGATAAAATCTTTTTCTTATTTGAAGAGCTTTTCAGTGATTTATCAAAAGAAGTTTATCTTGATGATTTACATGAAAATTTAAGAAACAAGTTGATTGTAATTAGTAAGTACTTTAACTTTAGTGATGTTTTAATTTATCTTAATAAACAAACATTTCATTATAAGAAAGAAAGACTCTACCAAAAACATTATGATAAAGATTTAGTTGAACAAGCAATATTAGGAATATCTTTAAAAAATAGAGAAGATATTGTCTTTAATGTGGGTGAATCAAAGTATCATTATGATTTAGTTTCCAACAACAATTTTAGTGAAACGAACATTAAACAAGTATATGCTTATTACTTAAATAATAATAACGGAATTGTCTTTTACCAAGAAGAGAAAAAATCATTGTATGAAGAAGATTTAAAGTTTAAATTACTAAGCAGTTTTTTGAGTTATGAAATTGTTCAAAGTAATAACTTTTTAAAAAAGAGTACTGAAGTTAAGATAAAAAGTAACTTTTTTGATAATGATTTTTTGACGGCTTTTTATTTAGTCAATAATAATATTTTTGGGACAAAAAGCTTTAATAAATTTTTTAATATAAATAGAAATACTACCTTAGATGGCCTTTTACTTACTATTGAGATTAGCGAAAGAACTAAATTTAAAGAAGCTCTTGAAATGATTACTAACCATAATAATAATAGACAGTCAATTACATTCAAACATAATCAGGAAACTTATTTAGTGGAGTTAATTAATAATCAGATTATTTATGCAATATTTTATAATATTACTTTTAAAGAAAGAGAACTAAAAGAACAAAAGGAACTGGCTACTTATAATCTTCTTACTAATTGTCAAACATTAGTTAAATTTAAAAAAGATTTAGAAAGTAAGATTAATGATAAACAAACATTTTTATTAATTTCTTTAAAAAATTCCGATACAATTGAAAACATTTATGGAAAAGAAGAAGTAATAAAAGAACTGACAAATGAAATTAACTATTTTGCTAAAGAATTAGTTTATGAATATGATGGAAGTAGTTTTTTAGTGAGTCTTCCTTTTAACGATATTAGAGCAGTTAATAATTACTTAAAGGACTTACCTAATAAAGAAAAATTAGCTATCGGAATTTTAAGATATCCGGTAGAAAGTAGAGAAAGAGATTTCCACAAAGTTATTAGTTATTTATCATTAGCGCACTATCATGCTAAAACAAGTTTAACTGGTCATTTCTTCTTTAAATATGAAACTTACTTAAATGATAAATACGAAACTGAGATTTTAAAACAAATTGAAAGATTAATTGAGACTAATCAACTTAAATTAGAATTTACGCAAATTATTAATTTAAACTCCAATAAAGTATATGCTTATTTGGTTAATCTTTTTGATGAAAGTCTTTTAATTGAAAGTAGCTATTATGAACATGTTGCTAAACTAAAAAATAAATTACCTTTACTAGAAAAATATTTGCTTAAAGAAACATTTAAAGCCTTTAAAGAAATTCACTTAAAAACTAATAAGTATTTAAGAATTGTCGTAGTAATTAATGAAGAAACTATCAAAGATAAGTTGTTTAATTCCTTTTTAATTGGTTTATTTAAACAATATGAAGTTCCTTATAGTTTAATTGATTTGATTATCAAAGGAAATAACTATAAAAATACTTATTTAAAGTTAGAAGAATTAACTAATTTAGGAGTTAATATTGGGACTAATAATTATGACTATTTAACTTTTAATTCCACGAAGATTTTTTATCACACTAATAAACTAGATTTAAATAATGAAAAAGAAATGTTTTTTATAACTGGTTTAAAAGATTATGCAGCTAAAACTAAAACAAAGTTAATCTTTGATAATGTCGAAAGTAGTGAAACGGTTGATCGCTTAAAAGGTTTAGAAGTTGGCTATTTAATTGGTGGGAAAAACTACCGAAAATGGAAGTTTAGTGATTTATTAGATTATATAAAGGCGTTCTAAGATGGAAAATAATGAAGTAAGTAAAATAATAAAAATAATAAAACCGACATATGATCATAATTACTACAAGAAGATGTCTTCTTTAAGTATCCTTAAAAATAGTGATGAAGTTTTAGAAACATATCTTAGTCAAGAGATTTCCAGTAGGGGCGAACTAATATTAAATATTTATGGTTTACTTCAAAACTTATTTGTCTATATTGATGCTTTATATGATTTAGCTAAAGCTGTTTTAAATAACAAGTATTCGATAAATATTAACCAAAATAAAGAGTTAAGAACGATTAAACATATTAGAAATGATATTGTCGGCCATCCAACATATCGAACTTATAGTCGTGGTGGTGTGAGTTATTCACTAATTAACTTTGAGCTGTCTACAAAAGTAGAGATTTATTATACAGTTTATTATTATTTTAAAAACAGCAATAAAGTTATTGATGAAAAGATCAATATTAATGATTTAATAAGTAATTATAAATTTGAGAGTGAAACAATCTTAAAAGAAATCTATCACCGCTTGACAGTCAGTCCAACATTTACTAATTTATATTTAGATGCTTATCAGCTGCTAGTAAGTCTTAATGAAGCTAACGTCTTGCAGTTATTAACTAATTTAAAAGAGAAGTATTTAACTGCTTATCAGTTAAAGCCTGATAGTCAAAATAGGTTTACATGGCGCTTTATGTTATTAGAAAAAGCAATTAAGCTCACTAAGGTTGAACTAAATGAGATTAAAGATTATTTGTGTTATTATCAAGCAAATAAGCTTTATTTCATGTTTTTAGAATTAGAAAATGTTTATTATGAGAAAGTAAGTTATCAGATTCCTAAACTGATAAAAGATTTAGTTAAAGAAATTAAAGATAAAAACTTAATAAAGTATGTTTATAACTTAAATGATAAGAGTCACTTTTACTATAAGAACGATGTTAAGGAGTTACTCTTAGAAACAAAAAATCCTCTTTTTAAGTATTTGCTTAATGAAGAGGATAGTGATTTAGTTTATTTAGTTGGCTCTGTAATTAGAAACTTAAGTTTATCAAAGTAAATGGCTGACACCGACTAAAAGAGATCTTAAAATACGGTAGAAGATATTTTTGTCATCTAAGTCTTTATAAGTAAGCCGTTTAGATTTTTCGATTGTCGATCTTAAAAAGTCTTTAATATCAATTAATGAATTACTTCCATAAAACCATATAGTGTTTTCAAAGTGAAGGTAAAAGCTTCTAAAATCAAAGTTTACTGTCCCAATCGTAGCTAAGGTGTCATCGATATACATTATTTTAGAATGGATAAATCCGGGTGTATATTCATAAATATAGACATTTTCGATTGTTGATAATTCTCTTAAATAATATTTAGTTACGAGATAAACTAATTTTTTATCAGGTATTTTGGGAATAATAATATTTATTTTAACACCACTTAAGGCTTGGTTCTTAATTGTATTAATAATTTCAGGGTCAACTATAAAATACGGAGTAGTAATATAGATTTCATCTTTCGCACTATAAAGCATGTGGGTAAAGAGATTTTTAGTTGTATAATTTTTTAAAAATGGGGAGTCATGGTAAGGCACGACATAACCATCATGTTCTTCCTTTATTGAGGGTGGGTAATCAGGAAGAGCGATTTTATCATCACTATATAAGTTCCAAGCTTCAATGAAGGAAGCAGTCATTGAGACAACTGCATCGCCTTTTAAGTAAATTCCGGCATCATGCCAGTGGCCATAACGTTTTTTAATATTGGCATACTCATCAGCAATGTTTATGCCCCCAGTAAAAGCTTCATTATTATCAACGATAATCATTTTACGGTGGTCACGGTAATTTAGAGAAACTCTAAATCGTAACTTTAAGGGATTGAAAATGGTTGTTTTAATTCCAAGGGCATTCATCCGACTGCAAAAGTTCGCTTTTACTCGTGTAGAAGTACCAAAATCGTCATACAATAGTCGGATATCTAAGCCTTGGTTTACTTTATCAAGCAAAATAGGTAAAATAGTTTCCCAAACTTGGCCGACTTCTTCTAAAATAAAATAATGGAGTAAAATAGAATGTTTAGCAGTTTTTAAAACTTCAATAACTTTTGTAAGTTTTGATTCTCCTGAAGGCAAAAACTCTAAATAAGTATTTGCAAAATAGGGCCAGCCTTCTCGTTCTAAAAAGTTGATTTGTTTTTGGAATCTAGGTGGTAGATTAGGTGATTCTTTCATAAATTCTTTTAAAGAGTCTTTTCTAATTTTATCAGTTTTTAATGATTTTCCTTTAATATTACGGCGTGAACTAATTGGTTTAAAGGTTAAATAAAAGAGACCTCCAAAAATAGGAGCAATTAAGATCGGAATTACCCAGCTCATTTTATAAATTGGTAGTTCATCACTTTTTAAAACAAATATTACCATTATAAAACTTAAACCATAGTTAACAAATAAGAAATAATTATATTTGTCAGCTAAAAATCTTACAATTAAAACAAAAAAGATTAATTGCATTAAAGTAAGGAGACCAATGATTGTTACTTTGTTAGTTAAAAATTTTAAAATCTTTTTCACAGTATCACCAAGTTAATTATACAATAAGTTAGACAAAAACGCATATCTTTTGAGTCTCTTCTTAAAAAACTTTATAATACTAAATAGGTGATATAATATGCAAATTGAGATATGGTTTGATTTTGTTTGTCCCTTTTCTTATGTTGGTAAAAAACATTTTGAAGAGGCATTAAATAGTTTTAAAAATAAAGAAGAGGTAGTCTTAAAGTTTAAAAGTTTTTGTGTTACTCCTTATATTAAAGAGACACTAGTAGAAGATGTTCATTATACTTTAGCTAAACACCGAGATATCAGTTATGAGGATGCAAAAAAGATGCATTATCTCTTAAAAGAAAAGTTTGCTAACTTTAATTTAGATTTTGATAATATTGTCGTAACTAGTTCCCAAAAAGCTCATCAAGTGATGCACATGATTACTGATTTTGATCTACAATCAATATTTATTGATCACGTCTTTAAGGCTTATTTTGAAGATGGTTTAGATATTTCTAATCTTGAGGTTTTAGCTGAAATTGGTTCTTTTGTTGGTTTGAATAAAGAAGATGTCAGAGCTGTTTATCAAACAGATATGTTTTTAGAAGAAATATATGATAATACAGAAGAGTTAGAAGCTTTAAAACTTAAAGGGGTACCTGCTTTTGTAGTAGATAAAAAGTTTTATTTACCAGGGGCTCATCCAGTGGGAGCTTTTAGTGAGATGTTAGCTTCTTTTTATGAAGAATCAAAAAAACAAGTTATCTTCGATTTTTGTGAAGGTGATCAGTGTAAGTAAAGAACTATTATGTTCTTTTTTTATGCTATAATTAAAAGGGGGCGATTTGATGAGAAACTTAACAATGTTGATTGATTTTTATGAATTAACGATGGCAAATAGTTATTTTGTGCAAGGGAAAAATGAACTAGCATCTTTTGATTTGTTTTTTAGAAAGATTCCTGATAATGGTGGTTATGCTGTTATGGCTGGTTTGGAACAAGTTATTCAATATATTCATGAGTTAGAGTTTAGTGATGATGATATTAATTTCTTAAGAACGAAAAATATTTTTGATGAGGGATTTTTAAAGTATTTAAAAACTTTTAAGTTTAGTGGGTCGTTATACGCCGTTAAAGAGGGAACGCCAATTTTTCCTAGTGAACCAGTTTTAACTGTTGTTGCGCCAATTATTGAGTGTCAAATAATGGAAACGATGCTTTTATTAACAATTAATCATCAAAGTTTAATTGCGACAAAAACAGCGAGAATAGTCTATGCTGCCAAAGGAAAAGAAGTAATTGAGTTTGGCTCAAGAAGAGCCCAAGGCTATGATGGTGCTAATTATGGGGCGCGCGCTGCTTATATTGCTGGTGTAATTGGGAGTGCCAATACTTTTACAGAAAAACGCTTTAATATTCCGGCTATGGGAACGATGGCTCATAGTTATGTTCAGTCTTTTCCGACTGAATATGATGCCTTTTTAGCTTATGCGAAAACTTATCCTGAAAACACTTTATTATTAGTTGATACTTATTCAACCTTAAAGTCTGGTGTTCCTAATGCAATTAAAGTTGCTAATGAGTATTTAATCCCCAATGGGCATCGCTTAAAAGGTGTAAGAATTGATTCAGGGGATTTATCATATTTATCTAAAGAAATTAGAAAGATGTTTGATGATGCTGGATTGGAAGATGTTAAAATTACCGCTTCAAATTCATTGGATGAGTATATTATTCAAGAATTAGTTAGACAAGAAGCCGAAATTGATACTTTTGGGGTAGGTGAACGACTCATTACATCAAAAAGTGATTCAGTTTTTGGGGGAGTATATAAACTTTCTGCTTTAAAAAGTAATGGAGACTGGCTTCCAAAAATGAAGTTAAGTGATAATGTTACAAAAACTACTTTACCAGGAAGAAAGGGTCTTTACCGTTTTTACGATACAAATAATAAGGCAATTGCCGATTTAATAACTTTACACGATGAGGTGATTGACCCAACAAAACCATATCATTTGTTTGATCCAACGCATCCTTGGAAAAACAAGATTATTAAAGACTTTACAGTGAGGAATTTATTAGAACCAATCTTTGAAAAAGGTAAATTAGTTTATAAAGAACCAACATTAGAGGAAATAAGAAAGTTTCATAAAGAGGAAATGGCAACTTTATGGGATGAAATAAAACGGTTTGAGTTTGCTCATAAATATTATGTCGATTTATCAAAACCTTTATGGGATTTAAGAAATGAGTTATTAACTAAATATACAAATGAAAGCGAGAATTAGTTCTCGCTTTTTTATAAATAAGGTTATAATTAGAAGTTTTATAAAGTGGCTCAAAAAAGTATTTATTTAATTGTTTTTCTATGTTATAATACATGAGTGGTTGTTCATATGAAGGAGTGTGCATATGTTGTTAAGCAATAAAGATAAAGAGAAAGTTAGCAATTTATTTAAAGCAATTAGTGATCCAACAAGAATTGATATTTTATCACTATTAAAAGAAGAAGCGTTAACTGTTAGTGAGATTGTTGAAAAGCTAAAAATGAGTCAAAGTGCGATTAGCCACCAATTAAAGACTTTAAGAGATGCGTGTTTAGTTAGAGCAAACCGAAGAGGTAAGTTTGTTTATTATAGTTTAAAAGATGACCACGTTTATGAAATATTTAATCAAGCAATAGAACACGCTTTGGAAGCGGAATGTGAGGAAAAAGATGGGAAATAAACATTTAGAAAATAAGGTTAAGGATGAACATTCACATGATATGTTTTATTTTGCTTTATATTTAGGTGGGTTTGGAATTTATTTAATAAGTTTATTAATAGATCCCCTCAATATTATTGTTTTAAATTTTAATGAACTATATTTACTAGTACCTGTTTATTTATTAGTAATTAGTTTAATGGGAATTCACGTAATTTATGATGCGCTTTTACATACGATTAAAGAAAGTTTTAGCCAAAAAAGATTTAAGCCAAACATTCATCTTTTAATGTTGTTAGCTACCATTGGAGCGTTTATTATTGGTCAGTTCCATGAGGGTGTTATTCTAATAATAATTTTTGCTGGAGCACATTTTTTAGAAGATTTTATTAGTAATAGAAGTAGTGCTAATATTGAAAAATTACTTGCTTTAACACCTCCAAGTGCTAGATTAATTACTAGCGATGATAAAGTTAAAACTGTTTCGAGTGATGAATTAAAGGTTAATGATTTAATTAAAGTTTTGCCAGGTGATGTAATTCCAAGAGATGGAGTTATTATTGATGGTAAAGGTGAAATTGATGAATCAATAATTACCGGAGAAGCGATTCCTGTTTTAAAGAGTGTAGGGATGGATGTTTTTGGGGGTACAATTAATCATGATGGTACTTTAATAGTTAGAATAAACAAAGAAAATAGCGAAACTATTTTGGCGAAAATGGTCGAGATGGTTAAAGAAACTAAAACTAGTTATACAAAAACAGCGTTACTAATTAAAAAGATTGAACCAATTTATGTAACGATAGTTTTAGTAGTCGCACCGCTCTTTTATTTATTAGGTTTATATCTTTTTAATTGGGGTCATGAGATTAGTTTTTACCGAACAATGGTGTTATTAATTGGTGCTTCACCGTGTGCTCTTGCGGTGACTGATATCCCTGCGACATTATCAGCTCTTTCTAATTTAGCTAAATCAGGAATTTTGTTTAAAAGTGGTGATGCTTTAAGTAAAGTTAGTTACATTGATGTTGTTGCTTTTGATAAGACAGGAACTCTTACCATTGGTAAGCCAGAAGTAGTTAGTTTAGTTTATAATAGCCAAGTTACAGAAGATGAAAAAAGCTTTTTTAATCAAATGATTTATTCACTTGAATACCGAGCTAATCATCCACTTGCAAAAGCTGTAATGCAATATTTTCCAAATGAAAGTGCGATTGATTTGGAAGTTGAAAATGTGATTGGAACGGGGCTAGAAACTTCTTATAAGAATAAAGAATATTCCTTAGTTAAGCCTAATTCAGATAAATTAAGTGATTGTTTGAAAGAAGAAATTGAAAAATCATCTTTAAAGGGTTATACAGTTGTTTACTTTAAAGAAAATGAGGAAGTTAAAGGTCTAATTTCTTTTAGGGATAAAATCAATGAAAAAGCTAAAGAAATGGTTAGTTACTTTAAACATAATAATGTTAAAACGGTGTTAATTACTGGTGATAGTGAAAAAGCTGCTCATTTAGTTTCAAAAGAGGTAGGGATTGATCAATATTATGCTGGTGTTTTACCCGAAGAAAAATATAAAATTATTAATAAGATTCAAGAAACTAATGCGCAAGTAATGATGGTTGGTGATGGTATTAATGATGCAGCAGCTTTAAAGAGTGCAGATGTTGGTATTTCAATGGGTGATGGTACTGATATCGCGATTGAAGTTAGTGATGGCGTCTTAGTTAAAAATGATTTAGAAAAATTGACATTAGTTCATAAAGTTAGTAAAAAATTAAGAAGAGTTGTTTTACAAAATATTTTCTTTGCTTTGGTTGTTATTGTTTTTTTACTAGTAATGAATACTTTTGGTTTAATGGAAATGCCTCTCGCTGTTGTAATCCATGAAGGAAGTACAATGGTAGTTGTTATTAGTGGGTTGAGGTTACTTTCTAAAAGAGGGTTGTAATGATTTATGATAAGCTTTGTAAAGCTTTTGATTTTGTTGGTGTAATAAATACAAGTAGATATCCTAAATATCAAGAAGAACCATTACTTAATGGTTTTTTCAGTATTTTTGTTGTTGGTCTTAGTTATCCAAATATTTCGCTACCGCAAAAGTCTGATCGGCTTACTGCAAGTATGTATACTTATGGAATTGACTATCATTTAGTAATTAAGAAGATTATTGAAGAAACTTTATTAGCTGAAGAATATGTAATGTATGTTGATAATCATTCGTTAGATGAAAGAAAGGCATTAGAATTAACTGGTTTAGCATATTTGGGTAAAAATGATTTAATGATTAATCAAGACTTTGGTAGTTACTTCTTTATTGGATTAGTTGTAACAAAAAAGCAGTACCCAGAAGTTATTGTTAAAAATAATGATTCTTGTGGTGATTGTAGAGTTTGTCTTAAAGCTTGTCCTGTTAATGCTTTGAGTGATGGTTTTAATGTTAAAAAATGTTTAAGTGCGGCTAATCAGTCGAAGAGATCTTTTACAGATGAAGAGATTAGGAAAAACTATTTGTTGCTTGGCTGCGATATTTGCCAAAGAGTTTGCCCTAAAAATCAGGGAATAGTTAATAATCATCATGATTTATTTAAGACTAACGAAGAGACATATGTTTTGATTGATGACTTATTTTATTTAAGTAATAAAGAATTTATGATAAAGTATGGGAAACAAGCTTATACATGGCGAGGGAAAACGTTATTATTAAGAAATGCTTTAACAATACTTTTAAAACAAAGAAATACTCGTTATAATGATGCTATCAAAAATACTTTAGTTGATGATAGATATCCCGCTTGGTACAAAGAGGATGCTAAAAAAATCTTAAGGATGTTGGAAGAATTATGTTAAATATTGTTTTGTATGAACCGTTAATACCCCAAAATACTGGTAATATTATCAGAACTTGTGTAGGGATTAATGCCAAACTACATTTAATTGAACCGATGGGTTTTAGTTTGGAAGATAAGTATTTAAAAAGAAGTGGTTTAGATTATTTTAAAAATGCTAATTTTACAATTTATCCAAATTTTAATGAGTTTAGTCTAAAAAATAAAGGGAGCTATTTTTACTTTTCTCGATATGGGAAAAAGAGTTATAGTGAGATAGATTTTAGAAATGTAAAAGATGATGTTTATTTAATTTTTGGGAAAGAAACAACCGGTGTTGATAGGAGTTTGCTACACCAAAATTTAGATGTAACTTATCGAATTCCTCATAATGATCAAATTAGATCGCTTAATTTGAGTAATAGTGTTGCGATAGTTGCTTATGAATATTTAAGACAACTAGATTTCCCTAGTTTATCAAAAGAAGAACCAGATACTTTAAAAGGGAGAGACTACTTAGATAGTTTTGGTGAGAATAATGAGTGAAAATAATAAAAAACAATCTTTTGGTGAAGAGATAGCGAATGCAATTAGTCATGGTATTGGAGCTATTTTAGCTTTAGTAGGTTTAGTATTGATGATTGTAAAAGCGGAAACTAAAGCTGCCATTGTTGGTGTTACTTTGTTTGGGATTAGTGCCTTAGTTTTATATGTAATGAGTACTCTTTATCATTCATTTCGTAGTCAATCAAAAACAAAAGCTGTTTTTCACCGTTTTGATCATAGCAGTATTTATTTATTAATAGGGGGAACCTATTTACCTGTTTATTTGATTGTAATTAACTATCCTTTAAACTTAATTTTAATTATTATTCAGTGGACTGTAATTATTATTGGAATAAGTTTAAAAGGAGCAACATTTAATAAGTTTAATAAAATTCACTTTATTTTATATTTAATTTTAGGGTGGAGTGGGATTATGATTATAAGAC